>CAYJPT010000077.1:0-10697 GCA_964372165.1 uncultured Desulfovibrionaceae bacterium | reverse complement strand
ATTTCATCACAAAATTAGACATGAGCAAAATTTTAAGAATTGTTCAGAGGTCTTAAATTATGCAGCATAAGCAGTAAACTTTGATTGAAAGAAGGAAGAAATTTTCTTTTTATTGAGTTGTAATTTTTTTAGACAGGAGCGAGCTCTGTGTCGAAGTTCTTTTTCTGTTCTTGCTATGGAGCTGTTACCAATACTTCTTTTTAAATCACTATTGACAAGTTTGTCAGGATTATACTCGGGTGCATAAGGTGGCAGATAAAAAACTTCTATTTTATCTATGCGTTCGCTAAGCCATTTCTTCACTTTCGTAGAATGGTGAACTCTCAAATTATCAAGTATAAGAAAGACTTTTTTGTCTGCTTCCTTAATCAATCTACTCATAAAATCAATCAATTTATTCGATGTCATATTATCCTTGTACAACATAAACCGCAATTTACCACGTTTAGAAATGGCAGATAACATATTTATTTTAATCATTTTTAAGTCAACATAAACAACCGATGTTTTCCCTTTGAACGAATAGCCTTTGGCGTAATTTGCGGTATTTTGAATTCCTGTTTCATCACCAAAGAATATTTCGGCATTCTCTGAGTGAGCTCGCTTGGTTATGCCTGGAAATTCTTCGTTAAGCCATTTATCAATTTTTTCAGCATCTTGCTTGCAAGCTCGCTTGACTGGTCGTTGGACACTAAAGCCCCAACGAGATAAATAATAACCAAGTGTAGACAACTTCAATTCAATCCCATATCTACATTGAATCATTATAGATATATTTTCCCTTGTCCACATGCAACCTGGTAAACGGTATTGGTCGGGAGTTTTGTCCACAATAGCTGCCATTATTTCTTTTTCTTGCTCTAAAGTTAGAACACGCTTTTCACCAGTTCTTCTACCACGTGTTGCCGATTTTATTCCTACAATGCCTTCTTCATTGTATTTTTTTAATGTAGCATATACATAGCTTCTACTTATATCCAAAGTTTCAACTAGTTGTGAAACTGTCATGCCCTTTTTATGCAAACGAATGATAGATTTTCTAAGTGCATATTGTGCTTCTTGTGTGAGATGCTTTGCACCCGTTTTTAATTCTTTTTCCATGACATCTATTATGCCATTTTAATAAAAAATGTCTGTAGTTTATTTGGTGTGTCAATATTATGAGACCGCTATCAGCTATTATCGCACTTGCTATGGTGATGATATTTTTATATTTGCTAAGCTTACCAGTTGAACAAATCGCCTTACCATCAATAGCGATTGTTTTTTCTTGTATGTTTTCTTGTAGTAAACCTTGAAGCCACTTATCAAACTCAATATTAAATTGTTTTTGATTTACATATGTTAGCATGTTATAGAAATGAGCTTTACGTGGAAGCTTCTCAATAGAAAATTCTCTCTTCAAGAAGTCTTGAACATGTGCAACTTTGCTCCATTCGTAAATCCTATCAACAGTTCTAAGTCAACACAATAAACCCAAAATCATTGTAATCAAAACATGTTCTACTTTGTACCAATACCCTTTATGATTAGAAAGTTGTGAAACCTCTATCATGGCAACTTGAAGCCGACTTAGCATAACTTTCACCCCCAAATAAATTTAGCAATGAGTGTAAGCTATTAGAATATTATTAAAAAACGTTTATTTTTTAAAACTATTTAAAATGCTTAGCTAAGTGTCAAGATGCATGAGAATCCCGACGCAAATTAGAATGCCGTGGCCGAAACACGACTATTAAGTACGTATTTCGGCAATTTGATAAGATTATGTTAAAGCGGCATCATGGAAAAAAAGTAAACCAAATAAGATATTATACTATTGGTTTATACATCAAAGAGCATCTCCAGGTCTTCCCTAGTAAGCGAATGCAAGGCGTCTTGCCCTGGGATAATGGCTTCTGCCACACCACGTTTAGCTTCTTGTAGTTTTAATATTTTTTCTTCCACAGTGTTTTGACAAATTAATTTGTATGAAAACACTTGCCGAGTTTGACCAATGCGATGCGTGCGGTCTGTGGCTTGGCTTTCCACTGCAGGATTCCACCATGGATCATAGTGAATTACGTAATCAGCAGATGTTAGGTTAAGACCTGTCCCGCCTGCTTTGAGTGAAATTAAAAATATTGGTATATTAGGGTCATTATTAAATAAATCCACTTGTTCAAAGCGATTTTTACTACCACCGTCTAAATAACAAAATGGAATTTCTGAGGCTTGTAGCCATTGTCTAATAATATGTAGCATTTGCACGAATTGAGAAAATACTAATACTTTATGACCACCTTCCACAATATCTGTAACCATATTTTTGAAAGCATCAAATTTACCAGATGGTAAGTTGCTTGAAAAACCAGGGATATCAATTTTTAATAAGCGAGGATGGCAACATATTTGACGTAATTTAAGTAAAGCATCAAGTATGGACATTTGGCTTTTGCCAATGCCTTTTTCATCCACATCAGCAAGCACTTGTGCCTTAAGCTTGTGCGCAAGGGCTGAATAAAGTTCGGCTTGTGCTTCTTCCAAAGCACAACAAGTGACACTTTCTACCTTTGGTGGTAGATCTTTTGCCACTTCTGCCTTGGTACGTCGCAAAATAAAAGGCCGTACTCTTGTACGCAAATAATCCAAAGTTTCAGCATCACCATCTTTAATGGGCTTAACAATGCCACGTTGAAATGCATGTTGTGAACCAAGAAAACCTGGCATAAGAAATTCAAAAAGCGACCATAGTTCAAACAAGTTATTTTCAATAGGTGTACCTGATAAACAAAGACGCATTCTGGCATTAATATGGCGGACAGAGCGAGCAGTTATAGTATTTGGATTTTTAATGTTTTGAGCTTCATCAAGAATAATTGTATTAAACTCAAACTTTTCAAACTCTTCCAAATCGCGCCGTAAAAGTGCATAAGTTGTAATGACAAGATTAGACGATGAAATTTGTTTAAACATATTTTCACGCCGTGTTCCATAAATAATTAAACGTGTTAGCTCAGGTACAAACTTTTCTGCTTCTCTATCCCAGTTTGGTAAAACGGAAGTTGGTACTACAATAAGGTTTGGACCATCCAAATTATGCTCAACCATGTATTGTATAAATGCTAGAGTTTGAACAGTTTTACCAAGACCCATTTCGTCAGCTAAAATCCCACCAAAGCCGTACTCTGAAAGGAAGTTAAGGTATGAAATACCCTGCTGTTGATAAGCACGTAAATCTGCATTAAGTCCTTTGGGAGTATCAATAATACGCACTTCACGGAAGTTGCGAATTTTATCACGTAAATTATCCCAAAATGAATCTGTATGTACGGTTGGAAAATCATCTAAAAGGCTGTCCAACACAGGAGCTTCAAATTGTTGAAATTTTTGCTGAGGCGGCTTGCTTATGTCTAAGCCAAGTGCATGCAATTTATGAGCAATTTTTTCAAGCCAAGTTTCGGGTAGGCTGGCATAAGAACCATCTTTTAATTGCACATAGCGCTTACCTTGTGTCCATGCTTTCCAAATTTTTTCCAAGGCAACTGATTGTCCATCATATTCAATTTCAATATCAAGATTAAACCATTTTTCATTTTCTTCACTTTCAACAGTAGCTGTAATGACTGACTGAGATGTGCGCACCTTATAACGCGATAAAGCACGCTCACCATACACTCTAAATGTTTCCAAAAGTGTTGGATAATAGTCTAGCAAAAATGTTATGGCTTCTTCAGGCTCTAAGAACCACAACTTATTACTACGCTGTTGAAAACTCATTTGCGCCAACATTTCTAACAATTCAGTCTCTTCAGCTTGATGCCTACGAACAAGGTAGGTTGTACCGCTATAAGTGTAGCTACCTGTTTGAAAATCAGGATTTGGTCCATTTAATAAAAATTCACCATGTATGGTTTCGTAGATATTTTCAATTTCAAGAGTAAGCAGACTTCCTTCTTCATCTAAGAATAATTTAGGATTATAACTTGCTGGTTGAAAAATTGGCTCCATAAGTTTTAAGAAGTTTTGTGGCTCAAAAAGATTTGTTGAGGGCAAGCGAGTCCATACTCTATCTAAAAATTCTGATATTTCATCATGTGGTACAACCGGTTTTGTGTACAAAAGATCATAGACTAGTGATAAATCAAGTCCAGTTTGCACAGGGTAAAAACTCTTGTTATAACAGACCCAAATGGGCATTTGCCCGTGGAATGTAATTTCTTCTTCGGCATGTTGCATGAGTGAAATGGGAGGTCTTCCCTCATGTAAGAGTAGCAAAGAAAAACTAAAACCCTCTGGGGGCATTTCAGGTTTTAATTTTAATACAAAGGTTGCACTTTCAATATTGCACAATTTTTCAGTATCTTGCCAAAAAATATAATATTCATTGCGTACAGCCCAAAAAAACCATGATACAAGCCCTTCAGGTATTTCAACCTTATGGCCATAGTAATCTTGGTGTTGTCCGATTTGGCGTGTTACTTCAAGTAGTTGAGGTGAGAGTTCACACCATTCTGGATTACGTAAAATTTGTTCTAAAGTAATTTCATTATGCACACTTGAAATGCCAGACTTATTTTGCCTACCTCGAAAAAATGAAACTAAAAGGCGACCTGGCTCCGGATAAAAGCGAAAAATAAGGTAATGTCGCCCTGGCTCTGGCTCCATCTCTGTGGCAAAAAATGAGCGAAAGCTTAATTTCCAATCAGAACGAATAGCTGTGGGATTTTCTTGTGCATCATCATCATGTAAGTCCCCTAAGAATTGAACTGATATGGCAGCAACATGCCTGCAAACTCCAGAGAAAGCTTCGGCGCAATTGCATTGATGCTTTAAGAGATAATCATCAATATTAATTATAAGCTCTGGTGTATAAACTTGGAAATCTTCCCCTTGAATTGTACCGGCAATTTCCCAAAGTGCATTATTTTGGGTAATATTTATCTTTTGCACACCACCTTCAGACAGGATATATTGACCACTGTCTCTAATATATTCAGGGATGGTGTCTTGTGTGAAGCTTTGCACCAAGGTGCGTAGTGCATTTTTTTCAGCTCGTGTCATGGTAATCAACCTCATTAATGATGCATGCTTAGCTTATAACAAAAGATATGTCGTTATAGTTATATAAAAAATAACCTAATTATTCAACAGAGCAAATTAAATTTAGCTCATTCTAAATGCTTTACAAAGCAATAGATTCTAGCATATTCAATTTAGCTGAATGCAATTTTTTTTTCAAGTAAAACTATACAATGACGCAATACTTTTATTCATAAATAAATTTATTTCTTAAAAAATGGGTATTTATATGTATCTAATGTTAAAAATTTTTTTTCAAATTCGCTTAAAATATATTTTTTATAGAATCAATTTTTTGTCATATGGGCTTAACCAGACCTCACTACCAAATAAAAACTGTTTAATCCAGTCTTTTTTAACTGCATGCTTCTTAACTTTATTATGTTTATTTGCTCTTCAAAGTTTAGCCCAAGCTCAAGATAATATTAGCCCAAAGCAAGAAGATTTTGGTGGACATATTGTTTTTGGAACAATTGGTGAGGCTTCAAATCTTATTCCTTATCTTGCAACAGACTCAGCTTCACATGAAGTGGCAGATTTATTATACGTTTCGCTCTTGCGCTATAATAAAGATTTAAAAATTGAACCATTTGCGGCTAAAGAATATAGTGTGTCTAAAGACGGTAAGTTAATTCGTTTTACTTTACGTGAAGGGATTTTTTGGCAAGATGGCACCGAGTTAACAGCAGATGATGTTGAATTTACGTGGAAAATAGTCACCGATCCTAAAACAGCTTCACCATATGCGGAAGATTTTTTACAAGTAAAGGAGTTTCGTAAAACCGGACGCTACAGCTTTGAAGTTTCTTATGAAAAATATTTTGCGCGCGCTCTTGGTTCATGGATGAGTGCTATTTTACCAAAACATATCTTAGAAGGTCAAGATTTGCGTAATACAAAATTTGCCAGAAATCCCATTGGAGCTGGGCCATATCGTTTGCAGAGTTGGGAGGCAGGCTTACGCGTAACCTTGACTGCTTCACCTACATATTTCTTGGGTGAACCGCATGTTTCAAAAGTAACTTATAAGATTATACCAGATATTTCTACTATGTTTTTGGAAACACGCGCAGGCAAACTTGATGTTATGAATTTAACACCCCAACAATATTTGCGCCAAACCTCGGGTGAGCCATGGGATACAGAGTTTCGTAAATATAGGTATTTATCATCTTCATATGTATTTTTGGGTTTTAATATGTTACACCCACTTTTTGAAGATGTGCGTATGCGCAAAGCCATTTCTTACGCCATTGATCGTGAAGGAATTATTAAAGGTGTGTTAATGGGGCAAGGTGTGCCTGCCTTTGGGCCGTACAAACCTGGCTCATGGGCTTACCATGACAAGTTAAAGGCTATTCAGCAAAACATTAATAAATCTAAACAGTTACTGCTAGAATTAGGCTTTGCTGATAATGATGGTGATGGAATTTTAGAAAAAGATGGGCAAGATTTGTCCTTTACCATACTGACAAATCAAGGTAACGAACAACGTATATTAACAGCCATAGTAATTCAGAGTCAGTTAAAGGCTGTTGGCATTAATGTACAGATTCGTACCGTAGAGTGGGCTGCATTTATTAAAGAATTTGTAGATACGGGTAGATTTGACACTGTCATACTTGGATGGACTATTGGGCAAGACCCTGACATATTTGAAGTATGGCATTCATCAAAAGCTAGGTCAGGTGGTTTAAACTTTACTCGATATATTAACCCAGAAATTGATGCATTATTAGAAGCTGGACGAGCAACGCCTGATATGGAAAAGCGAAAAAAACTCTACTATCAAATGCAAGAAATAATGGCTCAAGAACAACCTTATTGTTTTTTATTCGTACCTTATGCACTACCTGTAATACAATCTCGTTTTCAAGGTATTGCACCTGCTCTTGCAGGTATTATGTATAATTTTGATGATTGGTGGGTACCAAAAAAATTACAACGCAATGCATTAGAACAATAAATTTGGCATTAGCTAGGTGCATAAAATGATTAGAATTCAAGAAATACTCGATAGAGTTGCAACAAAACGCCCTCATGAAAATCTTGAGCTTATACAAAAAGCTTACGTATTTGCTGCATCTGCACATGCAGGTCAAGTGCGCCGCTCAGGTGAGCCATATTTATCACATCCCTTAGCTGTTGCCTACACTTTAGCCGAGCTTGGCTTTGATGTGCCTACAATTGCTGCAGGGCTATTGCATGATACAGTTGAAGATACCAAGGCTAAATTAGAGCATATTGATGAAGCTTTTGGTGAAGAAGTGGCAGACATTGTAGATGGTGTTACAAAAATAAGTTCAATATCTTTTGACTCCAAAGCTGAGGCGCAGGCCGAAAATATACGCAAAATGATTCTTGCTATGAGTCATGATATGCGTGTTATAATGGTTAAGTTTGCTGACCGCATCCATAATATGCGCACTCTTGATTTTCAAAAAGATCATAAGCAGCGCAGTATTGCCCAAGAAACAATGGATATTTATGCTCCCTTAGCCAACCGTTTAGGCTTGCATCGTATAAAACAGATTTTAGAAGATTTAAGTTTTAAGTATTTACGGCCAGACATGTATAAGCAAATTACTGATTGGCTTGAGGAAAATCAAGTAATTGAGCGTAAAATTATTGATAAAGTTGTAGAACATCTTGAAAAAATTATCCAAAGTAATGGTATTAAGGGTAGTGTTACTGGTAGGATAAAACATAAATACAGCATACATAAAAAGATGCAACAACTAGCATTAAGCCTTGATGAAATGCATGATATTATGGCTTTTAGGGTGTTGGTTGAAGATTTAAAAGATTGTTACGCCATGCTTGGTTTTGTACATTCTGAATGGCGTCCGGTGCATGGCCGTATCAAAGATTATATTTCCACGCCTAAAAATAATGGCTACCAAAGCTTGCATACAACAGTAATTGGCCCTGAAGGTGAGCGTATTGAAATACAAATTCGAACAGAAGAGATGCATCGTCAAGCTGAATATGGTGTTGCATCTCACTGGTTGTATAAGGATAATACTAACATTAATCAAAAAGATACTGCGCAATGTACTTGGTTACAAGAGGTGTTTCAACGCCAACGTAACGAGAGTGATTCACAAGAGTTCATGCATTCTTTGCGCTTAGATTTTTTTGCTAAATCTATATTTGTATATACTCCACAAGGGGATGTAATAGAATTGCCAGATGGCGCAACACCCATTGACTTTGCCTTCCATATCCATACCAAGGTTGGTCATCACTGTGCCGGCAGTAGGATTAATGGACACTTGCTGCCTTTAAGTACTCCCTTGAAAAATAGTGACAAAGTACAAATTATAACAGACCAAAATCGTCATCCCAATAGAGATTGGTTAAAAATTGTTAAAACCTCCAAGGCTCGTAATCGTATTAAACATTACTTACGCACTGAAGAAAGAGCGAAAGCTTTAATGCTTGGACGTGAAATACTTGAAAAAGAAGGCCGTAAAGTTAGCCTTAATATAACTAAAGCCATAAAGGGCGGGCAATTAAGCATAGTTGCACAAGAAATGAACTTAGATAGTGTGGATGACTTGCTAGTAAGTGTTGGTTATGCCCATAACACACCACGCAAAGTACTAAATAAACTGTATGCTGTACTTAATCCTAATGCCGTGAATCAAGTTACAGAGCAGCCTCAACCTAGCAAATCCAAAGCAAGTAAGCCAAAGCAAGCTGGAGGAGTAAAAATAAATGGTGTTGGTGGTATTTTAACACGTTATGCAAAATGCTGTAATCCTGTGCCGGGTGATGCTATTGTTGGTTATACTAGTCAAGGTTTTGGAGTTGCCGTGCATAGGGTAGACTGTCCTAACGTGCCTAATATGATACCGGAACGCATTGTTGCCGTAAATTGGGACGATGACGATTATACATACTATCAAGCTCGCATTCACATTATTGTGCGCAATAACAGTGGTATGCTTGCTCAAATCACGCAAATTTTTGCACAAGAAAAGGTTAATATTGACTCTTTGTCATCACAAACCATGGTGGATGGCAGAGGGGAGATGGATTTAACAATTGAAGTGCGTAATGTGACTCAGCTATATAAAATAATAGAATTAATAACTGAATTAGACTCTGTGATAGAAGTTGTACGTGTGTCTGAATAGATAGTACAATCTTATATGGTGAAAGAATTTTCTTGTTAAAGAGCTATACTGTTTTTCAGTATTAACTATTTTTATCTCAACATATTAATATGTTGAGAATTTCGACTATAGTATGGATTCTCGTGCCTTTTAGTCGCTGCACTGTAAATTTTTTGTTTTGAAAACTTTTTTACAATTTTCACAAAATTATACTGAAAAAGTAATTGTGCAGGACTCTTACATTATGAAAAAGCCTCTACGCTGGTCATCTGCGCAGAGGCTTTTTAGTAAAACTATAGTTATAAATTGAGATTTTATTGATCTACTTGTTGAATGCCATCAAGCTTCCAATTACCACCACTTAATGGTCTCACAAAATGCCATACTTCACGCACGGATATTGTATCAACGTTTCCGCTTTCACGCATCAACACATCAAAAAAGACTGTTGCAAGCTGTTTATCATCTTCATTAACAACGCTTAAAAGTTTAGCATTACTTAATAAAATGTCAGTCTTTCCTGGTTCTGGGTCTTCTTCAATTTGTTTTTTTACTTCCTCTTGTACGGCTTCACTGGTAAAGAGTGCAATATCGTCCAAGTCACGCTTGTCCCATGAGGTCTGCAAGCGGTTAAAGGCTAACTTTGCACCTGTTAAAAATTCTTCAATATCAAATCCCTCTGGTACAGGTGGACCTGCTGGAGCACTAGGCTGTGTATCACCTTGTTTTAGGTTATCCCACATGCCATTACTTTGCCCATCTGTATGTTGTTGATATTGTGCTGGCCCATCCATTGGGCCACCTCGTGCTCCTCCTGCACCTTGATGAGCAACTCGTTGTCCCCCTCGCATGCGTGAAAAAATCTTAAATGCAAAGTACAGTAAAATAGCAATTATTAAAATATCCATTATTCCGCCGCCAGCAAAACCACCACCAAAAAGCAAAGAGCCAATTAATGTTCCTGCTAATAATCCACCAAGCATGCCACCCATGCCTCCTAAAAGACCTGGTTTTTTAGCACTTGCAGCTGTACTTGCAGCTGCACCTGGTGCAGCTTGTGTAGCAGCAGGATTTTGTTGCTTTGGTACAGTTGTAGATTTATTCATTGAAGGTTTACTACCAAAGGATCTACCACCACCAAAACGGCGTGCGGCATCGGCATCTAGTACAGAAATTACTAATAGTGAGCCAACAAAAAATACTATAGTAATAATGCTTTTAAGGGTCATAATATCTCCTCAAGATAAATTTGCTTTACACTAAACAATTCAAAGTAGAGCTTCAAACTCGTTAACTACAATGTAAGCATGATGTGCAAAAAGTAAATCAATGCATTAAAGACAATAATTTTGACTTACTTTACATAATATAAGCTAAAAGGAAAAAAAAATCAAATTAAGGAAACGCTGATTAAATCAACAAGTGAAAAAATATTTTCCGCCGAATGAGAGCAAAAAACAACGTTTTTTTGCGTCCCACAGGGCGAATGAAGGCAGTGTGCCTTTCGGATTTATT
>CAYJPT010000076.1:0-10941 GCA_964372165.1 uncultured Desulfovibrionaceae bacterium | reverse complement strand
TAACGTACACACGATTTCCAATCGTGCTCCTTAGACCAACTCGGACACCTCTCCATATTGCTGTGTGCAAGGTGCTAAAAAGTATTTTAGCAGATTCACATGAGCGAGAAACTTTTTACGCAAAATTTGCATTCTTGGCAAGTCTTTTCATTGATATAGATTTTTATTATTTGTTTCATCATATGTGTAGGCATTTTTATTCTGTAATTATTTCAAATGAAAATGATACAATTTCACAATGTTTTATTTTTTAATAAGTTGATTTTTTTATGTTTTTGGTGTTTGTAAAACTTAGAATGATTGTTTTCATCTATTTGCATAATGCTATAGGCAGCTCAGTCCATTTTGTGGTAAAGCGATTTGATAAAAATTTTTGCTGCATGCGCCAAGGGGCTTGCTGATTAATTCCTTGGCTAGCATAGATTAAAGTATTTCTGCCATATTTAGCATTTATGTTATCAACAGCGGTCATGAGTTTTTTTGTGCGCTCGTGTTGTATTTCTGCTTGGGGGTTGCATATGCTTAGCAAACTTTTTTGATAGGCATGTGTGGGGCAAAAGTCATAAAGCATAACGCCAGCTTTGGCGTAAGGAATATTGTCCTTAAATATGCTATCAAGTCCATGCAAGGCCATTTTCAAAAAAGTTGGGGTATTGGCTGTGGGTTCAATTAGTGTCATATGTACTGAGTTTACATAATTATTTTGCATATGTTTGGAAGACCGAATATGCACAGCAATGCTTTTTGCTAAAAGCTTTTCTCTACGCAAGCGCATGACAGCATTGGTAGTAAAGGTTGATATAGCTTCTGCAAGGTCATCTTTTTTATAAATTTTTGTGCCAAATGAGCGTGATGAGATGAGTGTTTGGCGGACATTACCTTGTGTAGTATCAACTATGCATGGCCTGCCTCGAAGTTCCATTGCTGTGTGTAAGCCTGAGATGGTCAAATGTTTTTTTAACCACACATTGTCTTTATTGCGTAAATCCTTAGCATTGTGAATGCCATGCATATGTAGTTTTTTAGCATGATTGCGCCCTATGCCCCAAATATCTTGTACTGCTGTGTTGGCAAGTAATTCATCTTGCTGCTTTTGATCTGTGGGAAAGGAAAAAATTCCATTATTTTTCTTGGCTATGTGATTTGCAAGCTTAGCTAATGTTTTAGTGGGGGCTAAGCCTATAGATACTGTGATGCCTGTCCATTGTAAAATGTGTTTTCTTAATTCGTATGCCATGTCATTGGCGTGAATCTGTGTATTACCCATGAAGGGTAAAAAAGCCTCATCAATGGAATATTGCTCTAGATGTGGTACAAAATGCTCTGCTGTTTGCATAACACGCTGTGATATATCGCCATAAAGGGCATAGTTTGAGGAAAATACAGTGACATTATTTTTTTTTATAAAGGCTCTGGCTTTGAACTCAGGTTCTCCCATTGGTATACCCAAGGCTTTAGCTTCGGCAGATCGTGCTACAATGCAGCCATCATTGTTTGAAAGTACCACAATGGGACTATTTTGCAAGTCAGGCCTAAAAATACGCTCACATGAAGCATAAAAATTATTACAGTCCATTAAACCCCAAAGATGTGGAATAGCATCATAATTTATGTATGACATAGCTTACTACACCCCAAATATGCACATGCTCTCGTTCTGTAATGTCAATTTCTTTATAGGCCTCGTTTTCTGGCATTAATAAAACACGTCTATGTCGGCGGATAAGTCGTTTTACAGTCAATTCATCATCTACTGCTGCAATGACCACGCGATTATGGCTGGCTTCTAAAGAGCGATCAACCACTAACAAATCACCATCATGAATGCCTGCTCCAAGCATGGATTCACCTTGAGCACGTAGGAAAAAAGTAGCCGCAGGGTTTTGTACTAAATAATGATGTAGGTCTAGTTGTTGATCAATGTAATCATCTGCCGGAGAAGGAAAACCAGCAGATACATAATCTATGTATAAAGGGATACCATCACGCTTTTCTGGATTAGTATGCGCAACACCAATCAATTTTAAGTTGGGACTAAATGGTTTATCCATAGGCAAAGTATAACTCTGTATATAATACAAAGCAAGTAAATAAGATTGTTGCGCTCTATGCTCAAGTCATGCCAAGTTTCAGTATTAAAGAACAAAGAAAACACACCTAATATAGAGTTCTAAGTGAGTAATATTTGCATAATAAGCTGAAATAATAGTAGTTAAAAAAATATGCGTAGCCGCTTAATTTGTATTGCAATCTTGACAAAAAAAATGCATTATTGGTATAGTTTATAATAAAATATATTTATAGGCATGTGAATATACACAGCTTATTTTATTGTGCACTGTATTTAAGATAGGTGCATATTATGGGATATTGCAACCATGAATTGCATAGTGCTTTTGAGTTGTGTTTGTGACAAAGGTACTTGCTGTAGGCTTTCGTGTTGATGTTCTATTTGTTATTCTTGATACTTGATGATTAAATTTGTCTATGGGGTCTGGTTATGCAGCAATATGAACTGGCAAAAATTGTGCTGGAAAATCTTAATTTAACTTGTTATATAATAGACTTAGAAGATAATACTTTACTTTATATAAATAAGCCCTTTGAAGGTGACTTAGCAAGGTTTTTCCAAGGGGCTGAACATAGCGACAAATGCTATAAATTTCTTCATAATGGTTCAAAACCATGTGCTAATTGTCATAATGGTGCTCTTATTCACGGGAAAAAAGTTCGCAAAGAAGTTTACGACTCTGTTAGCAAAAAATATTACACACAAGTCGATACATTAATTAAAGTTAATAATAGATATGCAAAGCTTGCCATGATATATGATCCTTCCCTTGCAAGTGATGATATAGAAAGTATTACGCAAAAGCTAACTCTTGAAGAAACATTGGTATCTTGCATACATACCTTAGTTGAAGATGATGAAACTGATAATGCTATGCAAACCTTGCTAAGTATTGTTGCAAGTTACTATGGTTCTAAGCACGCCTATGTATATGAATTGAATAGTAAAAATAATACTGCAAGAAAGACATATGAATATGGTGCTGATGGTGCAGCGTCATACATTGCAGTTAATCATGCTTTACCTATAAAAATATTTGAACCTATTATCAAAGTTTTTTCTGAACGGGGCGAGTTTGCTTTTCAAGCTATAGAAAATGATCTTGACCACGATAGTGAAATATATAAATTTTTAAAAAACATGCAAGTACATAGCTTGCTTCTTGTGCCATACTATGTTGATGGTAAGTTGGCTTATTGCATGGGTGTTGATGCTCCATCTAAAAAAACAGATGACTTAAGCTTATTACATTCTGTAATTATTTTTGTCGTCGATAAAATTAGAAAAAATAAAATATATAATCAACTAGTATACCTGTCATACTCAGACGCGCTTACTAATCTTTGGAATCGTAATAAATATAATCAAAGGCTCGAAGAATTATCTGCAATTGAATTAGCAACATTTGGTTATACATATATTAATCTCAATCGTTTAAAAGATATAAATGAGTTGTATGGTGAGCAATATGGCGATGAAATATTGAAAAAAACTGCCAAATTACTAAGCAAGCATTTGGGGGCGGATATATTTCGCCTTGCAGGTAATGAATTTGTGGCGCTTAGCCCCAATATTAGCTCAGATGATTTTAATAAACAACTGCTAGGCTTGAGAGAAGAGCTTAAAACTCATAGTGAATTTTCTCTTTCTATTGGTGGAGTGTATCAATATAAAAAAATTGATATACGTAAGGGAGTATTTCAAGCTTTTGATATTATGTTTGCGGAGAAACAAAAATTTTATAAAAATGATGCTATAAATATAATTCAAAGCCGCCAAAATCCAGTACAAATTGTCTTAGATGAATTAAACTCCGGTAATTTTACAATCTATTTACAACCCAAAGTGAATTTGCTCACAGAGGAAATTACCTCAGCAGAAGCATTAATCCGTAAGTTTGATAAAAACGGTAAACTTATTTCGCCTAATAATTTTATACCAATTTATGAAAGTGAAGGTACTGTCAGACATATTGATTTTTTTGTGCTTGAGGAGGTATGCAGGCTTTTACATAAGCTTATTAAGAAAAATAGAGCACTAAAGATTGCTGTTAACTTTTCAAGGGTGACTTTTCTTTCGCCAAACTTGTTGGAAGAAATTATTTTGACATGCGCAAAGTATAACATTCCACATGAATATATAAAAATAGAAATTACTGAAAGTATAGAAAAAATGGATTTTGAGTTTTTTGATAAAAAACTTAAAAAAATTAAAAATGCCGGATTTGAAATTTCACTGGATGATTTTGGAGCTAAGCATTCTAACTTACTCATGCTAACTATGACTGAATTTAGTGAAGTCAAAATTGATAAGGGCCTTATCGATTATATTACTCAAAGTGCACAAAATAGGGCGTTAGTTAAAAACATTCTTAAAATGATTACAGATTTAGGTACCTCTATTTGTGTTGCAGAAGGAATTGAAACCAAAGAACAAAAAGATATGATTTTGGACTTTGGTTGTGAGCATGGGCAAGGTTATTATTTTTACAGACCCATGCCAGTTGAGGAATTTTTAGTAGTATATGAAATGAATATTAACAAATGTTTATTGAATAATACTTTAGAAAATGAAAAACTTTTCAACCTCAATCTAAGCTATAATGAGATGTTTTCAATTATTGAGGCTATGCCATTTTGTGTAACAATTCTTGATCAGGATAAGCAGGTTATTTCTTGTAATCAATGCGTGATTGATACTTTTGGATTAAATTCAAAGGAAGAATTTTTGTCAAAATTATTTACGCTATCTCCAGAAACTCAACCGAATGGTGAAAATTCACGAGAACTTGCTTTTGCATATTTAGACGAAGCATATCAAAAAGGGTATTTACATTTTCCTTGGGTGCATAAGACAAAGCAAGGCAAAGAATTTTCAGCCGAAGTAATATTAAAGAAACTTAAAGTAAAGGGGAGCGAGGAATTTCCTCTTATGGCTGGATTTATTAGAGAGATTTCTCCTGAGATAGTTAATCACTCTGTCATTGATTGGGTCCAACAATATGGATTTAATAATGATATTTCTGACAGGACTTTGATTACAACACTTTTGGAAATTTCCAATGAATGGTTGTGGACTTATAATTATAATACCAAGCAAATGATGTTCTTTGGTGAAGGATATGAGGAGTTTGGGCTGCCCAAAGAAAAATTTATTTTTCCTGATACCTTTATTGCTAATAATCATGTGTATGTTGAGGATATGCCAGATTTTATCAAAACATGTGAGTTCTTGAATAAAGGAGAGCATCGCCCAAGTGAATTACGTTTTAACTTACCTGATGGTAGTTTACGTTATTTTAAGCTTACTTATAAAATTATCAAGAATCAAGAAGGATTACCTATATCTGCAATTGGAAAGATGGCTGATATTGATGAGCAGAAAAAGAACACCTTGTTTTGGCAAGTTGATGAGCTAACCGGATGCCATAATGCACGTGCAGCCAAGATGCATATTGATAATTGCCTTTTAGGTAATAAAGATTCATTGCATGCACTTTTTGTTATTGACGTGAATAAATTGTTTGGTTTGAGTACTGGCACTACACTGTCTAGAGATGATAGCATTTTAACGGGTTTATCTGCTGGTTTGCTTGCTAACTTTAGAGAAGGAGATATCGTTGCCCGCATTGAAGATAATAATTTTATAGTTTTTTTGAAAAACCCACCACATTTAAATGTTGTGATGGATAAGATGGCAGCTATCGAAAGTATTTTAATGCAAAACAGTCTCTTCTCACAACAGTGTAATATTATAAAACTTTGCATAGGCCTCGCGCTATATACTAAAAATGGTGATGACTATGAACAGTTACTTCATTATGCTAAATCAAGCATTACGACTAATGGTAAAGTTTTATAAAAAAATTACTGTACTCTACTGATATAAAAATGATAGTCAATATTTATGCTATCAAAATGGTTTATTAAATCTTATATCTTTTAGCTAAAATTTTTTTAAGTAGTAGTACGGGTAGTAATTTGTTTAATAATTTGTTAATATAAAAACTAGCAGCATTTAATGCTGCTAATTTGATTTTGATATGCTTTTATATTTTGAAGCTATATAATTCGTTTAATTTATAAATTATAAAGGTATATTTCAATAATGGTTTTTAGCTCATTTGCTTTTATGTTTCTTTTTTTGCCTATTGTAGTTGTCGTTTACCATCTGATTTTACGCACTGCTTTTAGACAGTATGCACTGCTTTTTTTACTGCTGGCTTCATTGTTTTTTTATGGATATTGGAAAATCAGCTATTTGCCCTTAATTCTTTTTTCCATGATTGCAAACTTTTACATAGGTAAAAAAATAGGCGAAAAATCAAGTTATCAAAAAGGTATATTTATTTTTGGTGTCGGTTTTAACGTTGCATTGTTAGCTTATTTTAAGTACTTAGGTTTGTTCGCTGAAGTAATTAAAAGTGTAACCCAACTGCAATTTAACTTTCCAGAAGTAATATTGCCCATAGGTATAAGTTTTTATACTTTTCAACAAATAGCTTACTTATCAGATATTTATACTGATAAATATGAACCAAAACAAGACAACTTTCTTCATTATGCTCTTTTTGTAAGTTTTTTCCCTCAGTTAATATCTGGACCCATTGTGCATCATGCCGCCATGATGCCACAGTTTCATGAAGAAAAAAATAAAACTTTAAATTGGGAAAATATACATATTGGTCTCTGTTTTTTAAGTATGGGACTTGCTAAAAAAGTACTTGTAGCAGACACTTTGTCGCCTGTTGTTGGACACTGTTTTGACAAAACGGAGTCTTTAAGCTTTTTAGAGGCTTTTTTTGGAAGTATTGCTTATACTTTACAGCTGTACTTTGATTTTTCAGGCTATGCAGACATGGCTGTGGGTTGCGCCTACTTTTTTAATATAAAATTGCCATATAACTTTAATTCGCCCAATAAAGCTTTATCAATACGCGATTTTTGGCAGCGTTGGCACATGACCCTGTCACATTGGCTACGTAATTATGTTTATATACCACTAGGTGGAAATCGCAATGGTACAGCGCGCGCAATGGTAAATGTTTGTTTAACCTTTCTTATTGGTGGAATATGGCACGGCGCTGGATTAACATTTATAATATGGGGCGCATTGCAGGGAATTGGTATTGTAATTCATCGTATTTGGTCAAATGTATTAGGCTTTAGTATGCCAAAAATTTGCGCGTGGATTTTGACTTTCTTGTTTGTAGCCTTTGCACGTATTGCCTTTAGGTCTTTAGACCTTGAAAGATTAGGGCTGTTTATGGAAGGTTTTGCTTTTAAAAATGCATTTTATATGCGCGATGAATTTTTATATAATATATCTACCATTTGGAAAGTTTTATTTGGTGGGCAAGGTGGGGTGTTAGAATTTAGTTTTATCATGATTATATTGATTGGTGTGACAGCTATTTTCAAGAATTCACAAGAACTAATTCTAAATAAATTACAATCTAGGCTATTTAATATTCAAATTGCACTATTGCTATTATTTTCTTTATGTATGCTTATTTTACCAGGATACAGCCCTGAGTTCATATATTTCCAATTTTAATAAGGTTTTTATGATGCATAAAAAATTTAGTATTCAAATTTTACTGATAGCACTTTTGGGTGGCTGTGTCTTGTTGTTGAGTTTAATACTATTACTTTATAACTATGATCCTTTGCAGTTACGAAAAACATCGGAATATGATGGGAAAAAATTTGAATTTTTACCTGAGATGCGCCTTCAAGCACGTGGAATAATAGATAATATTGAGTTTGATAGTGTTATATTGGGCAATTCAATGTTAATTAATACCTCATCACTAGAAACATCTAAAATTTTTGGTGAACACTTTGTAAATTTATGTTGGAATGGAGCAAACTATTATGAACGCTCTGTAGTATTGAATTACCTTTTGAGTAAAAGAAGTGTGAAAAGTATAATATATTCTTTTGAAGCAACCTCGTACTTACCTAGTGAGCAAAAGCTTCATCAAGATGGTTGGGAATTATTGTACGATGACAATAGGCTTAATGATTTAAAAACCCTTTTGAGACCAGGATTTATTAAATATTCTTTCCAAAAATTATTTTTTAATGATGAATTATCGAAGCCAGATATTGTAACCAATCACTTTTTTGATAAATATATTTCTTGGATGCATTTAAGCATAAATAGAGAACGCTTTGGTGGTTTGAAAAATTGGGCTGTTAGCACGAGAAGATTCCCTTTGGACAATATTTTTTTGCATGATGTATATAATCCACCAGAAAATTTTTATAAGGAATATTATAGAATAGATCGTCCTACTGTACAATTGAGTAAAAACAACATAGATAAATATGTATTAAAATTTGTGGAAGAAAATCCAGATACCACATTTTACATTATATTACCACCATTTTATAGATATCACTTTGCATTCATGATGCAGGGTTTTGTGAGGTACAATTTTCATGAAGAGATAGTTAGATATTTTGTGGATAAATCACAAGTGCATGAGAATTTGAAAATATATGGTTTTGAGACTCAAGATTTTTTGAATGATATTAATCTTTATATGGACATAAAGCATTATCATGATAAGGTAAATATGTTTATTATACAGTCCATTGCAAAGGGAAAATTTCTTTTAACTGTTGATAACATAGATGCTTATTTTGAAACTAGTGCCAAATTAGCATTAGATTTTGATATTCCAACATTTAATGATGCTTTTAAAAAATATGCACGTGAAGGTGAGCAAGGTAAGCCATAAGATATATCAGCTTAATTTTTGTAAAATATTGGTACTAAATTTGTATTGCATGAGTAAATAATTATAGCAATGTATTAATAAAAAAGCTTGTAGGGTCAAATAATAACATTTTTCTTGTGTCTACAAGCTATGTAAACACATTTGTGAAACTACTAAAGCTACACTATACAATGTGAAAATACATCAGAATGCATATCTGTAGATGAGATGATGGAATTTGAAGAAAGTAAGTGTGCCTTTTAGAATATTACTTTATAAGATGTTTTTAATATATGGTATGCTTTGCAAGACTTGATTAACGTAAAGTGTATATATGTTTTGTATTATAAGGAGAAAAAATGAAAAATGTAATCAGCACAACCAATGCACCGGCTGCCATTGGTCCGTACAGCCAAGGTATTCAATTTGGTAATATGATGTTTACCTCAGGTCAAATTCCAGTAAATCCAGACACAGGCAAGGTAATTGAAGGCGATGCTAATGCCCAAGCGCTTCAATGCTGCAAAAATATCCAAGCGGTTTTGGAAGCTGGTGGATACAATCTTGGTGATGTTGTAAAAACAACAGTCTTTATAACTGATATGGATAATTTTCCCATGGTTAACGAGGCTTATAAACAGTTTTTTGTAGAACCATTCCCTGCTCGTTCTTGCGTGGCTGTGAAAAGTCTGCCACTTGGCGTGTTGGTTGAAATTGAAGCTATAGCTGTTAAAAATTAAGCTTTAATGTTCGATTTTTGTGCAATTATTAAGGAAATGTTGATTTATTCTGCAAGCATAATAAATCAGCATTTCCTTAATATAAAAATTTATAAAAATAGTTGCCCAAAGGTCATGCTTTAGAAATATGTTTTACATTTGAAATGCTAAATTAAACATATAAAAACCAATACCTAGCAGTATTATTGCCAAACCAATGCTAAGGCCTTTGGCTATACTGTTATAACGTGCACTTTGTGATAATTTTTGTACAAAGCCAACTGATGTTCCTGCTATGACAGCTAATATTCCATGCCCTAAGGAATATAGCAAAAATAGCATAACTCCAAATGCTAAACTTCCCTTGCCTGCAACTATAGCAATAAGAACGATAAGCACAGGTGTTGAGCAAGGTGAGGCAAATAGACCACCTAAAATTCCAGCTAAAAAAGCCCCGAACATGCCCTTTTTTTTGCTTTTTGATAGTAAATTAGTCGAAGGTATAAATTGGTAAATGCCTAGCATTTGCAGCACCATAAGCATCATAAGTGTACCTAAGGCTATATACCACCATTTAGCCGCTGTTCCTATAAGCTCTCCTGCCAGTGATGCAACTATACCAAAAATTGTAAATGTTAGGGCACTACCAAGAGCAAAAATTAAGGAATATAAAAAGGCACGTTGCGTATTATGGCTACCAGACATATTACCGGTACTGCCTACATACCCTACAATCAGCGGTACGCTAGAAAGAGAGCAAGGTGTAAAAGAGGTAACAACACCTGCTAAAAATGCTATAAATGGTGCAAGGTATGTTGAATTGACAAGCAATTCTGAAAGTTGTGACAGCAAAGCATCCATTATTGTGTTCCTAAGTCTTTGAGAATGCGGCGCATTTGTTCCTCTGTTAAACCACCTTGATGCGCAGTAAAGGTATGTTTACCATCTTCTTTTGTGCTATACTTTATAAATTTTAAATCATTCACTTCTTTGGGTACATATGGTGATCCATCAGCATGAAAAATAATTTGAGTTGGAATAACTTGCACCGGAAATCCATCAGCTCCATTGGGGTTTTTCCAAACATCAACAAACTTTATGATGGCTTTATTTTGCATTTCTTCATTGAGTTTAACTAATACTGGCGCCATTTCTTTACATGGAATGCATGAGTCAGCACCAAAATCAATAATAATCGGCACATTTAAGTTTTTTAAGCTAGTTAAGTCGATTGCGGAAGAAGCTAAATTAAAAGGATTATTATGTGCATTGGTAAGATCTATTTGCGTTGATTCTTGAGATTTGTGCATATACCAGATAGCAAAAATACCAACAAGCATGCAAATGGGTACAATGAGTTTGAGTTTTTCTTTTGACATTGATAAGCCTCTTTTAATTAATGTTTAATTGTTGTTTTGTAGTTA
>CAYJPT010000075.1:0-10957 GCA_964372165.1 uncultured Desulfovibrionaceae bacterium | reverse complement strand
AGTGCCTACTTTGCACGCCGAATGAGAGCAAAAAACCACGTTTTTTTGCGTCCCATAGGGCGAATGAAGGCAGTGTGCCTTTCGGATTTATTCTGCTTGCAGAATAAATCAGCATTTCCTTAAATTATTTCGGAGAAAATTATGTTCAAAAAAACCACGCTCTCCCTTTTGTCTATTTGCTTAATGCTACTTTTCATAACAACTCAAGCTCGTGCTGTTGTGCAAATTGACATTTATGGACCAGGACAAAATGTTATTAACCTAGCCTTGGCAAGCCCCATGGATGGCCCAAATAGTGCTGCTACTGGTATGGCTAGCAATTTACAAACTTATATCGAGCAAAACCTGCAAACCTTACCTTTTATGGCTCTTACAGCACAAAATGCTGTGCTTGGCGGTACTTTACTAGCAGGCTATGAGCCACCTGCGCTAGATTTTAAACGCTTTCAATTGGCAGGATCAGACATTGTAGTCACATCTTACTGGGCCGATAGTGATACAGTGCAAATTCGTGCCTTTGAAACTAACAGTGGTAAACGAATCTTTGGCAAGGAATATCCAGATATTGATTCAAAAGACCTTATACAAGTTGCTGACCGCTTTTGTGCTGACTTACTTGAAGTGCTAATTGGCAGTGGTGACTTTTTTCGCTCTACTCTAGCCTTTGTTAAAAAAACTGGCAAATTACAAGCTGACGTATGGCTTGTGCGCCCAACAGGTCGTGCGCTTCGCCAAATTACAAGAATGAAAGGCGAATCCCTCTCTCCATCATGGTCACCTGATGGCCGCTTTGTTGTTTTTACTCATATAGATACTCGCTCACATGCCCTTGGTGTTTGGGATAGAAACTCAAGCAAAGTGCAACGTATCCGCTTCCCCGGTAATATTGTTATTGGCCCAACCTTTATGCCAAATAATCAAGTGGCAGTTAGCCTCTCCAATGGTAAGAATCCCGATATTTTCTTACTAAATCACTCTTTTCAAAGAGAAAGAGCTTTGGAGCAAAATAACTCCATTAATGTTTCACCAAGCTTTAACGCAGCTGGCACTAAAATGACATTTACATCTAGTCGTTTAGGTGGTCCACAAATTTTCTTGAAAGATCTAAGCAGTGGTTCAGTTACACGTGTTAGCAGAAATGGCAACTACAATACCGAAGCGTCACTATCACCTGATGGCACAGTGGTTGTTTACAGTCGTATGACAGATTTTGGGCATCGTATTTTTGTACAAGATTTAGTGTCTGGTGCTGAACGCCAAATCACCTTTGGTCCTGGTAGTGATGAACAGCCATCTTTTTGCGCTGACAGTTATTCCATTGCCTTCACCTCTAGTCGTGGAGGCACAAGGGGTATATACCTAACTACACGTAATGGTGGAAGCCCTAAAAGAGTTAATACAGGCTCAGGGGATGCATCATTTCCACGTTGGGGCATGCCTACCGGAAATTAAAACAGCTTAAAAATCCACGTTCAAAAAAAACACCTTAAAAATTTTAAGGTGCAATTTAATAGCCCTGCACAATAATTTGTGCAGGGCTAAAAAAATTCCTTTGTTTAAGATTTTTTTCTTCTTAGACGGCGCTCTTCCATCAAAAACTTGCCGGTGACAGATTTTGGATCTGCCACAATAGCTTCAGGTGTACCGGCAGATACTATAAGCCCACCATTTTCACCACCACCAGGACCTAAGTCAAGTACATGATCTGAACTTAAAATAACATCGGTATTATGTTCTATAACCACAACTGTAGCACCCTTATCTACAAGCTTATGTAAAACATTTATGAGCTTTCCAACTTCATGCATATGCAATCCAGTTGTTGGTTCATCAAGTATATAAAGTGTACCCGGTAATGATTTTTTACCAAGCTCACGTGAAATTTTTATGCGCTGTGCTTCACCTCCTGACAGTGTGGTTGCAGGCTGACCTAGACGTAAATAATCAAGGCCCACATCCTCAAGAACAGCTAAGCGACGTTCAAGCACAGGGTAATTTTCAAAGAACTTTCTAGCCTTAGCAACTGATAAATCTAAGACATCTGCAATATTAAGTCCCTTATAGCGTACTTCTAAGGTTTCGTGGTTGTAACGCTTACCCTTACAAATATCACAAGTCACATACACATCGGGTAAAAAATGCATTTCCACACGAATTTGCCCGTCACCATTACAAGCCTCGCAACGTCCACCACGTACATTAAAGCTAAAGCGGCTGGCAGTATAACCACGCTTACGTGCATCGGCTGTTGTTGCAAAAATATTGCGTATTTCATCAAAAATTTTAGTATAAGTGGCAGGATTTGACCTTGGAGTACGTCCAATGGCGCTTTGATCTATTGCTACAATACGCTCTATTTCATCATGCCCCTGTATGCCTGAAATGATACCGGGCTGGTCAACACGAATGCCACGAGCTAATGCCAAATGTTTATATAATGTATCCACCACCAGCGAGCTTTTGCCAGAGCCAGAAACACCAGTAACACAAGTGAGCACTCCCAAAGGAATACTACAGTCAATATTTTGTAAGTTATTAGTGTTAACACCTTGCAATATCAAATGGCTACTTGGCTCACGCCTTTCATCGGGTAGGGGAATATACATATCCCCACGTAAGTACTTAGCAGTCAAGGTAGATGCTTTATTTATAAGTTTTGTAACACTACCCAAAAAAACAAGATCCCCGCCTTGAGTACCAGAACCTGGTCCAAGCTCAATAACAGTGTCAGCCTCACAAATTGTAGCCTCATCATGCTCAACAACCAAAACCGTATTACCACGTTGTTGTAATGAACGTAATGTACTGATTAAGCGTGCGTTATCACGTGGATGTAATCCAATGGAAGGCTCATCCAAAACATATGTAACACCCACAAGCCCCGATCCTAATTGTGATGCAAGTCTTATGCGCTGTGCTTCACCACCTGAAAGAGTGGACATGGCACGCCCCAACGAAATATACTCCAAGCCAACATCACGCATAAAACTTAAACGATGAGTAAGTTCCTTTAACAAAGGTTCGGCAATTAGCTCATAGCGTCCGGTAAAACTTTGCTTATTTAGCCACTCCAAAGCCTTTTCCACTGAGAGCGAGCAAAAACCGTGTATATTGATATCATGCACCCTTACAGC
The DNA here is from genome assembly GCA_964372165.1 of uncultured Desulfovibrionaceae bacterium. Lineage (GTDB taxonomy): Bacteria > Desulfobacterota > Desulfovibrionia > Desulfovibrionales > Desulfovibrionaceae > CAYJAD01. Next base: position 7,823 of record CAYJPT010000075.1, on the reverse strand, counting down.
CAAAGACTCAGGACGTAGACGAGCACCACCACAATCAGAACAATGGGCAGATTGCCTAAAACGTGATAATGTTTCACGCCATGCATCACCATATTGCATGCCCTTTTCTAGTAATGGTATAACCCCTGTCCAGCGTTTTGTACCAATGGGAACATCACCTTGGCTTGCATCGTTATTGGCAAAGGCATGACTATTGTAATCGCCCTTAGCATCAATAGCTACATTACCACCCATCCAGTTGCGACGTAATCCTTGAGAATTTTGTGCTGGCTTACCGGTTTCATCTTCACCATAAAATAAAGCCTGCAAGGCCTCTTGACTAAAACTTGTAAGTGGTGCTTCAAGCTTAAATTTCCAGCGTTTTCCAAGAGCCCCTAAGGCTTGCTCATAGCGCACAAAATGCTTTGAGCCAGCCCAAGGCAATAAAGCACCGCCTGCAAGACTCAAACCCTTATTAGGGGCAATAAGCAATGGTTCAAAATAGTCAACAGTGCCAAGCCCTACACAGCGAGGACAAGCCCCCTGCGGACTATTAAAAGAAAATAATTGTGGACTTGGTGCAGGAAAACTTATGCGACAGCGTGTACACACTGAAGCTGTAGCATGTATAATATCTTGAGCTTTTTTTTGTGCACTTTCAAGAATATGTACAATTAGTCGCCCGTCACCATAACGCAAAGCAAGCTCAACTGAGTCAGCAAGCCTACCTCTTAGGCCTTCTTTTTGTACCAAACGATCAATTACCAAATCAATATTATGCTTTTTATTTTTATCAAGGCTTGGCACATCATCTAATGTATAAATATCACCATTAACACGCACCCTTACAAAGCCTTCAGCTTTTAATTTCTTAAATCTGTCGCTATGTGTTCCTTTTTGATGTTCTACCAAGGGTGCCAAAAGCATAAACTTTGTGCCCAAGTCCAATGATAAAATATCTTCAATTATTTCATCAGCTGCCCTTGCTTCAATAGCTTCACCGCATTGAGGGCAATACATACGCCCAAGACGTGCAAAAAATACACGCAAAAAATCATATATTTCAGTTACTGTACCCACGGTTGAGCGTGGATTACGTGCTGAAGATTGTTGTTCTAATGATATGGCTGGTGATAAACCTTCAATTTTATCAACAGCCGGCTTATTCATTTGTGGTAAAAATTGACGCGCATAAGCTGAAAGCGACTCAACATAACGGCGTTGTCCTTCAGCATAAACTATATCAAAGGCTAAGGTTGATTTGCCAGAACCAGAAGGACCACAAATAACAACTAATTCGTCACGTGGAATATTTAAACTAATATTTTTAAGGTTATGCTGACGCGCACCTTCAATAGATATATTTTGTTTTTTCATGTTTTTAGAAGTAGTGCTTACTTTATAAATAGCAAGACTTATGATTATAAATTATAGATAATTTTTTGTGATAAAATCTCTGGTTTGACTTGCTTCAGTACTACTGCCATACCAGAGCTTCATTTGACTTAATGCTTGTCCTACAAACATATCCAACCCATCTTGCACCTTAAAACCCATTTGTAGCGCTTGGCGTAAAAAAACCGTTTGCAGTGGATTATAAACTAAGTCATAGGCTAAACAATGTCCATTACTTGTACTTTTCTGCATAGTAAAATCATAAGGATTTAAATGCTCATTACTACCATGCATACCAAGCGGAGTTGTATTTACAATACTTTGTGCATGGCAACTCATGCGATCTTCCCAAGGTACAGTTTTTATTTCAAACTCTTTAGCTAAAGTACTAGCTTTTTCTATATTATGATTACTTACATATATATGTTCAACAGCAAGCTCTTTCAATCCCACAATCACTGCACGTGCTGCCCCACCTGCCCCTAGTACTAAAGCCGACTGCAATGCAAAGCTATTTTTTCCATGTGTTAAAGGAAATTTAAAACCATCAACATCAGTATTTTCACCCCATAGTGCATCATCTTTCCAAAATATTGTATTTACTGCACCAATACTTTGCGCTCGCTTGCTTATACCATCAAGCAAAGGAATAATTTTTTCTTTATATGGTATGGTAACGCATGCCCCACCTATGCGCAAAGTACGCATTGCGGTAACAAAGTCTGACAATTGTTCCTGCTTTAATGGCCAAGCATTAAAAATACCTTGATGTCCACATTGCTCAAAAGCCCAATTATGTAAACTAGGACTTAAACTATGCCCCAAGGGTTGTCCAATTATTCCATAAATATTTATATGTTGCACTTTAAACCTCAAATTATTGTCGCACATGCCCTAATGTATTCAAAAAAAACTTTATTAACTCTGCATTAAGGGTTTGATGTATCTCACGCCGCAATGACGCAGTGGCCTTTCCGCAAAGTTCGGGTACACCTTGTCGCAATTCAGGCGGACAAGCAGCCATAAAATCTGTGGTATCAGCCCCATCAATACGTACAAATTGTGTTGTATTAGAAAATTTTGAACGCATGGCCTCAGTATTCCAAGGCTTTAAGTTCACACTGTCTGCTCCTGCCTCAACCAGCAACAGTTCGGCAGAAAAATTACTTAACGCATCCTGTGTAAAAAACATAGAAAGGCTTGGCGCTACAGCAGCAACGGATTTTATATGCGCCGAGGCAAAGTGATTTTGTAGCGGCAAAGCATTTGCCATTTGCTGAATTCGCTCCCGCACCCAAGCATTACAATAAAGAGAAGCTCCACGTGTTTCAGCACAATAATTTAACCAACCTGTTGGCGTTGGTACAGCATTACCAAGTAGCAATGCGGCACTTGCTCCCATGCCAAAACCTACAATGCCTACACGATTGGGATCCACACTATCTCGTATAGCTTCATGGTTTAATGCTATGTCTAAGGCAGAATGTAATTCTGCAGCGCGTTCAGTAAGTTGTTTAATTGTAAAAGGGTACGATATATGATTTAAATTGTCATTTTTATGATCTGGAGCAACTACCACAAAACCACTTTTTGCAAGTTCTGCAGCTGTTTCATGATAAGAAAAACGTGTTGCACCAGTATCATGCGAAAGCAATAATAATGGAAAACGCCCCTTTGCACTACGCCCATAACGTACAACATTTAATGTCCATGGTGCATAGTTTGATGGTGATGGGCGACTATATGTTGGATACCAAATATTTACATCTATGCGTATTTTAGTTTTGTCATCCCACACGCCTAGCGTTTTGAATGCAGGTTCAAAACTTGTTGCGGCAAAACCAATACTTGAAGCGCATAAACACAAAAAGGAAATATAAAAAATTATAAAATAGCGCATTTACAGTTATAGATATTATTTTGCTAGTTTATCCAAGAAAAACACTTAGTGCTAGTACTTGGCAATTTGAATAGTCACTAAGTAAATATTAAAATCATGTTTTAAAATATGATTCAAACAATTACGCCTCAATGACTGTACCTAGTGGTGCATTATATATAAGGTATTGCTGTAAACTAGCCTTGGCACGACCATCTAAAATAAGAGCTTTTTTACATCCAGCCTTAAGGGCATGTAAACATGCATCCACCTTTGGTATCATACCTCCGGAAATAACGCCTTTTTGCTTTAATGCTTCAATATCGTTTGACTGCAAATGAGGCATTAATTTGCCATCTACATCAAGCACACCAGGCACATCTGAAACAAGGACAAAATATTCAGCCTGCAAAGCACCAGCCAATGCACCAGCAGCTGTATCAGCATTGATGTTTAAAGCTTGAGCATTTGGGTCTACATTGGCTGCAACAGGTGCTATTACCGGTATATAATTAGCATCGAGCAAAGTTTTTACAATGCCTACATTTACAGCACTTACTTGACCAACTAAGCCTAGTTCTGGCTTTAATACTTCTGCTTCAAATAATCTTGCATCTTGCCCTGATATGCCGACACTTAAAGCACCAGCCTGTTGTAAAAGTGACACTACAGCTTTATTGACTTGCCCACAAAGCACTAATTCCACAACTTCCATGGTAGCAGCACAAGTCACACGCAAACCATTTTCAAAACGGCTTTTAATCTTCAACCGCTCAAGCAAGCTGTTTATTTGTGGACCACCACCATGCACCAAAGCAAAGTGCATGCCTTGCTCCTTTAACTCTACTAAACTCTTAGCAAAGGGCGCGCGCAAATTTGGGTCATCCATAGCATGACCACCATATTTTATAATGACAGTTTTTTGAGTGTTCATAAAATTATTTCCGTTAATATTTATACATTTGCAAGGCATTCAATTAAATATCAGGTGCTTGATCAGCAAGAGTTGCTACCATAACGGCCTTAATAGTGTGTACTCTATTTTCAGCCTCATCAAAAGCAACATTTAGCGATGATTCAAAAACATCATCATCAACCTCCATGCTTTCAATACCATATTTTTGAAAAAGCTGTTCACCTATTGCTGTTTCTCTATTATGAAATGCTGGCAAACAATGTAAGAATTTACAATTTTCATTTTGCGTTAACCTAAATGTATCTAATGTAACTTTATAGTTTTGCAAACGCTCAATGCGCTCTGCCCAAACATGTTCAGGTTCACCCATTGATACCCACACATCTGTATATAAAAAATCACAACCCAACACACCCTCTTCTACATTATCTGTGACAGTAATTTTACCGCCTGTTTCACTAGCTATTGCCTTGCATAATGTTGCTATATGAGCGTCAGTTTGTGATCCTTTAGGCGCAATAGAGCGAAAATCCATACCCATTTTTGCAGCACCAATCATAAGCGAATTACCCATATTATAACGTGCATCACCCAAGTAGGCGAAAGTCATTTCATGCAAAGGCTTTGCACTATGCTCTTGCATAGTTAATAAGTCTGCCAGCACTTGAGTTGGATGATATTCATTTGTTAGCCCATTCCAAACTGGCACTGTAGAGTAACGAGCTAAAGTTTCAACCATATCTTGACCAAAACCACGATACTCAATGCCATCATACATACGTGAAAGCACTCTTGCTGTATCTGCCATAGACTCTTTCTTACCCATTTGTGAGCCAGAAGGTCCAAGATAAGTAGTAAAAGCCCCTTGGTCTCTAGCTGCTACCTCAAAAGCGCAACGCGTTCTGGTGGAGTCTTTTTCAAAAAGTAAAACTATATTTTTACCTTGCAAATATTTTTCTTCTTTTTTTTGTTTTTTAGTAGCTTTTAAGTGTGCGGCTAAGCTTAAGAAATATGAAATTTCTTCGCTACTAAAATCAAGTAACTTTAAGAAATGGCGATTTTTTAAGTTCATAAGTGTGTGCTCCACTACATAAAATTTTGCAAGCAAAAAACATATGCTCTTTGCGCCAATATAGCAAGTACCAGCTAAGGCATGAACATAAAAAATTAAGCTAATACAATTTAAAAATAATATAATTTAGGAAATTTATTATACCTAATTTCAAAATAGTGACGTTTATATTGTAAAAACTTTTATAAATGCGCTTTTTTACTTTAAATAAGCTCTGTTTTAAGCAAATACGCTTATAAATGTTTCAAAAATATTTTCATAGAAATAATTATTTTTTTCACCTATAGTGAATATCCAATTTCAATTTATGGCTTTAAATATTTATTTAGGAGATTTAAATGCGTGAAATAGCAGCACAAACCATAACTCAAGCTGTAGCAGATTTAGCCGTAAGAGCTTGCTGTGCACTGCCACATGATGTTTATCAAAGCCTTAAGCAAGCAAAAAGCCAAGAGCCTTCTCCCGTTGGCCAAAACATTTTAAATCAACTCATACTTAATGCTGACCTTGCACGCAATGAAAGAACTCCCATATGCCAAGATACAGGTTTAGCAGTTGTCTTTATAGATATTGGTCAAGATGTTAGAATTATAAATGGTGATTTTGAACAAGCCATTCATGAAGGTGTGCGTCGTGGATATACTGATGGCTTCTTGCGTAAATCTTGCGTTGCTGAACCTCTTTTTGAACGGCAAAACACATTAGATAATACACCAGCTATTATTCACACTCGCATTATACCAGGTAAAGAGTTGCGTATTAACTTTGCGCCTAAAGGTGCAGGATCAGAAAATAAAAGTATATTAAAAATGTTAGTGCCTGCTGATGGCGCAGATGGAGTACGTAAAGTTGTATTGGAGGCACTAAAGCTTGCAGGCCCAAATGCATGCCCACCTTTTGTTATTGGTGTTGGTATTGGTGGCAACATGGAAATGGCAGCATTATGTGCAAAACGTGCAGCTATACGCAATATTAATACGCAAAATCCTGACCCACGCTATGCACAACTTGAAGACGAACTATTGGAATTAGCTAATAAAACTGGTATCGGTCCTCAAGGGCTGGGTGGCAAGCAAACAGCTCTTAAGGTACATATTGAATGGTATCCAACTCATATTGCTTCTTTGCCAGTGGCTGTCAATATCAATTGCAATGCAGCCCGCCATACACATGTAACACTTTAGGAGCCTGTCATGTCAGATAAACATAAGCGCATTACTACCCCCCTTGATCATAAAACAGCTTGCTCCTTAAAAGCAGGCGATAGGGTATTGATTTCTGGTACAATTATAGCTGCTAGGGACGCTGCACATAAAAAGCTCATTGAAGCATTAGATGCAGGTGAACCTTTGCCTGTCGACTTAAAGAATGCTGTAGTCTATTATGTTGGTCCATCACCAGCAAAACCAGGGCAAGTAATAGGCTCTGCAGGGCCAACTACATCTGGGCGCATGGATGCCTACACTCCTCGCTTACTGGAGCAAGGCTTAAAAGGTATGATTGGTAAAGGATATCGTAGCGCGGAAGTTGTTGAGGCTATGAAAAAACACGGTGTACCCTACATGGCAGCCGTTGGTGGAGCCGGTGCCTTAATTGCAAGAAGTATTAAAAAATACACTGTACTTGCCTATGAAGAGTTAGGGCCAGAAGCTATTGCTGCTATGGAAGTTACAGATTTTCCAGCCATTGTGGTAATTGACTGCCAAGGTAATAATTACTACGATCAAGGTCAAATACCTTATAAAGAAATTTAGTTCACTTAGTCGCAAAGTAGCCACTGAAATTTTTTTACAGTGGCTACTATAGATTTTAAGAGGCGAATGCCTACATTTTATTTAAATAAGTTGCAAGATCCATTAAATCTTGATCACTCATACCACCAAAAGACTTTTGCATATTCAGAACTTTGGGGTTCTCAAATTTGCCATCTCTATAGTATGCCATCTTATCCTGTAAGTATTTCACTTCTTTACCTGCAAATTTTGGATTAGCAGTATGACATCCAGCACACTTTTTATAAAGTGTTGCACCATTTTCAACATTAGCTTCTGCTGCATTTGAATGTATACTTAAAGCAATCACAAACGCAATTGGTACACAAAATACTAAAAAAGACTTAAATCCAACTTTCATCACTAATCCTCCTGGTTAAAAATTATAATATACCCATGTGACACCATTAACTCCTTTAGCATAATATGCCTAAGCTTACAAGTGTAAATAATTAAAAACAATATTATTACTTTGCAAATCAACACACAATCAACATGCCACGTTTACGGAAACGCTGATTAAATCAACAAGTCAAAAAACATATTGTGCGTTTCCTTACAAAGCAGTCAATTGTGCCTACTTTGCACGCTGAATGAGAGCAAAAAACCTTGTTTTTTTTGCGTTCCACAGGGCGAATCAAGGCAGTGTGCCTTTCTAATTTAAGAGTCCTGCACAACTACTTTTTCAGTATCATTTGTGATAATTGTAAAAAAGTTTTCAAAACAAAAAATATACAGTGCAGGACTAAAAGGCACGACTGATGACAAACCCCCTTTCAGACGTTTGTGCCACCGAAGGCAGACAAGCTG
>CAYJPT010000074.1:0-10993 GCA_964372165.1 uncultured Desulfovibrionaceae bacterium | reverse complement strand
TTATTTCTAAGTAAATTGTTTGTACACGGCATTCTAATTTCAAATTTATGTATAAGAGATTTCATTTGAACAATGTAAATGTATGAGGTCGGGGAAGGTTTTTTGAGTAATTTGCTGCGACGGAGCGTATGCGGAGGTGCTGCAACGCGAAAAAAACTTTACCGAACCGCATACATTAGCTTTTAACTTCACAAATTAGAATGTCGTGATTGTTTGCACGAGTCTTATTTTATAGATATTGACTTTTTTATATAATATGTCTAAAAGAACAGTCCCAAAAAAATTTGGGCATCTTATTAATATTGAGCTTATTAGTATAGCTATAAATTTTAAGACATTAATTATTATTATAATATTATTTTTGGCAGATAATAAATTACAGTAATTGGTCATATTGTATATTTTTTGTGCCAATGTAATTGCAAAAATATGAAGACATATTGTTCATGTTCTATATATTAATGATTGACGGAAACACTATGCAACAGACAAAAAAAGATGCGCTGTTAAGCGCTGCTAAAGAGCTTTTTGGCGAATATGGTTATGTGGAAACAACATTCAAAAAAATCTCCCAAAAGGCTGGAGTTGCCCTTGGGCTTTTAACTCATCATTATGGCAATAAGGAAAAGCTCTTTTTGGCAGCTGCGCTGGATGTTTTAGAGCATTTCCTTAAAGTTTTACGTAAAGCTACAGCTCAAGGCCAAACTGGTTATGATTCAGTCTTAAATTTTTGCAAAGCTTATTTAGATTTTTCAATTGATAAAAACTCCAACTGGCTGGTGTTAGTTCGCTGTTCACCCTATAGTGATATGAAAACCAAAACAGATCACGATATTATGACAAAAAGCTTTCAACAGGTTTATGATGAGTTAGAAATTCATTTACGCCGCGGCATAGAAGATGGCAGCATTGCTCAACTTGATAGTGCCGAAACAGCCCGTGTTATCATTTCACTAATGGTTGGTGTTAACAGAACTCGTGTTTTAACGCCATATGCAGGGGAAAACCTCTATGAGGAAGCTTTATATTTTGTAGAAAGAGCTATAAAAAACTGTCAAAAACGCAAAGTATAATTTGTTTAAATTAAATCCCTTAAAAACTCACATAGTATTTTTATTTTATTAAACTTATTATGCATGCATTTTCTTACTCAGCGTTTGTTAAGTAATAAGTATATTGCTTTCCATTAGTATTTGGGTCAGAGTTATCTGATGTGGAGAAGAATAAAATACCCTTTTCGTGGCGATAACGCCCTGCCCCAAATGCTTGTAAAGCTGGTTTATGACAATGCGCAAAATGTAGTAACTTATTGTCCTCCAACAGTCGTAATGTAGAACCTTGCAAATCTTGTTCAGAATCTCCCGTCAAAGATGTATCAATTTCAGCAATCCACATATATTCTGTATGATGTTTAAAAGGCCCTTGTAATATATTATATTCTCTACTATTTAAAATTTTATCCCAATGATTATTGCAATGCTTTGGTCTAAACAAATACTCACTATTCCCCCTTCCTGTGTTTAAGGCTAAAATTTCAAAATCTTGTTGTTCTAGTTTTTCAATGCAAGCATTTTCTGACATAAATTCCATAGGATATCCGCCAAGCCAGTCTTTCATATCTGTAAGAAAATGCATACCTCTACGATTTATACTGTAATTTTTCCAAGTTTTAATAAATACCTTTAGACATGAAAATAACTTTATAGGATGAAGTTTTGCCGCTGCAAAATAGCGTCGCCAAATATATTGCAAAATAATAATAGTTTTGGTCATTGATGAACCTGTAACATATTTTCTTTTAATGCTTATCCATTCTTGCGGCGAAGGTTGACCAAACACAGTATTATTATGGTAGGCGGTGAAACTGTATAATGCTATGTAAAGTAAGCCATTTTTATTAACACAAGCAATTGTGTTGTTTAAGGCTTCTTTTAAGCTGCCTGTATGATGCAAAGAGCCCCAAGCATAGACTAAATCAAAAAATCCTAAGGATTGCATAAAATTTTTATCAAGCACATCTCCAGAAAGTATTTGCCATGACTTTGGTGAACCATAAGCTTTGTGTAAAGCTTTAGCAGTGAGTACAGAATTTATATCATAATCAAAGCTAACAATTTCCTCTGCCTCGGCAAGAAAAGCCGCAAGAGAATGTATGCCACTACCGCAACCAATATCAAGAATTCGCAAACCTTTTAACGAGTCTATACGGCAAAATTGCAGTAAAGCATTTTGTGCATCTTGTAAGGCTTTTTCATCAAAATGGTGTTTTGCATATTCGGACCAATTTTTTCCAAATGCAAAACGTACTTGTTTTTTAGCCATTATTTGCCCTTAAGTTGCCCCTGACTTGACCTTGAACATAATCCATAGAAAAAATCTTAAGGGTAACTTATTTGTATTTTTAAACATCTAAAATATTTTTTGCATGCACAATAAAAAGTCAATTATTTATGTTTAGTTGCAATTACAGTCATACTCATACCAAGGTGTAAAAAACTAGCAAGTGAATTTATATAAGGAGTTATTATATTATCAAATTTGCAAAGTGATTTTATGAGTTTTGAAGGTTTGCCATTTAGCATAGTGCAAAACTCTTCTCTACGTCCTGGTGCACGATGTTGTGCAACAATATCACTTTTTTTCTCACCAAATAGTTGCTTTAATAAAAAAACACTCAACCCACGATGACTACCGGAAAAAATATCATTACTGAAATCCCATTTATAGGCATTTAAATTATAGGAATTAAGTAATCTGGTAAGGCTTTTTTTAGTAAAGAGGTTAATATGGCGAGGTATATCATCTTGCTGCATATAATGCCCTGGAATACTATTAAAATTTGTCACAAGCAATATGCAAATTCCATTAGGTTTTAATACATGACTAATATGCTTTACGCAATTTTGAATATCAAGCACATGCTCAAGTACAGCCCACATAGTTACACAATCAAAGCTGTTTTTTTGAGGAAAATGTTCCCATATATTATTAGAATAAAATAAATAATCTTTTGAAGATAAAGACGTGGTCCAATCATATCCATATGCTTCAATGCCTTGTGCTCTGGCATAGTTTACAAATTCACCACCTGCACAACCAATATCTAACAAACGCATGTCTTTTGATGATTGTGCATAATTACTTGTAACCATAGTCAATTTATGCATATTACGTTGTTCAGATAAAGCGTAATTTTGGCGGTTACTTTGATAAAATGCTTCAGGATAGATTTTATCAAATTCTTCTATTAAGGGTATATTTTGTATATAGCCCAAGCTACATTCTTGGCATTTAACAACGCTATAGTCTTGATTAGAACTTTCATATGCAAGATCTTTACGCAAAAAACATAGCATTGCCTTAGCAGAACCACATATAGGGCAAACACGTTTTTGAGTACGTATGTGTGTATGCATATAGTATTTATACCTCACATGAAAAATCTAAAACAAGTACATCGCTAGGTATACTTTTTTGCATGCGTTCTATAATATGCCGAGTTTTTTGTGTTTTTGCTACAGTTAATATGCAATCTACATCAAATGGTAAGCTTTCAACATTGCATACAGGAATATGAAAAACATGTTCACCCTTATAACCATCGGTTTTTATAAAGCAGGCTATAGTGTTCCAATTAATTTGCAGTAGGTTTTTCATAAGAAAAAATGCGGCAGTTGTTTCGTTATCATCAATAATAGCAATACGTTTTTTGCTCAATAATTTTTGTATATCACTATTACATATTTTTTCTTGAAAGGGTTTTAGGCTCATTGGTGAGACATGCAACCAAAGAGGGTGACAATAAGGGCAACGTGTTGCATGAATATTAAATGGTTGCCCCTTAGGCGACATAAGTGCAATACGATTTTTACACGTGGGGCAAATGCAAGACACAGTATTATTTTGTGATATTTGCGGGTTTAGCCCAAGCATAGCTTGAGTAATTTTGCTATTTTCACTATTCATAATATCAAAAAGCTCTTGAGTTGGCATGGCAGAAATATTGAGATACGGTAATTTAGCATGCATAAATTTAGTAATGCGTGGAAAAAGGCTACCTATAAAGCAATCTGATAATTTTGTAATATAACTAATTTCATCATGTGGATTTATGCTATCAAAAATACCTTCTTTTTGAGCACGTTTATAATTAAGTGTATCAGGATAGGTAATAAGAACAGCCGGAGCTATGGGAAGATTTGTTCTAAAAAAATCATACGATTTTTGCATTTCATTTTTGGTTTCTGAATAATTACCAACCATCCATAAAGGTCTCCAAAAAAGACCGGCTCGTTTAGATGCATCAATGGCTGCAAGCTGCATGGCATGAGTAGTACGTTTATTCATGGCTTTTAACACTCTGTCACACACGCTTTCAAAGCCAAAAGATATATGTGTGCAAGAGCTATCAGCCATTATGTCTAAAGCGTCTAAGGGGCCATCTACACGCATATTACATTGCCAAGGCATATTAAAGCCTTTTTTCTTATAAAGCTTACAAAACTCATGTATATCCGCTGCATCAGCAAAAAACATTTCATCATAAAAGTATATATTATCTATATGTTGTGTTTTTAAGTGATGTTCAATTTCATTAATAACGGCAAGCGCATTGCGTTTGCGATATTGCCCATGAGGTGGTTTACAAAATGCACATGAGCCAATACATCCACGTCCTGTGGCAATGGGAGTAAGTTGCATGGGAATTTCTGCATCTTCTTCCTTGGGAGTAGAAAAAAAATCATAGGCAGGATAAGGTAAGGTATGAATATTTGGCTTTATAGGCGGTATAAAACCATTATCTATTTGTTTTGTTCTAATGTTTTTATGTACAACTCCAGCTATTTTGGGCAATGCTGAAGTATTTGAAGCAAGGTGCAACAATAGAGCGCCGCTGCTTTCTTCTGCTTCGCCTAAGACGGCAAAATCTGCTCCAAGGTGATCAAAAATATGCTCTAAAGAAATATTAGTGGCTAAAGGCCCACCTACAATACAAGGCGTAGTTTTAGAAGAGGTCTTAACCGTAGAAAAAATATCCTTAATACTAGCATATGACGAAACCATGCCCCCGGCACATACAGCAGTATAAGTATTATTTTGCATATGTTGGATGATATGTTCTAAATTATCTATATCTAAATCAATAAAATCTATCTTAATATTAAGCAATCGCCACGCTGCAACCAAATACATATAACCTATAGGAAACCACGTATTCTGACTGGGCTTTACAAGAAGAACATGAATATTTTTTTGTGACATGTACATCTATCCTTTTAGGCAATATTTTGACCAAATTTCAAGCATAAATAAGGCCCAAATTCTATACGAATGTTCATTTTTTTCATGCAAATGTTCATACACTAATTTTTGAACCTCATCTTTTTTTACCCATTCATATATAGTTGGCTGCCCTGTTAGTAAAGTATCGCAAAGCATTTCTTTAAATTGATTTTTTAACCATTTGTTAAGCGGAATACCAAAACCCTGCTTTTTACGATATACAATGGATTTTGTAAGATATCTACTAGCTAATTTTTTTAATAACCATTTTGTTTCTATACCATTACTTAATGATCCCTTTGTCTTATCCTTATGCGTATATAAGCGCAATTGCACAGGAAGAGAAATGGCAAATTCAGCCACATGCGAATCTAAAAATGGTGCACGCACTTCTAGTGACGAAGCCATTGCCGATATGTCAATCTTTGGCAAAAGAGTTGAGGCAAGATAATATTTTAATTCAAAAAGACGTATATTATCGGCTTCACAATTATTTGGTTTATATGCAAATTGTTGCAGTAAAAATTGTAAAGTTGTTGATGGGTTGACATGACTAAGCGTATCTTTTTTGCAAATAGAATATTTTCTTGCATCAGCAAAGGTAGCCCAATAATAAAAATAACGACTTAATGCTGGGCTTAGCTTAGTAAGCATGTCTTGGGGTACATATACGCCAACACTATCCAGCAAATTTTTATGCATTTTTAAAGTATTAGGTTCATATGAATTATCTCTAGCATAGAGCATAGCAGGTACATAGCGAGCATAACCACTAAATAAATCATCTCCACCATCACCGGATAATGCCACAGTAACCTGCTTTCGTACTGCTTGGCACAATAGCCATGTGGGGATTACAGAAGAATCTGCAAAAGGTTCTCCAAAATGCTGAATAATTTTAGGCAATAAATCAGGTAAAGAGTATTTTGTGCTTAATTCATGGTGATTTGTATTGCAATGCATTGCTACTTTTTTTGCAAAGGCTCTTTCATCGTGACTTTGTTCATCAAAACCCATGGCAAAAGTTTGTATACGCAATTGTTCCTTAGAAGCAAGGGCAGTAATAAGAGAAGAGTCTACCCCACCCGATAAAAATATACCTAAAGGAACGTTGCTTATTAAATGCCGCTGTACAGCATTTTTAAGTAAATAATTAAGTTCTTCTTCAGCTTCTTCTGCATTACCTTGAAAGCTTGTTATATTATCAGCATGCCAATAGGCCTCAAGCTTAAATTGCAAATCATGGCTGATTTCCATAAAATGCCCAGGAGGCAGTTTGTAAATATTTGAAAAAGCAGAAAAAGGATCAGGTATTGATTGTATTGTAAGGTAATGAAAGATTGCATTTAAGTTTGCTGTGCGTGAAACACAAGGATGAGAAAAAAGCGGCATAATTTCCGACGAAAAAAGAAGTTTATTATCAATTTTAGTATAATAGAGAGGCTTTTGACCAAAGCGATCCCTAGCAATCAACAATGATTTCTTCATTTTGTCCCAAAGCGCAAATGAAAACATACCATTTAAGTCTTTTAAGGCTTTTTTGCCATATAAAGCCAGATATTCCAAAAGGACTTCGCTATCTGTAGATGTTCTAAAAGCATGACCTTTGTGCTTTAAGTGTTGCCGTAATTCCAAAAAATTATATATTTCACCATTAAATACCATGATAAAGCGTTCATTGGCACTTTGTATAGGTTGTGTATTATTTGCTTCAACATCTAAAATTGCTAATCTAGTTCCACCTAATAATAAGCAAGGCAATTGCGCAAGACCATGACTATCAGGCCCACGATGCGTCAATGCGCTAATCATATTGTTTACAGCTTTATAGTCTTCATCTTTAAGAGCTTTATTAGATAATAAACCACAAATGCCACACATATTACACCTCAAATAACCTCAACCACAGCGGAAATATTTTTTCATCGCTGTGATTGCTTACAAAACTTTGAGCAAGCTGTGCGTATTGTTCACGTTTAGATTTATTTATATGTAAATATTCCATGTGCTTTACAAGCATAGTTATATCATTGGGAGTAAACAGCAAACCACGTTCATTATTGCCAAGCATTTCTCGTGGTCCTGTAGGGCAATCAGCAGCAATGCAAGCACAGCCATAAAACATAGCTTCATGTAAAGTGTTGGGATAACCTTCAAAATTTGAAGGTAGTACAAAAAAATGAGCATTGAGATATAATTGCGTTGGATTATCGCATTGTCCTACAAAAAGAACTTGCTCATCAATATGCAAGGCCTTGGATGTTTCAATTAATTGTTGCTTTAAAGGACCATTGCCAACTATAACTAATCGCAATTCACTATATTTGCCATGCAAAACAGCAAAAGCTTCAAGCAAGTCCAAGCATCCTTTATCAGCATTTAATCGCCCTACAAACAATATATATGGTTGTTTTTGTAGATTTTTTTGTGTGAAATCATTTGGCAATGTATATTTTGGACCTTGATGTGGCATAATAGGGTTTGGAATAATATGCACTTTATTGTGCTCTACCAATGTATATGCCCAATCATCAGCGCAACGTTGTGTAAGCACTACCATGGCATGAGCCTTGGCATAGTACTTTTGACATAGATTTTTAAGTTCAAGGGTAAAATCTGCTCGTAATGGTGGATATGTGCGTTCAGATATTATTACTTTTGCTTGTGTAGGTGCTGCTTTTAGTACGCGCACATTCATACGTGGTAAAAAAGAGATAATATTACGTGCTTGAATTTTTACTAAAATATGCTGCAAAGCTTTAACATTGGCTTCTTCCATGTAGTTTGAATCTTGTACAAAGTCCTTTTTATGTGATGTGATAAAAAAACGCTGCACATTTTGGTGTAGGGGCAATTCCTTATCTTTTTTGTCAAAGGTAATAAGTTGTACATTATGACCATGTAAAATAAGCCAATTAGCAAGATGAGTTATTACTCTTTCTGCGCCACCGCATTCAATATTTGGAATTACTAAAGTTATGGGATGCATTATTGAATATTTTTTTGAAAAACATATACTTTACGTGGAATGGTATATTGTACATCAAAGGTTTTAATATGGGTCATCCCTGCTTTGATAAGCAGCTCTTTTACTTCTTGTTCTGCAAATCGTTCTTTATATTCTGACGGTGCACGCTTACTTTCTTCTTTTTTCCAATCCTGAGTATAATACATATGTAGTGGATTTTTATTGAAAGAGCTGTCAATTGTATCAAAAACAAAAAAACCATTATCATTAAGGTGTGGTATCATAATTTGGATAAATTTTTCTAATCCAAAGTTTTCTAATAAATAAATCCAGTTCATACCAAGAATAACATCAAAAGTTTTTTTACCTAAATTCCTCGTACAATCATGCACAAAGAATTGTATATTGGAATTCATTTTTGTTAAGATACACCGAGCTGCATTAATACTTTTTTCATCAATATCATAGCCAAAAAGATTATTAAAACCCTCATGCCATAACATATGTAAAACACCGCCAGCACCACAACCTGTTTCTACCACACTTGCAAAGCGTTGCACATTTTCCCTAATCCACCAATATGGTAAATAGCATTGCTGTAATTTTTCAAAATTTTTATAAGCGTAACCATACCACGCTTGCGCTTCATGTTGTTTAATGCAAAGCTCATATTCTGCAATACTTAAAATAGGGCGCAGTGTAGATGTTTCCATAAAAAAACGATTTAGCTTTTCAATAGATAAATCATAATGATTAAAGGTAGAGCTATTATAAAATCTATGGTGATGGTAGCGATATTCTTGCCCTTCTTCCAATGCACATTGATTGGCATAATGTATCATGGCTTCAAGGTGTGCTCCTTGATCTGTATGTAAGGTCAAACCGTATTTTTTACAAATTTTTTGAGTTGAAACATTATAGGCATTGTATGGAGGAATAAAATCTTTAATAACTTTATGCGGAAAAAGCTCAGAGCAAATTTTTAAGCTTGCAACAATATCCTCTTCTTGCTCAGCCTCACTTAATTGAGTGAAATTATAATGATATTTACCATGTAAAGCAATAGGGTCTGGGATTTTATTGATATAATCTACAAGCTCTTTATTATCTCCTAAAAATTTACCTTGTGAAGCTTGTATAATTTCTTTTGGGTTCATTTGATCTATGGGTTTTGAAAAAGAATAAATACCATTGCATTTATCAGATACTTCAAAACGCTCTTCTGTCCAGCCATTAAGCGTAATACCATGAAGTTGCAAATAGCCATATTTATGAAAAACAGCACAAAAGTGTTTAAACTGCTCTACTAATGTTTCACAACTTACATCATCATTACGAAAGAGAGTATTCACAATATATCCTAAAGAAAATACGCATGCTAGAAGATTAGTCCATTGCGTCGAAATGGTTTATGTAAAAACTTATACCATGAGCAATCACGTACAATATCCGTCCCTTCATTTAGCATATTAATTTCTTCTTGTGATTGAGGCATATGCTTATGATATAAAACTGAATAGTAAAAAGCAAGTTTAAGCTGAGATGGAACGGCTTGCGGATTTTCTAAAATTTCTAAAATATCCTTTGCCACAGTTACAGGGCTACAAAACTTTTCTACAGTTTGTCTACCACGTATGGCAAGCTCACGCCTTTTTTGTTTGTCAATAATAAGCTCACGTAACCTATCCTTTGCAGTTTCTCGTGAAACTGCAACCATGGGGTTATGCTCAGGATAATAGTACCAATGCTTTTTTAGATGCTCTTCTTGAATTATTTTATCGTGTAATGAGTTGGGAGTTATAGCAAAAAGTTTACGCATAATAGCTTCGTCTTCGCGCACAAGATCTAAGTATGGACCTGATTCTGACGTACCTGTAAGCACTGCACAACCTGCAGCCATGGCTTCTCTGGAAAGTTTGCCACTGTGAGAAATCCCATCACACATAATGTCTACTCCAGCCAATTTTTTTAAAAATTTTGAGCGCGGCATATCCTCAATAAGAACAAATTTAAATTTCAAACCTTCTTTATATAAATCTGAAACTATCTCAAACCAAATATTTGAGCTTTTACTCCTTCTGCTAGAAGGTGCGTGTGCAACCACAGGTTCATCAGAATCAGAAACATGAAAAGGAATATTTTCATATACTAGCGGATACCAAATAGGAACATAGGATGGACGTAAATTGCATGTGGTATTTCCTAAAATAAGATCCGCGTATTTTTCTGCATGGCGAACATATTTTAAGGGCACACTAAAATCTGTGTTAGCGTATTTGGTGGGTACATATTTTAAAATTTCACGAAAAGTATTGTCTACAGGCAAAACTCGTGCTTCAGTACCACAAAAAAGTACCACAGTTTTAACACCTTGTTGGCGTAGTAAGTTAAGATCATCTTGATTTGCTGTAAGTGTACTCCATAAAAATATGGCTATATCTGATTGAAGAGCCTGATATAGAGCATAGTGGTTAAGATCGGATAGTATTTTTCTTTCTTGTGCAGAGCACATTTTTTTTGTAGCATCAGGGTTATTTTGTTTAAATTCATCCAAATGTTTTTCAATCACCGTTGTATAATCACAATCTGTTGGGGATACAATGGGGTGTGGATGTGTGTTCATACTAAACACACTGTGTCCACACTTTTCAAATCCATAACGCAACTCGTCCATGAGTGAAGAAATATTACTGGTTCCTAAAAAAATTTTCATCTATAATTCCTAGTTATTTAAGGAAATGC
>CAYJPT010000073.1:0-11163 GCA_964372165.1 uncultured Desulfovibrionaceae bacterium | reverse complement strand
CTCTCATTTGGCGTGCAAAGTAGGCACAGTTGCCTACTTTGTAAGGAAACACACAAGATGTTTTTTGACTGGTTGATTTAGTCAGTGTTTCCTTAAAATTGTGATAAACTTACTTTTTGCAACAGTATTTACTAAAAAACAATATATTGATGAAGGCATAGCATGGTTTTAAAAAGTACCTATAACCGTAAACTGGCCGAAGCAGTTTGGTGGAATCTTTTACTTATCACCATAGGCTCTTCACTTTTTACCATAGGAATTCAGGCTCTTGCGGTTCCACAAGGTTTACTATCTGGTGGAGTCATGGGTATTTCTATGCTAATTTGGTATAATACCAACTTACTAACAGTACCAATTTTATACTTTTCGCTTTGCATCCCCATTGCTATATTTGGTTGGTTTTTTGTGGGGCGTGTTTTCTTATTTTATTCCCTTTATGCTGTAGCATGCACAACTATCTTTGGCTCCGTAATTAATTTTGAAATACCAATAGAAAATGAACTATATGCAGCCATATTGGCCGGAATCATAAATGGTGCAGGCGGAGGAATGATGCTGCGCTCTCTTGGTAGTGCCGGAGGTACAGATGTTATTGCCATTGTGATTAGAGAACGTTGGAATATTGCTGTTGGCAAAACAAATTTTATAATAAATGCCTGCATATTTTCTTTTGGTGCTTTAACTATTAAAATAGATACTATAATCGTTTCTACAATCATGGTTTTTATTGCTTCCAATACACTTGAATACGTTTTACGCCTTTTTAACCAACGTAAAATGGTTATGATTATTTCAGATCATGCTGAAGTTGTCTGCGAAGCCCTTTTGCTCACTCATCAATTTGGTGCAACACTGGTTCGTGGAAAGGGTGGATATTCTGGAAGTGACCGAGATATTATTCTTACCGTAACCAATAATATGGCACTTAAACAGTTAGAACACCTAGTGTTCAATATTGATGAGCACGCCATATTTATTGTTGAAAATACTTTTTATGTATCTGGTGGGCAATTCTCACGTAAAATATATAAGTAAGTATTGAATTGATTAATTTTTATTACCTATTTTATTACTGATACTTAACACTTTACAGTGTCGATAAAATGGTGGTTTAGCTTAAAACAAGAGTTTATTAAAAAGGATTTTATATGTCTTTTACTTACTCCCTAAATGCAAGGCAACGCCAAACCAATATATCCTGTCACCAATGCGAAGGTAAATTATTAGTCATCAAGCTATGACGCTCAATAGTGCTGCATTGCGTGCAATGCCAAAAAGAATTTCCCATAACTCAATATATTCAAGAAATGGATGACACTTTAGAAAACTTTTTAGAAGAAAGTTATTGCGACAGAATATAACTTATTTAATTACAAACTTAGGGAAATGCTGACTTATTCTTGATTTTTGCTCGCATTGACTAGTTTCAGTGCTTCAAAATCCTCCGCACAATGAATTATGCAGGGGTCTTATAATATAAACGCAATCTACTTTTGCACATTTTTACTATGCTTTTTTCCTTGGCAAATTACAGAAAAACATATAACATGGCGTGCACTACAATCACTATATATTTTCAACTGTAATTATTTTTCTACACAAAGATTACTCTAACGTTTTTATTTTATAAAAATCAATGATTTTAACCATTAGGAGCTTTCTTGTGAAGAAGCCTTTTTATACATCTTTTCAATTTAAGGTTGCTTTAACTTTATTAATTGTTATCAATCTACCCTTTATACTTATTTCAAAGCTTGGCTTAGATTTAGTGGAAGAAAGTCTCACCCAAGAAAAAGAAAATAAGCTCTTGTCAATTACACGCGTTTTGGATGCATTTCTTGGCCCTGACGGTTTTCAAGCCATTTTAGATAAGCATAAAGGAACTTACCATACTCGCGAAGACAAAATTGCAGTTCTTAACCGAGAACTAAGTGGCATTACAAGCAAGGTTGCAAGTTCGTCTGAAGGGCTTGGGGTTGGTTATTATTCAAAAGAATTAGATGCTATTATAACCTACGGCCCAGCAAACAGTTATAACTATACAGTAGGATTACCAATTCCAGCAGTACACCCTGCTTGGCAAGTTATGACAGAGAATAAACCCATGGTAGTTAGTGGTACTATGGTCCGTGGTGATATTTTAAATGCCATGCTACCTCTTTATCGTAAAGGTGAAGTTATTGGATATGCTTGGGCCAATGAGCTTGAAAAAGATGTTTCCGCACAAATTAATATTTTAGTGCGTGATGCAAAATACACACTACTTATAAGTTTTATATTAACAGCCAGCGTTCTTTTATTACTTTCACGTCGAACTACACGAGATGTTGATAGTATTATTGAAGGGGTGCATAAAATACAACAAGACTTGTCACATCGTATTCCAAGCTTAAAAGGTCAATTTGGTGATGTAGTATCAAGTATCAATGAATTGGCAGAAAATGTTAACACAGCCACAGAGGAAACAGAGCGTGCTGTTGCTGTACTACAAAGTGTTATGAATAACATGGACGCCGCCATTGTTGTATGTGACCCAAGCACACGGCGAATAGTTTATACAAACCCATATGTTTTACAATTGTGGGATATTGATAAAATTGAAAGCCAAACATGCTATAAAACACTTTATGATTTAGATCATGCCTGCGAAGATTGCCCACAAATAGAATTTTTCAAAGATGGTACACCTAATTATGCCCCAAAGTATCATGAAAAATACGAACCTGCGCTTGATCGTGATTTTCTTATCGCTGATAGACTTATATCATGGCATGACGGACGCATTGTTCATCTACGCGTAGCAACTGACATTACGGCACGTAAAGCACTTATTGCAGCAGAATCTGCCAACCGCGCACAGCGTGACTTTTTAGCTCGTATGAGCCATGAAATACGCACCCCCATGAATGGCGTTCTTGGTATGACACGCCTAGCTATAAATGAGAATCCATCTCCAAAACAGCTTGAGTATCTTAACAAAATTCAATCATCCGCTTCGCTTTTATTAGGTATTATTAATGATATTTTAGACTTTTCTCGCATCGAAGCTGGAGCTATGACTATTGAACAAAAACCATTCCAGCTACATGAGACAGTGCATAAAGTATACGAATTAGTATTGCCAAAGGCCACAGAGTCAAATACAGCACTTAACATACGCATTGATAGCTCTGTGCCTACTATGGTCATGGGCGATAGCTTACGTCTATCACAAGTACTCTTAAATCTGCTTGGCAATGCAACCAAATTTACTTTTGATGGTACAATTGAACTTATTGTACACTCAACAGTCCTAAATAATAATAATTTACGACTACATTGCGATGTTATTGACAGCGGCATAGGCATGAGTAAAGAGCAGCAACAAGAGCTTTTCAAACCCTTCTCGCAGGCTGATACATCAACATCTCGCAGATTTGGCGGTACAGGCCTTGGTCTTTCTATTTGTAAGGCCTTGGTTGAGCTGATGAACGGGCAAATTAGCATCAGCAGTGAAGAAGGACAAGGCAGCACATTTTCTTTCTTTGTGGAGCTTGAACCATATGATGCCAAACGCCATGAAATGGAGACCCAACATAATCCTTGGGAAAACACACGCTATGACGGTCTAAAGTTCCTTTTAGTTGAAGATAATGCAGTTAACCAAGAAATAGCATTA
The DNA here is from genome assembly GCA_964372165.1 of uncultured Desulfovibrionaceae bacterium. GTDB lineage: Bacteria > Desulfobacterota > Desulfovibrionia > Desulfovibrionales > Desulfovibrionaceae > CAYJAD01. The sequence continues at coordinate 7,505 of CAYJPT010000073.1, read as the reverse complement.
GCAATACTATCGGAATTTGGTATTGATGCAGACGTTGCTAATGATGGCAAGATAGCTGTAGAAGCATTCATGGAAAATGACTATGCCTTAATCCTTATGGATATGCGCATGCCTGTTATGGATGGGGTCGAAGCAACGATTAATATCCGCAATAGTGCAAAACATGACGCCCAAACTGTCCCCATCGTGGCCATGACTGCCAATGCTATGATTGAAGACAGAGAAGAAAGCTTATCCCTCGGTATGAATGGGCATATAGCTAAGCCCATAGATATGGATGAACTTAAAAAAGTTTTTTACAAGTGTTTAATTGAGGACAAACAGCAAGAAGGCTAGTACATTGGTATTTGCTGTTTTGCATTAGCTATAGCACTCTTTAATTGTGCTCAAACTAAAATTAGTCGAACCTGAACAACGTATTTCCATGTGTTGTTCAAGCTCGACTACATGAAGAAGTGTTTTTTCGCATCTATTGAGAATCAAGCAATAAAGTATCGATAAATTAATGTGATAAACAGTAAAAATAAAGCTAGATACAAGCAATATCTTACTACACTTACCCCAACCTTAATAGCAAATCGTGCACCTAATTGGTTGCCTATGATACTACCAATTGCGCATGGAATTGCTAAAGCGTAAAGTATAACCCCGCCCGAAGCAAAAGTAGCCAAAGCCCCTACATTTGAAGCAAGGTTCAACACCTTGGTAGTGCCTGACGCTTGTACTAAGCCAAGACCTAAGAACATATGTAAGGCAATAATAAAAAAGCTACCTGTGCCTGGACCAAAAAATCCATCATAAATTCCTATAACAATACCCACCATAGTCACAAAAATTTTTTGCTTTTTATGCGAAATGTCAACATCATTTTTAATGGTTTTCCCTGATAACACAGAAAAAACAAGTCCAATCGGTAATAAAAAAGCCATGATCTTACCAAGCATACTACTTTCTATTTGCAAAGCAAGCCACGAACCAAACACCCCTCCTACAAATGCAGATATAAAGCCATAGGGAACTAAATGCAGTACTATTAACCTGTTACGCAAAAATGGCCATACCGCCGTAAGGGATCCCAATGAACATGCAAATTTATTGCTCCCAAGTACATAATGTGGTGGAATATTAGCTAACATTAATGATGGTAGGGTAATTAAACCTCCGCCGCCTGCAATAGCATCAATAAAGCCTGCTCCCAAAAAAGCAAGCGAGCACAATATAATAGTTGAAAGTTCTAATTCCACGTAAACACCGACAATTAATGATTTTGTTTAAAATAGTATTACTTAACGCACGAGCAACATAGCTTTGGAATACTTATAAAACAAGACATTTTTATTGCTCATACCTACAAAGTATTTTTGCAAATGCAATGCAGTAATATTATTTTTTCTTCATTTTTAAAATTATATACACTTTTTCTATTATACAATGATAAAATTTATCATTTATAAAGCAATATGCGTGAATACTACACGCTAAAAAACTCACACTATGCAGCACTAAACCTTATAAAATGCAAATGGAAGCATTATACATCGCACACTATATACTTTTTTTATCAAAAATTTGAACATAGCATTGCATAAGATTTTCTTTATACTAGAATTTAGCTAAAAATCTTTATAAACACCAGTAAAGCAAAACCAATTCATATGAAATACTTCAGTATTACACCTTAATTCAAAAAAGGCATGATGCACACACAGAAAATAACAAACTCACTTAAGGGCGTGTTTGCCACTAAGACATATGAGTTGAACTAACTTCGTGCAATCTAAACTTTGAGGTGCAATATGACAGAAAGATTTATTGAAGCCCACGAATTCACATCTTTATGGGAAGGTGGATTAAGTGAACATAAAAACGATCCCGGTGGCATTACTAATCATGGTGTATCATTACGCTGGCTTATACAGTTAGAAGAAGGTGCACATAAAGAATTTCAAAAGTTAGCTGCCACATGTGATGGCAGTAACAAATGGGATAGCCCATATGACTTTAATATGGATGATGTAGTTGATAGCAAAGACATCAAAGCCTGCTCAAAAAAGCAAGCTGCGCAACTTATGCATGACAATTTTTGGAACCCCCTATATTGCGACCACTTACCCATACCATTAGGATTAATACTATACGACAGTGCTGTGAATATGGGGGCTACACGTGCCACCAGAATTTTACAAGAAGTAGCTAATATAGCAGGTGAAGCACATCTCGACATCTTTGTTCCTCTTAAGACTGATGGAATATGTGGACCAAAAACCATATCACTTTGTGCCAGCTTAAAGGAATTTGGTTTAGATTTTTATGTGGCACGTATGGCCGTGCGCCAGCGCATCAACTTTTATATAAATTTAAGTCGTAATAATGAAAGCCTAGCTGTATTTTTAAGCGGGTGGAAAAATCGCTGCCAAGCTTTGCTTGAGCATCTAGCTATGATTGAAAGGGAAGCATATTAAGCTGTTTAAAGACTCCTGCACAAGTCGTTGCACGGCAGGCATTTACACCCATTTCATTTTGCAAGCATGGTGTATCATAGGCTTTTTTACTTCTGAGGTTATGTGTAACAAAACTATAGTAATTTCAGATGAAATTACTACCGTTGACTGCGATAGCAGACAAGCACTGCGTAGGAATAAGTGCAATTTTATTGCACTGTTAAGTTCCGGAGCGAGTCCGAGGCAAATCGAGAGCTACGCGTGCCTCTACTTAAGTTGACATTATTGATGTCAACTTAAAATACTATAGAAGGTGAAATGCATTTTTGTGATAGATAACTGTAGAAATAATACCCTTACTTATTTTTCTGCAGTCATAACTCATTAATAAGCTGACAATAAAAGGTACAAATATGAATATAACCAACATACAATTAACACCAATATTTATTCTTGTTATTCAAGGGCTATTGGCATGGGCTTTGTGGAGTATTCGTAAAGCTTTCGTGCATGTAGAGCACTTTGCTGATTACTTGGAGCAAAACAGTTGTCAATTCCAAGAAGTAAACTCCAAGGCTGCGAGCTTAGAAAATAGATTATCAAATCTTGAAGAGCGCATCACTTTATTACCAGATGCTAAAACCCTTGGGGACTTAGCCAAAGGAGTTGAAAGTTTACGAGGAGATCTAAAAGCAATTGATATGCGCATAACTGGAGTTGACAGACTAATGCAAAGGCTAGAGCGTGCACTTGACCGACAGGAAGTAATTTTACGTGGCGCACAATTATCAGCACAGTAGGTAAATAATGGTAACAACAAATTATAGAAAATCAGCACTAGAAAAAGCACTCAAGGCACGCCTTGTAGCTTTAACTGAAGGTTTAGCCGGTGCTGACATAGGTGAAAAAGGAATTGACTTAGTAAAGGAAATTAAAGAATTACACTCTATGATTGCGGCATTAAATCCTGCAACCAATAATAAAAAAGCAGAAAATTCTAATATTGTTGTTGTTTGGGGGCCACCAGAGCAAGCAGCTCAACCCCCAAAAAACCTAACATCACATGCCAACAAAAAAGTAGATTCCAGTGAATAGCACTTGCATTATACCCTATAATCCACGGCAATTACAATGGGAGTTCCATACGCAGCGCACACGGTTTTGCGTACTGCTATGCCATCGCCGCTTTGGTAAAACAGTTGCAGCCATCAACGACTTGATAAGGCAAGCTCTGCGCTCAAACTGTAATGACTGGCGCGCAGCATATATGGCGCCGTATTTAGGACAAGCTAAAACAGTTGCATGGGATTACTTAAAGCATTTTGCTGGGGCTATTCCAGGTACACGATTTTTAGAAACAGAGCTACGTTGTATTCTACCCACGGGAGCAAGTATACGTTTGTTTGGTACAGATAATGCTGACGCACTACGTGGGATGTACCTTGACGATGTAGTACTAGATGAACCTGCAGATATGCCACGCCATGTTTGGACTCGTATTTTACGCCCTATGTTAGCAGATAGAAAAGGCCGTGCTCTTTTTGCAGGAACACCCAATGGCGTAGATAATTTACTGCATGATGTATGGGAGGAAGCCGGTCAATGTGAAATGCAACATGCTAAGAGCATAGATGACAATCAGCAAGACACATTACAAAAAGATAATCAAACTCTTTGGTCTCGTTTTTGTTTTCCTGCTTCTAAAACAGATTATATTGATGCAAATGAATTATTGGCTGCAAAAGCATCCATGAGCAATGAAGATTATTTACAAGAATTTGAATGTTCATTTGCTGCTGCTGTACGTGGTGCATATTATGCAAATAGTATTGAAGAGTTAGATAAAATGGGGCGTATCACTCAAGTGCCTTATGCACCAGAATTACCTGTTCACACTGCTTGGGATTTAGGCATGGACGACGCCACGGGTATTTGGTTTTTTCAAGTGCAAAGTGGAGGGCAATGGCGCATCTTGGAATACATTGAGGACAGTGGTCAAGGGCTTGCTCATTATGCACAAATCTTACAAACAAAAAAATACATTTATGGTAATCATATTGCCCCACATGACATTAGAGTACGAGAACTTGGCACAGGCTTAAGTCGCCTTGAAATGGCAAGGCAATTGGGTATAAAGTTTAGCATTGCCCCACAATTAAGCCTTGCTGATGGCATTAATGCTCTGCGTTCCGCCTTACCACGCATGTGGTTTGATGCAACAAATTGCACTAGTGGCCTGCGTGCATTACGACAATACCGCAGAAAATGGCGTCCAAGACAAGAAGTTTACTCAACAAGCCCATTACATGATTGGACAAGCCATGCTGCAGATGCCTTACGTTATGCTGTTGTTGGATTTAAACCATATGGTGAGGCTGAAGGTAAAAAGGCCAAAACTATATATAATATTTGGGAGCATGCATGAGTTATTCTTTTTTTGTTTTACCAAAACATTTTATTAAAATGCGGGAAAATATTTTTAAGCGCATGCAAGAAGAAAAATTACTAACTAGCTGCATGCACAGCATAAAAAACCCTACATTGCAACATTGGATTGATATTACATGCTCACCTAAAGGCTGGCTTTTATGCTGTGTACCTGCCGATGCAAAAACACATGATGTTAGCCAACTATGTGGTATTGCATGGCTTGAGCCTTGGCAAGGTCAGGCTTGGCTCTTTGACTTCACAGCATTTCGCAAATATTTTGCACATGCTACTACTATGAGCAAGGCAGCACTTAACTGGACATTTAAGCATGCAAAATGTCAAAGTATTGTGGGTATTTGCCCAGTTAGTAATGCCCATGCCTGGCGACTAGCTCCAAAGGCTGGCTTTAATATAATAACGCAAGTTCCTGGTGCTTGTTTTAATGCACGCCTAAACATTTATGAAGATGGTGTGTTAGTTATGGCAACAAAAAGCAGTATTTCTGATTTTTAACACCGCTACAAAGTATCACATTTTGTTTTTGTAAAATTACTTTTAACATCATAACTTACGACCAACCCAAACCGCACGACCGAGAATTTTTATGCAATGTCCAAATTGGCTACTAGTATCAATCTCAATAGTACCATAGCTAGGATTAATGCTGGAAAGGAGAAGCTTACCTGGTATTGAATCAATAACTTTTATGTACACCATATCATCCACACCAACGGCATACATATTCCCAGGCATAGGTGCTGTTTGGCTTTGATCAATAAGCACCATGTCGTTATTAAAAATACGCGGCTGCATGCTATCACCTGTAACATGTAAAAGTACCATACTGTCAGGATCACCCATGGCGCACAAACATTCCCAACAAAAAGCCACATTTTGTAAAGTGGCATTGCTTAACTCAAAGCCACTTTTATCATGGTTTAAACGCGCCTCAACTAAGGGCAAAAAAACTAAACGAGAACTAGACATTTCTATATTACATTCGCCGGTAGCCCTACCTGCCAAAAGCCAATCAAGAGAGCAATCTAGTACTTCAGCAATGCGTACAGCAAACTCACCTTTAGGAAGTTGCCCATTTTCATATTGCTGAATTGTAGTAATGCTTACCCCAATTCGCTCGGCAAGCTCCTGTTTACGCATACCACATTTTTCACGCTGTTGCTGAAGACGCAAATGAAAATTCTTTATATTACTTTGGGGCATAATAATTCCTTTACAGATTTAAGGAAACGCTGATTAAATCAACAAGTCAAAAAACATATTGTACGTTTCCTTACAAAGTAGGCAATTGTGCCTACTTTGCACGCCGAATGAGAGCAAAAAACCACGCTTTTTTGCGTCCCACAGGGCAAATGAAGGCAGTGTGCCTTTCTGATTTACTCTGCTTGCAGGATAAATCAGCATCTCCTTAACATGATGAACAGAAAAAATTTTATTTAAGCCTACAAAAAAAAAGTTTGCCCTGCAAGCTATAAGTAATCACTGTTTATTTTAAATACTATATATTTTTATATAAAGCTTTCAACAATTAACATTTAATTATATAAAATTTTCATTTCATTATCTAAAGATATCTTTTTTTATAAAATAAAACTTGCAAAAAACAAAATATAAGCATATCTATATAGAAAGAACATTAAAAATACCAAGAAAAGTTTTATGGAGGCTAAATGTTATCTTTAAGTAAAAAATTATTTCAGCTAGAGTCCATGCTAAACAAGCAAACAACAGATTGTGAACAATTAACCAGTGCTCACCTTAATTTGATAAAACTCAACATGCTTTGGCTTGCGTATGAAGCTAAGGATCTTGAATCTAAACTGGATAATCTATTACTACTTAAAAAAAATTCAGATGATGGTAGCTCACAAAAAAATGTGCATTCACAAAAAAATAGCATAGAGAGCACAAACTTTGTGGAGGTGCACAGTGTTCGACTCCAGTAATCTTGCACCAAGAGTTCGAGGCTTAAAAGAGCGTTTAAATTCATCACGCCCAGAAAAAATATATAATCGCTTGCCCGAAGGAGCACGCACTATACTTGACATTATGCAAAATGACGAGATTTTACTTCAACTAATCAGCCGTTATGGTGGGTGCACCTTAAATATACCAACAAAGTGGCCTCCAAATGGGAAAAAATCCAACTACAAAGGGCATTACCTTCGCCGAGTACTCACCCCCACACAAATGCAAAAAATCGTTGCTCACTATGGTGGAACAGCTCTTTATATTCCAAAATGCACAAAATACATACAACTATTACGCAATCGTACAATTATAAACACTTTTAGCAAACAAACTAAGAATGGCACTAGCTCAGGCATCATTGTACAAAGGCTTGCAAGGCGATATAGACTTTCAGACAGAAGAATTTGGGACATTTTAAAATGTAATATTGAAAATTCTACCGATGAATCAAAATAAATAGCATTGCTTTGTATGTGATTCTTGCAAGCTTAACTTAATTAAAATTGACAATCAAAATCAATAAGGTTAGGTTAAATTTAAACATACACTTGAATAATTTCTATTCATATTGAACTTAAGGAAATGCTGATTTATTCTGCAAGCAGAATAAATCAGAAAGGCACACTGCCTTAATTCGCCCTGTGG
>CAYJPT010000072.1:0-11471 GCA_964372165.1 uncultured Desulfovibrionaceae bacterium | reverse complement strand
TGCGTTTCCTTACAAAGTAGGCAATTAAGCCTACTTTGCACGCCGAATGAGAGCAAAAAACCACGTTTTTTTGCGTCCCACAGGGCGAATGAAGGCAGTGTGCCTTTCTGATTTATTCTGCTTGCAGAATAAATCAGCATTTTCTTAAGTTATGTTGATTTATAAAAAAGGGTGCAGCAAAATGAGCAGTTTATACAACTACAGTATTAATCAAGAAGCATCAGGTGTAGGTTTTATTGCTAACATAGATGGTAGCAAATCCCACAATATAGTAGAGCAAAGTATTGGAGCGCTTGAGCGCATGGCGCATGGAGCTGGCCAAAATCCCATGCATAGTGTTGCAGACGGTGCAGGTTTATTAGTACCATTACCAAAGTCTTTTTTTAAAAAACAATGGCCTTGTGTAAACTCTCAAGTTCCTTGGGCTGTAGGGCAGCTTTTTTTACCTCGTAATGCACAATTAAGAGGTAAAGTTTTGGATATTGTCCGACAAAGTTTAACTCTTTGCCACTTAAATTTACTTGATGGCCGTGAAGTGCCAATCTCCATACAAATTTTACAAAAAAATGCGCGTATGGCCTTGCCTTTTATGGCACAAATATTGGTATGTCCTACAAAGAAGACGGCATTAAGTATTGGTGATGATGTGTTTGAGCGGCGTTTATTTTTGGCTCGGCGCATTATGGAGCATGATGTTAAAAATTTTTTGCATACTCACAATCATGATACAAGACAGTTTTATGTAGCTAGTCTCTCTGCGCATACTATAGTGTATAAAGGTCTTGTTCGTGGTGCTCAATTGCATGAATTTTATGAAGATTTACACTGCCAAAATTTTGCTGCTTCTTATGCTATATTTCATCAACGTTTTAGCCATAATCGTAATGCATCTTGGCGTATAGCGCAGCCATTGCGTATGTTAGCCCATAGTGGTGAAATACACTCTTTACATGGTATGCAAAGTTATCTTGATATGTGCAAACCTGTGCTTTCATCTTCATTATTTGGTAAGGATTTATCAGAGCTTTTGCCAATTATCTATAATACAGATTCACCGGCAGCAGCCTTAGATAATCTTTGTGAATTTTTTACCCATTGTGGTCGCTCGTTACCTCATGTTTTGATGATGCTTTTTCCTGAGCACATTGCTACCAATGCTCCTCACTATGATTTATATGATGCTTTTTATAAATTTCACGCTGCGTTATTACCTGCTTTAAGTGGAAATTCTTGCATGACATTTACAGATGGTACAAGGTGGCTTGGGGCTATGCAAGATGCCAAAAGTCGCCATGCATGCCGTTATTGTATAAGTCATGATGGTGTATTTGCATTAGCTACTGAGGCCGGTGCTTTGGATATTGAAACAAAAAGATTGGCACATAAAGGCAGATTGCGTCATGGACAAATGATTGCGCTTGATATGCTACAAAAACGTGTACTTTATAATGCTGAGCTTAAAGGCAATATTATTCAAGAGCGTAAATACAAACATTTTGTGTCCAAATACCTTAGTACATTACAGGATATTGAAAATAAATCTCCAAAACATGCTGCCAAAGTGCCAAAAAAATCTGTTTTACCCTTACACATATTACAAGATCGTTTTTGCTTTTCATCTGAAAATTTTGAAAATTACCTCCAAGATGTCCAAAAAGTACATCAAGCCAGAGCTGATGAGCAAGCGCATGCAATATCATTATTTAATTGTTGTGATGTGTCATTTTTTAACCATTTTAAGATTATCGTTCCATATTTTACTGTGCCGTTTTGCAAACACCCTAATATTACAATTAAATTTGAGAGTTTTGTGGGGAGAATACAAAACCCATTGGAACCTCAACCTGAATTTTGCAAAACCCTTTATTTGGATAGTCCTTTTATTACAGCAAATGACTTGGACGTAATGCTGCAAAGTGAAAAGGCTCATATTTGTGTGCATACTCTTGATGCAAGCTTTGAACACAACAAGAATACAGAACTTGGTATTATGCTAGAAAATGCTTTGCTAAAGCTTAGGCAAAGCACTGTACAGGCTTTAAAGGCTGGTGCCACTATACTTATTATAAGTCACAAAACTATAAATGATGACATACATAATTTGCGCACGCCAATTCCTTCTCTTTTAGCCGTTGCTACAGTACATAAATTTTTAATAAAAAATAATTTACGTCATTTGTGTGGCATCATTGCAGAAAGTGCTGATGCTATGACTCCTATGCATATGGTTCAATTACTCAATTGTGGTGCAGATGCCATTTGTCCATATTTGGCTTTAAACAGTGCCAGTGTCAAAAATAAAGATGCTAGTTCATTGTACATGGAATCTTTATATACAGGTTTAAGTAATATTTTTTCACTATTAAATGTGAACTCAATTTTGTCACTTAAGGATGGGCAATTTTTTGAAAGTGTAGGCATTGCAAAGCAAATTATTGATGAGCATTTTAATAATATCTTGTCACGTATTGGTGGACTAGGTTTTGAACAAATTGCATTAGAATGCTATAGACGTAATTTAGGTGGGCAAGTAAAAAATAATAAAATATCTTTTGCTGCACAAAATCATCATTCTTTACAATTACAAAAATTGTTGCAACATGCTGTAACAGCAAATAGTACACGCAATTTCCATGCCTACCTTAAGCATTGTCATGCAAGCCATGATCCATATTCTTTGCGTTGCTTACTTCAATTAAAAACTAATGAAAAACATGATGGTCTTTTGTTGGAGCAAGTGGAGCCTTTAGCTGATATTATAAGACGTTTTGTGCTATATCCTTTGACAAAATTGTCACCTGTGGCAGAGCAATGCCTCATACAGGCTTATGGCTCAGCTGGGTGCATTCCTTATCAATCTCGTTTAAAACCTTATAGACTTAAACAGTATATCAACGAATTATACTGGAAGCGGCAGGATTTTAATGCACAAGCTATTATTGAAAGTGATGAATTAATAATTTCTCTTGGGCATGAGTGTGCCAACGAGGAATTTTCAACCTACGGGCAGCATGATATAGCATCTCTTAATGATATAAAGCAGTTAATTTATGATTTACGTAAAGTACAGCCAAATGTGCGTATTACAGTAAAACTCCCATCTCAAGCCGGCATTGGCAATATTGGTGTAGGCATGGTGAAAGCAGGAGCACATTGCTTGCTTGTATGCGGCTGTGCGGATATTCCTATTTATTCGCCGTTATTTACAAATTCCAATGAAATTTTACCTTGGGAGATGGGACTTACAGAATTACAGCATGCACTTACAGCTAATAATTTGCGAAGACAAGTGCGTTTGCGAGTGGCAGGACAATTTTTTACTGGTAAGGATATAATAAAGGCAATATTGCTTGGTGCTGAAGAATTAGCATTTCCTACGCCTATTTTATTGAGTATGGGTTGTGATTTATGTAAAACTTGTCAAAAGGACCCATGTCCAAAGGGGCTGCATATTGGGAGTGAAGTCAGTGTATTGCATGAAAAAGCAAAAAAGGTTGAAAGGTTTTTATCTTTTTTGGCAAATGATGTGCGCCGCGAAATGGCATTGCTTGGTTTTGCTTATGTGGATCAAATGGTGGGTAGAGCAGACCTTTTGGAAATGAATTGCCGCCATACAAAACATAAAAGTGCAAGTTTTGATTTATCAGGTTTAATGCAAGCATCTTCAGGTGCTTTAGGTCAGCGTAATGGAACTCCAAGTTATGCGCCACTGCCGGTTAGTGCTTTGGAAGCTGCTATTATGGAAAAGCTCACTCCTTTTAGGCGCAATAAAATTATTACTTGTAGTTATAATGGCACTGTGAATATAAGTGACCGCTCCATTGGGACATACATATCAGGCGCAATTTTGCGCCATGATAAGGAAGTTTTGCAGGGGAAAAATGAAAATACAGAACCTAAACATGATGTTAGCATAAAGCTTTGGGGCTCGGCAGGGCAAAGTTTAGGTGCATTTTTGCATAAGGGAATCACACTTTGTGTTTATGGAGAGGCTAATGATCATGTGGGTAAGAGTTTAAGTGGAGGCATATTATCCGTAAGCCATGCCCCCAACTCACGCTTGGCGCAAGGAGAGCATGCCCTCATTGGTAATGTTGCTCTTTATGGCGCAACATCTGGCGAAGCTTACATTGGTGGTATGGCCGGTGAATATTTTGCTATTTGCAATAATGGTGCTTGTGCAGTAGTGGAGGGCGTTGGAGATTTTGCCTGTCAACATATGCAGGCAGGTACTGTTATAATACTTGGTACTTGTGGTAAGCATTTTGCAAAAGGTATGTATGGCGGCACAGCTTATCTGCATAATCCAACAGATGCTTTTATGCAGGAGCAAAATATAAAAGGTAGCTTTGTAGATAGTGATGACATACGCACATTACGCTATTTATTGCAGCAACATATACACTTTACTAAAAGTTCTGTTGCGACAAAGATATTGAATGATTGGGAAAATGCTTTAAGTAAATTTATTGCAATCAAAGCTTGAGTTTTATTTATTCTAAACACATAATCCCTCACAGAAGGTGATTATGTTATATAAAATTAAAATACTTAAGCGGCAAAAGATAATTAAAGCTTTTTGGGCTTGGGTTGGTTCGTCTATATGCATGGCATGCATAGCTTTTTTGGACCATTATTACTTTGAAGCACAAAATATTGATTTGCTTATGGCTTCTTTTGGGGCATCTGCAGTATTGGTTTTTGGTGTTTCTGAAAGTCCTTTGGCTCAACCTCGAAATGTGCTTGGTGGGCATTTTGTATCTGCACTTGCTGGTGTTACATGTCAAATATTATTAGCTTCATCACCCATAGCAGCAGCTTGTACTTCTGTTTCACTGGCAATATTTCTTATGACATTTACTAAAACCTTGCATCCGCCAGGTGGTGCATCAGCTTTGCTTGCAGTTGTTGGTGATAAATCAATACACGATCTTGGCTATCTTTATGCCGTCACACCGTGTTTGCTGGGTGCAGCTATGGTGGTTGGTGTTGGGATATTGCTAAGCTATTTAACGGGCCATAAAGATTACCCTAAAACATGGTGGTAATTTTACATTTTTCTTGCAAAATTTGCTAAAGAGCGGCGCAAAAACTCTCTAACATTAGCATAGTGATGTGGTTCAGAAATTAAAAAATCTACATCACGCAAAACCACAACAAAACATCCATTATAACGTGTATGCATAAAAGGGCGTAAATTTGCGGCCAAGCCAAGGGCCTTGGTCGCAGGTTGACCCATGACCACAACAGCTCTGGCTTTAAGCATTTGCACGCCTGACCAGAATACTTGTGCATTTGCAATATTTTCCGTTGCATGCGCATTAGGCAGAGCGGCAGGCCAAAAAGTATGTGTCCCTTTAGGGTGGGCAAGGTCTTTTAATAATGTGCGCATAAAATTGCGTCGCTCTGCATTGGCTTTTCCACAAAGATCATCACCAAGACTCCAATATGTCCAAACAACCGGAGCCATAGTAGTTTTTTGCAACATATCTTGCCAAATGCTGGGCCAATGTTCCAAGGGCATAAAGGGTACTTCAGGCGTAAGTGGTGGCTGTTGTGCCTCCTTAAGAGGTGGCTGCTGCGTCTTTTGCGGCTTAGGTTTTTGCGTTGTTTCAATAACAGGAGCACTGTTTGGTGCACTTGGTGCTGGCTTGTATGGTGCTTTAGCCGCCGAAGGAGATATATTTGGGGGCGAGCTTTTTTGTTGTTCAGCAATAACAGAAAGCTCAAGAGGTAAATTTTCTTTAGCCAATATGTAATCTAAACCATGTTGTTGCCACGGTATAAGGTGTACTGGTAAATTTAAATTTCCAAAAGCCATGAGCACAACCTCCAAGCAACATTCATTTTTGACATGACAGGCCAAGCTTCTTCACGACCATATTTGTCAATTACAACTACCTCATTGGTAGAAGATGCAAATCCTGCATTTGCCTGCGCAATATTATTACCAACTAAGATATCTGCCCCTTTATGCTTTAATTTTTCTCGCACAGCTTTATGCATATCTAATGTAGTTTCGGCTGCAAAACCCATAATTTTTTGGTCAGGATTTTTATTTTGACACAGGGTGTGCAAAATATCAATATTTGGTGTAAAATCAATACTTAATCCATTATTGCTCTGGTTCTTTTTAAATTTTTCTTTGCTTGTGGTATAAGTATTTTGTGGGGAAAAATCCGCCACCGCTGCTGTAAAAATGCCGGCATTCATTTGTGACCAAATATCATTTGCAGCTACATACATATCTTTTGCAGAAACAACATCATAACGCTTAATATCTGGCGGCAGATAGCAGTCTTTTTCTAAAACCGGTCCGCAAATGGCATGTACATCAGCACCACGAAGCCATGCTGCAATGGCTAATGAAGCTCCCATACTGCCGGTAGATGGGTTTGACCAATAACGCACTGCGTCCCATTGTTCACGTGTTGGGCCAAGGGTTAGCATTAGCTTTGTACCTTGCATATCCTTTGGAGTAATGGCCCTAAGTGCCGTAAGCCAAATATGACGCAAATCTGCAAGGCGGCCTTGTCCTTCATCACCGCAGGCTGTACTGCCGGTATGCGGTAAAACTATTTCAACATTTCTGGTGCAAAGTTTAGCTATATTTTCTTGTGTGGCAGCACTTGACCACATACGTGGATTCATGGCTGGAGCAACAATAAGTGGACCATCAAAAGCTAAAGCTTGGCAAGACAATAAATCGCATGCATGCCCACCTGCAATCTTAGCAATGGTGGAGGCAGTTGCAGGTGCTATTACCATGGCTTTGCATATTTGCCCCGGTTCTAAATGGTCAAAAATGCCATCTTTATTCCACATATCAGTATAAGTTGGAGAAGCGCCAAGGGCTTCAAAGCTAAGTGGTGTAATAAATTTTTGTGCTGCATCGGTGAGGGTGACGCTTACATGTAATTTACTTGCTTGCCACCAACGTACCAAATCTAAGGCACGAAATGCTGCAATTGAACCACAAACCCCAAGATGCAAGCGCATATTTTTAAGATGACTGTGCTCATCAAAAATGTAGGGTGGGGCGTAGTTCTCCATGTTGCATGCTCCATATCGTGTATATTATTGAATAATTTTTATAATGAACTATTGTTTTTTATAAACTATCATCATGTTTCTTCTAAGCACATACCCTATAAAGGTAGGTGCTGACAAGGTGTGTTTTTTGTGCTAGAGCATCCTGACCATGCAGTTGAGGGTTCTGCATAATTTTTTTTACAAAAAAATATACAATGATTACCATAACTACCCTCAAAGACCATGCATAATGGATTGCAGTATAATCCTTGGATTGTATAAAGGGTTTAACATGTTTGTAGACGAAAAAGATTATAAACGCACTTCTTACAATTTTGATTTACCAGAAAAACTTATAGCTCAGTACCCACCTGCACAGCGTGGTAATTCACGGCTTATGGTTATGACACGTAAAAATAAGCCTAATACGGAATTTTTGCATGCCCAATTTTCTGAAATTAGACAACATTTACCAGAAGATTGCTTGCTAATTGTTAACAACTCTCAAGTGTTGCAGGCAAGACTTGTGGGCACACGTGCCTCCGGTGGCAAGGTGGAATTTTTATTGTTAACTCCACTACCCCTAGTTACGGCTGCTGCAAAGCCTTTGTCAGATAAACCACATTGGTTTGAGGCTGAAGCTAAGGGACTTGTGCGTACTGGTGGACGAGTTAACGATGGTGACGAATTTAACTTTGGTGATAGCATTGTAGTTAAAGTTTTAGAATCAGGACCTTTTGGACAGCGTAGAGTTATGCTTTTTTGGCAAGGTGATTTGGCAGATGCTTTTGCAAAAACGGGGCATATTCCTTTGCCTCCGTATATTAGGCGCAGTGATGAGGAAGAGGATAAAAGCCGCTATCAGACCATATTTGCCCGCTCAGACAAAGTGGGCTCAGTAGCCGCTCCTACAGCTGGATTACATTTTACTGAAAGTATATATGATGACCTTGCTAGTCATGGCTGTGAGTGGGCTGAGGTTACATTATATGTAGGTTATGGCACATTTAGCCCAGTGCGCAGTGATGATATACGCAGTCACCGTATGCATAGAGAATATATTGAAGTTTCTGAAGCTACTGTTAATGCAATTACTAAAGCCAAGGCTGAAGGCAGACCAATTATCGCTGTTGGTACAACGTCGGTGCGTGCCATTGAAGGTGTTATGGAATTATGTGGAAAAGTACAGCCCTTTGCCGGTTGGACAGATATATTTTTGTATCCGGGGCGGCGGTTTAAGGTTATCGATGGTATTATAACCAATTTTCATTTACCAGAGTCTTCGTTAATTATGCTTGTAGCTGCTTTTGCAGGACGAGAGCGTATTTTAGACGCTTACGAATCGGCAAAGGCACAAAATTATAACTTTTTTTCATATGGCGATGCCATGCTGATTTATTAAGCTGTATTGGCTTGCTTGCTTGCTGCCTATGGTCAGTATAGAGACCTCTGCGCGATTCATTGTGTAGGGTCTCGTGTAGCGTTGACGATAGTCAATGCGACCAAAAATCAAGAATAGGCGCAATTCACTTGCGCCGGTAAATGACTGATTTTTGTGCCTTTTGCTCTGCACACTGATTTTTAGCATCAGTGCAGCTTTTAAAATTTTAACAACAAAATTATATTTGAAAATAATTGTGCAGAGCTTTCGTATGTGTATACATGGTTTCAAAGTATAGCAAATAATTACTAAAATATTTGCTACGTTTGATATATTTTTTGCATTAAAAACAAGTCTTGTGTTTTTTAGGAGGATAAATGTCACGTGTAGTTTTTTTAGAGGAACGATGTAAGGGGTGCTTGCTTTGCACAACTGTATGTCCCCAAAAGATTATAAGTAAAGCTGAACGCTTTAACCGCCAAGGTTATCAGGTGGTGGAAGTTGTGGCAGATAAAGCTGAACAATGTATAGGTTGTGCATCGTGCGGACTGATTTGTCCGGATGTGGCTATTCGTGTATTTAAAACTCAAAAGCAAAAGGAAGGTGCATAATGAGCACCCAAGCAAAAAATGATCAGCGTATCCTCATCAAAGGTAATGATGCCATAGCTTTTGGAGCTATTGATGCAGGTTGTCGATGTTATTTTGGTTATCCAATCACTCCGCAAAATGAAATACCAGAGTCGCTTTCAGCACTTTTGCCTAAACATGGTGGCAGTTTTGTACAAGCTGAAAGTGAAATTGGATCAATCAACATGGTGCTTGGGGCAGGATCTTGCGGCATTGCTGCTATGACATCATCTTCAAGTTGCGGTATTTCCTTAATGCAAGAAGGTATATCCTATATGGCAGGTAGCCACATACCCGGTGTAATAGTTAATATGTCACGTGGCGGACCCGGTCTTGGTGACATTGGCCCGTCACAAGGCGATTATTTTCAGGCTGTTAAGGGTGGCGGGCATGGTGATTATCGCTGTTTGGTGCTTTCTCCTTCTACTGCTCAAGAATGTTATGATATGATGTTTGATGCCTTTGGCTTAGCTTTTAAGTATCGTAATCCAATTATGGTTTTAGGTGATGCTATTATCGGGCAAATTAAAGAACCTGTTTTGCGCAAAATTCCAGAAAATGCCTTAGGTGTAGAAGACTTTAAGGAGCAATCTGCACCGTGGCGTGTTGAAGGTTTTGCCAATCGTACTGACCCAAAAGTACGCTTGCTTAAATCTGTTTACTTGGCTGAAGGTGCTTTGGCAGCACGCAATAAATTATTGCAAGAAAAATATCTTGCCATGGAAGCAGAAGCACGTGCCATATGTACGGATTGTGACGATGCAGATTTGATTATTGTAGCCTTTGGCTCTATTGGGCGCATAGCTCAAAGTGCGGTGCGTCATTTGCGCAAGCAAGGGCATAAAATTGGTTTACTTCGTCCAATTACGCTTTATCCTTTCCCTAAGGAGCAGTTACAAGACCTAGCTGCAAAGGGTAAGAACTTTTTAGTAATTGAGCAAAATCTTGGTCAAATGGTTGAAGATGTACGCCTAAGCCTTGCTGGTACAGGGGCACAGGTAGATTGGCATGGCGTTATGCCAGGTCTCTTTATTGGTGCAGATGCCTTAATTGACCCTATAGTAAAAATTTTGGGAGCAAAATAATGACCAAAAATCCCATTTTAGCAAATATTGATGAAAAACTTGTTTTTGACGCAAACCCTGTGCAAACTGACAAAGTGACACATTATTGTCCCGGCTGTCATCACGGTATAGCGCATAGGCTAATAACCGAAGTTTTACATGAAATGGATTTAGCAGGTAGAACTATCTTAGTTCCTTCAGTGGGCTGTTCAGCTTTTATTTATGATTATATGAATCTTGACTGCATTGAAGCGCCACATGGTCGTGCCTCTGCTGTGGCAACAGGTGTTAAGCGTGCACGCCCCGATTGCATTGTTTTTGCCTATCAAGGCGATGGAGATATGGGCTCAATAGGTATTGCTGAGGCAATACATTCAGCAAACAGAGGAGAGCGCCTTACTGCATTTTTTGTAAACAATACAGTTTATGGGATGACAGGCGGTCAACTTGCTCCAACAACCCTACTTGGGCAAAAAACTACTACCAGCCCTGCCGGACGTAATATGGCAACTGAGGGTGGTCCTATTCATATGACAGAAATTATGGCACAACTTGACGGTGTGGTTTATGCTGAGCGCTGCGCCCTTGATACAGTGAAAAATATTCGTAAAGCTAAAAAAGCCATACGTATAGCTTTTGAAAATCAAGTGCAAGGCCTTGGGTATAGCTTTGTTGAACTTTTATGTGGCTGTCCAACCAATTGGCGCATGGATGCAGTGTCTGCCAATGAGCATATTTCAAAAGAGATGATTCCTATTTTCCCCTTGGGTGTATTTAAAGACATAAGGGGTGGTGCAAATGTCTAAATATCATGATGTTATAATAGCAGGTTTTGGTGGGCAAGGTGTTATGCTCATTGGTAACTTATTGGCACAAGCCGGTATGGAATATGGATTAAATGTAACATTCATCCCTGTATATGGTGCAGAAATGCGCGGCGGAACAGCAAATTGTACTGTTGTTATGGATGAAGATCCTGTCGGTTCACCCTTAGTGTATAATCCAAAATCATCAATTATATTAAATATGCCATCGTTAGATAAGTTCCAACCTCGTCTTATTTCTGGCGGAGTACAAGTAGTAAATAGCTCACTTATTGATGTAAAGGCTGAAGATACATTGGATGCTTCAAAACAAAGTGTGTGTATTCCCGTTAATGACGTGGCGCATAAACTTGGGTCAGTTAAAATGGCAAATATGGTAGCCCTTGGTGCTTGGCTTAAAGCTACAGGTGCATTACCATTGGAAGTAGTGCAAGATGCATTGCATCGTACTGTTTCAAGTCATTATGCTAAGTTAATTCCGACTAATGCCAAAGCTTTAGAGGCTGGATATAATTTTTCATAAAAATAAGCTTTTATATGA
>CAYJPT010000071.1:0-11540 GCA_964372165.1 uncultured Desulfovibrionaceae bacterium | reverse complement strand
TTAATTTTTTGTTTTGTATTATACGTGTTTTTGTATGCACTATAACACACACTGCTATATTGCTTACTTGGTGATAATTCTCACCTTATTTTATTGGAGTAGATTGTAAACTATTATTTTAAAAAATTTGGCATGTTTGCTGTTTTTTAAAATTTCGCTTATGTTTAATTTGTAAGTATAAGCATTGTATGGAGGGTTTTATGGATGAATATATAAACTTGCAAAAGGTGCTTGGGTATAAATTTCAAAATATTGATTTATTACGTAGAGCATTAACGCATAGTTCGTGGGCCAATGAAAATAAAAACCTTGCTCCACATAATGAAAGACAAGAATTTTTAGGTGATGCAGTACTTGAAGTTTGTGTGTCATGGGAGCTTTTTAAGCGTTTTCCAGAAGCTAGGGAAGGGCACTTAACCAAGCTTCGCTCCTCGCTAGTTAGCACAAATTCTTTAGCCATGCTTGCACGTGAACTTGGTATAAGTAATGATTTAAGGCTTGGACGTGGTGAGGAAAGCCAAGGTGGGCGTGAACGTGATGGAGTGCTTAGTGACGCCCTTGAGGCCGTACTTGGTGCAATCTTTGAAGATGGCGGATATGCAGAAGCGCAAAAAGTTATTACGCAAATATTTAATTCACGTTGGCCCTCAGATTTGGGGCAAAGCCAAGAAAAAGATTATAAAACCAAGTTGCAAGAAGCAACGCAACGCACACACAAAGATCGTCCAATCTATGCGCTACAAGGTAGTTATGGCCCAGAACATGCTAAATGCTTTGAAGTACGTTTAACACTTCCCGATGGCCAAGAATTTTTTGCAAGTGGTCAAAGCCTTAAACGTGCAGAACAAGAGGCTGCCCGTATGGCTTTTGAAACCTATTTAACTAAAACCACAGTTGAAGGTTAATGTTATATTGATTAATGTTAACTTTGTAATAAAAACCTACACATCCAGCTGAAAAGCTTTTCTTTCACGCCGCTGCCAATTTTTTATGCTTTGCCAGACCGGCTCGGAGGGATGGTGCTCCCTCCGAGCCTCCCGTCTTTGGTCTGCCACAGCCTATATTAAAGATGACTAGCCGCCAATGAGCTGCATTGCCATCCTTGGCAGTGAGTTTGCCTGCGATAGCATTGCTACTGCAGATTGGGTGAGGATTTGGTTGCGTACAAATTCCGTCATTTCTGTAGCAACGTCCACATCCGAAATTCTTGATTCGGCAGCTTGGAGATTTTCTGCCTGTATATTTAGGTTACTAATGGTCGCTTCTAAGCGGTTTTGAATAGCACCAAGGTGGGCACGAATTTTATCTTTTGAGATAATAGCTTCGTTAATAGCCACAAGTGATTGCTGCGCTTGTTCTTGCGTTGATATGGAGTAGCCTGCGTCATCAGGCGTACTATTATTGCCAAGGCCAAGAGCAGAAGCGGTGGAGTCACCAATGTTAATATAGTAATAATCTTCTGCACTATCATTGCCTGTACCAAAGTGAACCTTTAGTTCGCCAAGGGCCTTAAGTCCGCTACCATCATGTTCTCCGGAAAGGCTTCCGTCTAATAATTTGATACCGTTAAAGTCTGTCGCGTTGGCGATACGTGTGATTTCTGAAGCAAGGGCTTGATATTCAGATTCAATCATTAAACGCTGAGTTGAATCATAAGTACCGGTTGCTGCTTGCTCAGCCAATTCTTTCATGCGGATGAGCTGTTCGTCGATTGTTTGAAGAGCACCATCTGCAGTTTGGATTAAGGAGATAGCATCGTTAGCGTTACGCGCACCTTGCTGAAGGGTGGCTATATCTGCACGCTGTAATTCACGAATTGCTAGACCTGCTGCGTCGTCTGCTGCGCTGTTAATCCTTAGACCTGATGAAAGTCTCTGTGTGGATTGGCTTAGACTTCCATAGTGAATATTCAAATTCCGCGCAGTGTTCGCTGCCATTAAATTGTTGTTTATGACCAAAGACATAATACACCTCCTGGGTGAGTTTTAACTGTACTAGTCTTAAGCAAGCTGTGTGCCAAAATATAAAAATTTTATAAATATAATGTGTTATGCTTACAAAATGTGAGGTAGGAAAAAACTTTAGTGCAGTAAAGACATTTTTTTGGCGTATAGCTGGAAATTTTTTCCTTCTTGAATTTGTGAGCTGTATAATGTGTTATATTGAGGTATTATGGATAAAGTGTGAGATGAATGTTGTATTTTTGACTTAAGATGTTTTTGTAAAGCTATAACTAAGACTCCGCACAATGAGTTGTGCAGTAGTCTTAAAGTACGCGGGCTTCAAATACCCCTTTGGGGATGCCAGAAGCAAGTTCTGGCTTATTCTACGCCGTGCGAAATTTTTCTGTGATAAAAATTTCGTTAGCCTGCACTTAAAAACAAGTACCGACTATTTAGAGTAGTGATTGATATGAATTGATGGTTTTAAGATATTATTGGTGTCAAAGCGGCAGTGTAAAAAGTTGAGTACTTGCTTGCATATTTTGTGTTGCATGGGGAGCTAAAATTCAAATTTAAAAACCAAATCGCCACCATGCATAACTTGGTCTTCTCCATATCCCCCATTATATAGAATGTTTACACTGAAGTTGCCAACCTTATATTCAACACCAAGATTAGCAAGCCATGTCGTTGGGTCTTCTGTGCTTTCTGTAATATATGCCCCACCTAAGGTTCCTGCAGGGAGGTTAATTTTTTTGGCGTTAAGTTTTTGTCTTACGCCACCACCAACAATTAAAGCCACTTGCCTGTCATCTTGCAAATCCCACTCTCCACGCCATTCAAGGTGCAAGTTAGCATAAAGAGCATTGTAGTAGTGATTTTCATTGTACATATTATAAAAACTACCCAATGTGTCAGGTGGTGTATTCCAAATATTGTTAAAGTTGCCTATATGCGCACTTAGGTAATTAAAACCAATTTCTGGAGTCAAGCTGTGTACCTCATTAAGCTTTATCTTATAGCCTGATGTGATAGAGGCGTAAATTGCTTCACTATTATATGTACTGTTACCAAGGGGGAAAGGTATGTCTTTTGTGTTATACTCGCCACTAATTTGGCTTGTAGAGCCAGTAAATTGTGCCTCTATATACCAATGTGGTTTTATATTGAATGCTGTATGTAAGCCAGCTGAAAAGGATGTTGATCTTGTGTCTGCATGTAAAGTGTCAGTATAGTAGTGTGCACTGTTCATGTCTATATGTGCACCAATAGAGAATGCATCAGTGGCGCGATAGGTAAAATCACCTAAAAGGCCAAAGTTAGCACCATGATAATTATAATTATAATTATTAATAAAATTTGCATATGGATTAAAAGCAATGCTCCATTTATTTGGCTGCTGGTAAGAGCCGGCGGCAAGTCCATTTATTTCAGAAAAGTAGATATCATCGTTTTTAGCTGTTAATACTTTCAAATCATGTTTAAATGGGTTTTCTGCAGTGATGGTTTTAAGCTTCTCACCTTTGCCAGAGTTTGATTGCTTGACCTTATTGTTTTTATCACTATTGATACTAGCCAGCTGCTTAACAGGATAAATTGGTACATTGAGGTTAGATTTAAAAATATCTACTTTAGGACTTGCATGAGGGATGGAGTATTCCTGAATGTATTGTATGTATCGAGTGGCATTCACTTGTAATGTTGAAGGTGTTGGCTTCCACTGTGATACAGTAATGTGCTTTGTTGTCCAAGTAGTGCTTGCTTGACTAGAGATGAGTTGTTGGTGATCGCTAAGCTGTTCTAATATTAAATTACCATACTTTTGGCTTGTTGTATTATGCCTAGCACTATTGTTAGGGCTTGCTTGTGAGTTTAGACTTAGTAGGCACAATATAGTAATAGTAAAAAGATAGGTTATACTTTTGGAATACATAACTCTTTTTCTATAGAAAAATAATGAAAGTTTTTTAAAATCACGCTTCATTATGTAAGCCTCTAGTAATAATGCTTAATATTTCTGTAAATTCAAAAGTGGCTACCTCAACTAATCTATAAGATACATAAAATTAGAAAATATTGTCAATATATTTTTGTTTGATGCAATCCCTATTTTTCATTGATTTATTTTTTTGATAATATTTCGTCGAATTGTGTTATGCTATGATTTTTTTATTTATTTGTAATGTTAAGTTATTTTTTTGGACCCTGTAGCGGTATTTACCTTTTTCCTCCTCTCTGCGTCAGAAATATTTTTTTCTTATACGCACGACCTTAAGGTCGCTCTGCTCTCGATTCACGTAAGGCTCTAAGACTCGCCTAACGTGAACGCCTCCAGCGCCCGTTGGGTCGGGCTTACGCAGCAAAAATATTTCTTCCTTGATAAAAGAAAAAAAAATACACACTACATCCTCCAAAACCAAACATCGTTTTTTGCACAACATATGCATATTATGACAATTTCATTTTGCAAAAAACGAGTTAGCAGTAGTGAACCCCCCGCCTAACGGCGACCCCCTTATTGCTTGCGCAAGGGGGTAAAGACAATCTGCATTTGGTTTCTTCGTAACATGCAGATATTAAAAAAGTTTTATTTAATAGTAATCATTCATTCAATCGGAAGCAATGACGTGTCACTATGAAGTCATTTGTAGTTGCACATAAAAATTTAATAATTGAGACCTCTGCGCAATTCATTACGTAGGGTCTCGTGGAGCGTTGACAGCAGTCAATGCGATCGATAAATCAAGAGCAGCGCAAGCGATTGATTTTCATGCCTTTTAGTCCTGCACTGTAAATTTTTTGTAAACTTTTTTACAATTTTCACAAAAGTATACTAAAAAAGTAATTGTGCAGGACTCTTATTTTGTGTGATAATAATACGAAATGTGCAGGGGAGGGGTGAATTGTAAGAAATAAAGCAAAAATATTGTGTCTCAAATACCTATACTGTTTGTCGACTAAATAGTTACGGCGACCGTTTTCGGGGACGGTCGCCATAATCTTTAGGAGTGTATTATAAACTTATTTATTAGCGTTTCATACCAATTACGGTATTTAGCATTTCATCTACTGTGGTGATTCCCTTTGAGTTTGCTTGGAAGCCACGTTGGGTTGAGATCATTTGTACAAACTCACGTGCCATATCTACGTTTGACATTTCAAGGTTATAGGCAACAACTTCTCCCATTCCACCTTGGTTTGCCACGGATACTTGTGGGTTACCTGAATCTCTTGTGGCAGAGTAGAGGTTTCCACCTTCACGATTTAGACCTTGGGGGTTTACAAAGTCGTACATGGTGATTTGATAAAGTGGCATAGTTATACCATTGGTATAATAACCGTATAAAATACCATCTTGGTCAATATTGATGTTAGACAGTGAACCAAATGTGTAACCATCTTGCAAGCTTGAGTTTGTAATGGGCTTGCCGTCAACCATAATTGTTGCATCGGATGCTTTTTCCGTTGAGTTTGGAGTAAATGTTACAAGCTGGCTATAGTCAATAGAACCCGGATGTCCTGCAATGATTGCATTATTATTAATAACATCATCAATGCTTGGGCTAATCGCGCCTGAGCCGTAAGTTACAGGTGCACCAATGCCCCATGGATCATCCAAATCTCCTATGGCTTTAAGACCTAAATCAAATTCGATTAAGTAATTTGAGGCATCCGGTACTGCAAAGTTACCTGCATCTTGGCGTACAGCATTAGCTAGAGGATGTCCGGAAAAGTTTGCCGTAAATACTGGTAGTCCATTATTGGATACTGCAGTTGGTTGCCATGATTCATTACTGTC
The DNA here is from genome assembly GCA_964372165.1 of uncultured Desulfovibrionaceae bacterium. Taxonomy (GTDB): domain Bacteria; phylum Desulfobacterota; class Desulfovibrionia; order Desulfovibrionales; family Desulfovibrionaceae; genus CAYJAD01. The sequence goes on along the minus strand of CAYJPT010000071.1, from coordinate 5,798 downwards.
AGGGTGTCCAACCATATCGGAGTTAATTTCATCTTGAACTGTTTGCACAGCTTCTCTTGGAAGACTCTCGCTTAATTCATTGAAAACAAGATTATATTCAGTAGTAAATGTTGCTGTATGTGCCGGAGTGAAGGCTGCATTATATACTTCATCATACACTTCTCTTTGTCTTGCAGGTAAAATAGCTGCATATGTTGCGTCACGAGTAGCAACATAGGTTGTGTTGAATACATCGTTATATTCTGCTGTACCTGGGGCAAAGCCAGAGGCATTTGCTGCGGCAAGGGCTGCAGTGTCAGCAGCAGCTTGAGCTTCAGTTGTAGCGCGCGCTTCTGCTTCTGTTGTTATATAGGCAGATTGAGCGTCAACTGCAGCTTCACCAGCTTGTCTTCCGGCAGCATTAGCTGCGGTGTTAGCAGCGTTAGTGGCAAGGTCTATGGCTTGCTGTTCTGCAGCGGCTATGGCAGTTGGTAATTCTGTGTTTAATTGTAGCTTAAGCTCATCACTAATAGGTAGAGCATCAATATAAGCTGCTCGGTCAGCTGCTGTTGCTAAATTCATATATGCATCAATATCTATGTCCACGCCATCTGGTTCAATAGTTTGACCAGGGGTAAACTCTGTATTGCCCATATAAGTGTATGCAGTTTGGTTTATTAGTTCGCCACCAGAGTTAAATATTAGTACACCCTTCATAAGAACACCGGCATTTTCTGTATCTTGGAAGCTTGTTCCACCAGTTAATACGCCAGTAGTTGGATCATATGTTCCACCATAGGTACGCATATCTTCTGTTGGGTCCATGGTGACCATGTATTCATACATTTGATAACCTTCAGGTAGGTTGCCAATTAAGGAGTCTTCAATAGGTGGTATACCACCGTCACTTACTGTTGGATTTGATATTAGGTCAAAGTACGTGGTTAGAGTATGCGAATTTCCTGCCTCATCATAGACCTTCATGGATGTTTGATAGCCATAAGCATCAGATGATATTGGAGGTGCATTATTTGTTGGTGGTGGTTGTATACCATTCCAAGCATCAGACATGGCAAAGAATGGATTAGTTGTGCTTGGAGTTTTATCATACCCAGCATCAGTACCTAAGTTTACAGAAAATTCTACTCTTGTGGTTTGACGTGGGGGTACATTCCATGAATCTAATTTAATATCTGTTGGCACACCAGTACCTTGCACAGAAGATTGTACTGCTTGCACCGGAGCTGCACCTGTTGCAAGGGTTGGGCTTACTGAGTTATCAATTTTCCAGCCTTGTAGAGTTTCACCACTAGGAAGGCGTAAGAACCCATCTTTATCAAAGTTAAAGTTACCGGCACGTGTATACCATACTTCGTCAGTATATTGGTCACGTACTTCAAAAAAACCATTACCGCCAATGGCTAGGTCGGTTGCACTGTTGGTAGACTCAAATGCACCTTGAGAAAAATCACCCATAATTGCATTAATGCCCACTCCAAGTCCGATTTGCGTAGGACCACTGGCACTAAAATCTGTTTGATAAATAAAATCTTCAAAGTCCATACGTTGAGCTTTAAAGCCCACTGTGCTTACGTTAGCAATGTTGTTACCTACTACATTCATTTTTTCGCCGTGTGCAAGCAATCCCGAAACACTTGTCCACATACTTGATGAAAGTCCCATAAATACCTCCTAAAGACTTATCTTGTCTTATACTAGTTCATTGTGCCTATGTAATGGCTTCAATTACTTCTGTTATAATGCTTTCTGACCCAGGTTCTGTGTTGGTGTCACCTTCAGCGGAGCTACCATCATCTTTTTCTTCTTCTGCGTCAGAGTTGTTTACTACCTTTGGTTCAGATACACGACGTACTTCTGAAAGTGGGGTCATGCGATCATCAGCTAGATTTAAGTAGGTTATGCCGTTATCGGTGACAACACCTGATACAAGGCCATCAACTACCATGTCATAATCAATAATAGGCGCACCATCTGCATCAGTAAAAGCAGGAACAACTTCATAAATACCGTCAGGTGCTGGATTACCAAAGTGATCAAGACCGTCCCAAGTTAATGAGTGCTGCCCTGCTGATAGATTAGGCAAGGTGTAAGTTCTTATTGTTTCACCGTCTGAATTTATGATATTCATAAATGCTTTATCAGGTGCTTGACCAAGGGCATAACGCATTTCAGAAACTGTTACGTCACCGCTGGTAAGATCAGTTTGCTTGCTAATGACATTGCCTGTAATATCAACAGTTTTGCCGATATATGATGTGGCGTTAATCATTTCTTGCCCTTGAGTCACAGCAGACATGTTGTCCATGCTTTCATTTAAGTTCATTAATTGCTCAAGGCTTGAGAATTGAGCTAGCTGAGCAATAAATTCCTTATCTTCCATTGGATTTAATGGGTCTTGATATTGGAACTGAGTAACCAATAACAACATGAATGCTTCCTTATCCAGCTCATCTCCACTTGCATTATCTGCAATGGCTTGACTGAATTCGTTACTGGTGTTGGTCATGGCATTTATAATAGATGACATTGTTGTACTCCTTAGACTTTACACTTTACTTAAGCTACAATGTGCAGTGGTTGCCCTGCAGTTATTGCCGCATGACTATCTAATTGCACACTGTGTTCCAAAGTTGTTAAATCTAAATTTGTTCCATCATTTCGCACTTTTCCAAGGTTACGCAATCTTTCGAGAACATCGCGTCTGGAACTTTCTTCCTGTCTTGCATTATGTTCTTGCATACCATCCCATTGTTCATATTGGGAATTATTTTCTGGTGTATTGGTTTGTACTTCAAGCTTTTCAATCTTAACACCTTGTTGCTCAAGGGTAGCTCGAATATGGTCAAGCTGCTTGTGTAAAAGTTCTGTTGTTTCTGGTCTTTCAGAGCGAATAAGGGCGTTAAGCTCACCATTACGTGATGTTAGAGTAATTGTTACTGCACCAAGCTCAGCAGGATGAAGTTGTAAATCAAGGCGTCTAGCACCATCCTTGGCAGCAGAAAGCATTGCTTTTTCTACTTGATTAGCTGCTTGATGCGATAAAAATTCACTGTTGCCAGGTAGTTGTGATGTTGCATTGTTAAGTGCTGCATTTTGCACAAAACCACCAATGCTTACCACAGGCGTTGTGATGTTAGTAGTTGGCACTGAAGCCATGCTTTTTACATCAGCCTTTTGCAAAAGATCGTTTAAGTTACCATCTTGCTTAGCATTGTTTGAATTGCTATTGTCCTTTAAATTATCAAAATGTCCGGATTTATCATCTAAATCAATATTTTGCTCAGCAGCATCAACATCTATTTTATTGGCAAGATTTTCGCCTATGGTATTTTTTGAAACGTCATTTACACTTGCTCTTGTTTGCTTGCTGTCGGCAATATTTGCAGCATCTTGTGATTTAGCTACAAATTGAGCTTGTTGAGATGTATTTGTACTAGCGCCTTGTTGAGCAATACGAGCAGCTTCTAAATTTTTATTAACGTTTTCAAGTACTGTATTTTGAATAAGAATTTTGCTTTGTTCGGTGCTGCGTAAAGAAAGAGCGTAAGCCTCTTCTTCTTTTTGCATGCGAGCTCTTGCCTGCCTTAAAATTGGACCAAGGGTTTCGTCTAAAGCCTGATCTAATTTAGCAAGATTTTTGTCAGCTTGTGCAAATTCATGTGTTGCAGGAGAAAGAAATGAACTTAATTCACCGTGGTTAAACTGTAGGCTATCATATGGTCCAAAACCACCTAAAAGCTTATTTGTGCTGTCAGCAGAAAGACCAGCTGCCTTAGCTAAAACAGCAACTTCATTTTTATCTAAAGTAATGCGTTCACCATTTGCTAGCTTACTCATCCCGGCAAGCAAGTCATTTAAAAACTTTTGTCCGTCTTTGCCGTTAATACCATGCACATGTGCCATTAAGCTTTCAGATAACTTACCACTGGGGTCAATCTTACTGGCAATATTTTTAAGCATAGCAGTTTCACTGTCTGAAAGCTGTGCATATTCACGTTGATTATAAAATGAGGATAATACCTGGTGAAGTGTTGCACCATCGGCTTGATTGGCAAGTTTGCGTAATTCATCAAGCTGCTCAGCACTTACTCCCTTATCCTGAAGATCACGGTGTAATTGTTCTAATTCGCTTTGGGTAAAAAATACCTCTTCAGAAGTATAAGTAACACCATCATTACTGGTAAGGTTGTATGGACCTTGATCTAATGGTTCTGTTTCAACTATTGGGTCAAGGGCTGCATCTACAGAGTGAGATTCGCCCGAATCAACTGCAGCACGCGCCAATTGTTGCCGTTCCATTTCATCAGCAAAACTGGTTGAACTTTCTTCTTGATAACCAAGGTCACCCAAATATGGGTTGTCTATGGACTCAGAATATTGAATAGGCATAATTTGCATGATAACACTCCTTGTGCCCATTTAATTCAAAGAGTGTTCCAAAGTGAAAAGTGTAATTATTTCAGAAGAAGGGTGAAAAATAATCAAAATTCTTCGGCAGAAATTTCCTAGCAGATTTTTTTTAAGAAGCTATGCTTGTAGCTTTTATGTAGGTTTTTAAAATGTAATATGCAAGCTTAACAAAATACTTAAGTTTTAAAAAATTTTCTATGATTTTAATGATATATCTGCCGGAACAATAGTCATTCCTATAGGGGATAAGGTCAGAGCTGCAAGTTTGATATGTTGCCAAGCAAATGGGATACCGATAATGGTAATGGCACAAGCCAAGGCAGAAACAATATGTCCAATGGCAATCCAAATACCTGCTAATAAAAACCAAATAATATTACCAAACATGCCAAGGCAGCCTGTTCCAATATCTTCTTTTCCTGTAAGGATATTTCTGGCTATGGCCATTTTACCAAAGGGAAAAAAGGCAAATTGACCAATTACAAAACAAGCCCTACCCCAAGGTATACCAATTATAGATATAAAGGCTAATGCCCCAAAAAACCACCATAAAAGACCTGTGAAAATTCCACCAAGTACAAACCATAATATATTGCCTAATAAATTCATTTTTTATCCTATTATTTATGTATTTTTATGTGCAATTTATTTTTTTGATAAATTATCAAGTAAATAATTTGTCCTAAATACACTTAACACAAATATTTTTAATTTTTTTCCAACCATTGTGAATAGGGAAATTTTGCCAGTGATGCATTACGATAGCGCGCATCAAAGGTAACTTCTTTGCCAAGCCAAGACGGTTTTTTAAATGTTTCACCTTCGCTTTTGAGCTCAATTTCAGCAACAATTAGTCCGGTATTTTCGTTGCAAAATTCATCAATTTCCCAAAGGTGTTGATCAATATTGATAGTATGGCGAATTTTGTGTATAAGTGGCTTATAAGCCATATTTTCTAATAGTTCTCTTGCCTCAGATGTTGGGATTTCAAATTCAAACTCTGGTCTGGCAATACCATTCTTAGGACCCTTTAGAGTCAAGTAAGCTTTATGTCCTTCCGTGCGCACCCGAACAAAACAATGCTTTGCAGAGTATATATATCCTTGACAAAATTTAGTAGCAATGGCCTTTTGACGCCAAGTATCGTCATTTACGAGAAACTTTCTCTCAATTTCTGTGTACATAGCTAAACCCTCGTATGCTGCAAAAATATTCTTCTTAATGTGGGGCATGTAACTACAAACGAATAAAAAATCTGATATCATGATAAATTTTTAATGAAAGTAAACTTTAATGAGATAATTGCTAAGAATTAACTTTTTCAACAGTTAGAATAATCGTATATGAAAATTTTTACAATGCTTTTTTAATCATGGTTGATATAAGGA
>CAYJPT010000070.1:0-11867 GCA_964372165.1 uncultured Desulfovibrionaceae bacterium | reverse complement strand
TCAATCCTAGTGATAGGATCGATGGCTATGGTTGTTTTAGCCATATATGCCTCCTAGATGCTGGCACACTAACGTGGGCCGTAACAACCTTAGTTTGAATAAAATGGTGACATTTCGTCAGGGAATCCTGGCTCAGTACAGCCTATGCAGATAGCATTGGCAACACACCAGTTGACTCCATTCCATTTACGCTTGTAAGAATCGCAAAATGCCGATGGTCCTTTACAACCAAGGTCATAACGGCAGCCATTTTTGTCTGTGAACTTAGTGCTCATTTTGCCTTCATCAAAATCACCCACAAAAGGACAGTTCTCGTGTAAGTTATTACCAAAGAACGGTGTTGGGCGACCTTCAGAGTCAAGCACCTTAACAACTTCACCAAGCCCGCCAGCAAGACCATGCTTGCCAATTAAATCAAGGGCAAGAGTTACTGTACCAACAATCCAATCTGGTTGTGGTGGGCAACCTGGTAGGTTAACAACTGGGGTGGCTATATTGTTTTTCTTTAAGAATGCGCTAACTCCAAGAGCACCGGTTTCAGAACCTTTTGCAGCTGGAATTCCGCCATAAGCGGCGCATGTACCCACAGCCAAAATGGCAGCAGCGTCAGGAGCTAATTCTTTTACCATGTCAATCATGGTAATTTCTTCGTGCTTGTCACCATCGTTAATTTCGCCGATGACACAGTATTTGCCGTCTTTAGCTTCCGGAATGGCTCCTTCAACAACAACGAAGAATTGACCTTTCTTGGCTTTTGCAACACTACGCATAAAGTTGATTGCTTGTTCACCCTCAGCTGCCATCACTGTTGGATGGTAGTCAAGGCTAATAACTTTCAATAGCACATCAGCAATAGTAGGGTTTGCAGCGTCAAGCAAGGATACGGAACAACCCGTACAGCTCTGGCCTTGCAACCAAAGTACAGGTGGACGATCGCCGCTCAAAGATGCGGCTAATGCCTCATTGACTGCAGGGTGAAACATTTGGGAAACCCCAAAACCTGCAACCGTACCGGTACACAATTTAACAAAGTCACGCCTATTGAGACTCATTTTTGCCTCCTCAAATTGTATGGCGTTAATAATGGCATACGAATGCCTAAGACCACAATGATCTTTCATTTGCGAAAATATAGTAAGAATAAGAGGGTATGTCAAGCTATGATAACCGTTTTGTCGATGAATAAGATGTGTTTTTATACATTTTTTTTGTTTAGAATTATGCTTTTTATTTGCTTTGTATAACTGAATATTTTAAATTTTTTTATGATAATATATAATGGAGGAGTTAGCAAATGATAATTTGGTTTTTTGAGTGTTACATAAATTGATTAATTTTTTTTTAGGGTGGCGACTGGTGTGTAAAAAATAAAGTTTAAGACTCTTGCACAGAATGAATTGTGCAGGAGTCTTGATATATATAAATGTCTTATATATATGCTGTTTAAAAAATAATATGTTGCAAAAATAAAAAAAATCTTGTTATTGCCCTTGGCATTAACAAGATTTTTTTATGATTTATTATTATGACTTTAACTTCCTATGTCCCAATCCAGACCAAATTTATCGTGTAAAATGCGTACTGCAAGTTCGACATATTTTTCATCAATCAAAATTGTAATTTTAATTTCTGAAGTGCTAATCATTAAAATATTAATGTTTTCTTGTTGTAATGCCTCAAAAGCAGCAGCAGCTACACCGCTGTGATTGCGCATACCAACACCAATAGCTGAAACTTTGGCAACATTTGTGTCATGCATAACCTCTAATGCACCAATTTTATTTGTAATTTCACTCATTAGTGCCAATGTGTTTTGTAGGTCTTTGCGTGAAATGGTAAAGGTCATGTCAGTAACACCATCATGGCTGGTGTTTTGAATAATCATGTCTACCAAGATGCCCTTTTCGGATAGTGGGCCAAAAATGGATGCGGCAATTCCCGGTTGGTCGGGTACTCCGTGTAATGTTACACGGGCTTGGTCTTTGTCATAGGCTATGCCAGAAACGAGCACGGCTTCCATGGTTGAGTCCTCCTGAGTTACCAAGGTTCCTGGATTATCTGTAAATGTTGAACGCACACGCACAGGTACCTTATATTTTTTTGCAAATTCAACTGAGCGTATATGTAAAACCTTTGCGCCCATGCTGGCCATTTCAAGCATTTCATCGTAGGAAACTTTGTCCATTTTACGAGCACTTGAGCAGATATTTGGATCAGTTGTGTAAACACCTTCAACGTCAGTGTAAATTTCACATTCGGCTGAATTTAAAGCTGCAGCAACAGCCACGGCAGAGGTGTCAGAACCACCACGCCCAAGAGTTGTAATGCGCTTATCTTCAGTACTGCCTTGAAAACCGGCAATGACTAATACGTCATATTCATTCAAATAATTATATAGTGCTTCACTATCTATAGATAAAATGCGGGCATTCCCAAAATCATTATTAGTAATTATAGGTATTTGATAGCCGAGTAACGATCGAGCTTTAACGCCTACATCTTTAAGAAGCATGGTGAATAAGCTAATTGAAACTTGTTCTCCAGTTGAAACTAGGCTATCGCATTCAGCAGCATCAGGATTGTCTGACCAAATATTAGCAATGCCTAAGAGGGCATTTGTATCTCCTGCGCGAGCAGACAGCACCACAACCATTTTATAGCCACGCTCAAGACCGGCAAGCACCTTGGTGCGAACTTGCTCCATGCATTCGAGATCTGCAACAGAAGTACCACCAAATTTTTGTACGAGGATTTTCATTTTTATAACCAGAATAATGGATTTTTTATAGATTAGCTTGTTGCAAAAATGCTTTAGCTTGTGCCCCGTGGGCAGTTAACGTAATCAATCTACCTTCATCACATATTTTAAAGAAAATGTCCAGAAAGTTTTGTGGCAGGGCAGTGCTTGGTAGATATTCTGCCCATTCTGCAATGATTAAATTGTTTGGTAAATCAAGAGCTTCCCAAAATTCATGCGGTATGTTGTGTTCGCATCGGTATAGATCAATATGCAAAACTGCAGGTTTTGTTGCATAGGTATTACAAAGAGTAAAACTAGGGCTTGAAACTTCTGCATCTTGCCCTTGAGGTAGGTTTTGCACTATTGCGCAAGTAAGGTTGGTTTTGCCACTACCCAGAGGGCCTTGTAAAAGTAGCGCATCAATCGGTAGCTTATTGTGAGTTTTAAAAAAAATACCTATGGCAAGCCCAAGCTTTTGCCCTAGTGCATATGTGTTTTCTGGACTGATAAGGCTAAAAGTCTGCACAATAAACCTCTGGAAAATTTAAAATGTTTGCCATAGCACTTGGTAAATATTCAACTAAATCTGAAGCAAGATTACCCCTATTGGGGAAGATTTTTTGGGCCAAGTATCCACTATGTGCGTGTATAATCATGCCAAGAGCAGTTGCACTATATGCATCAATTTTTGAGTCGCGCGCAGCAAAGGCTGCAATGCAACCACTAAGAACATCCCCAGAGCCTGCTACTGCCAGATTTATAATATCATGAGGTAATATACTTGTGCAAGCATTGTGTTGTGCTAAGAGTGCCCCTGCTCCTTTAAGTACCCACACACAAGGTGCAAGTTTTGTAAGGGCCTTAATACTATTAATCCTATCAGATTGTATTTCTTTACTTGTGAGCTTTAGCAAACGTGCTGCCTCACCGGGGTGTGGTGTTAAAACATCATTAGTCTTAACATATTGTAGCAGGTGCGGGTGCATGGATAAAATGTTTAAGGCATCAGCATCAATGATGGCTCGTGGACGAGAGGCCAAAGACAAAAAATTTTGGGCAAAAGCTATAGAACCTTTTGTAATGCCAATGCCAGGTCCTATTACAACAGTAGAATATTTGGGCAATTTTTGTTGCAGAATATCTGGCACATTTTCAGGCCAATCTATTCCTTCACCAATTGCAAGTGTCATAATGTCTGGCATATTTAATTTTATTTCACTGCAAAGTTCTTGTGGTGCTGCAATGCTTACAAGTCCTGCACCACAACGTAAAGCAGCACGTGCAGCCAAATGGGCTGCTCCGCAAAGTCCTAAAGATCCACCAAGAACAAGTACATGCCCCCAAGTGTTTTTATGGCTATTTTGTGGTTGATGTTTTAGCAAATTAGCTGCATGGGCACTGCTAATCAGCCTAAAGGATGGCTGGTATTGATGGCTTATGGTATTTGGTATTCCAATATTACGGACATAAAGCTCCCCAGTATATTGCTTTGCCCAAGGTAAAACTAAACCGGGTTTGGCTGCGGCAAAACAAACAGTGGCATGGGCTTTAACTGCTGTTTCTTTGACTTCTCCATTAATGGCGTTGCAACCGCTAGGAATGTCTAAGGATAAAATAAAGCTGTGTTGAGATAGCTTGTTTATATGTGTGATACATTGGAAAAAAGGTGGACGTAGATTACCCTCAAATCCTGTGCCAAGTAAACCATCTATAATGATATGCGGTAACTGCCAAGGTATAGGGATAAGCTTATGGATGGGGGTTGTGCCATCATCAGCAATTTTAATAAATTCAACTCCAAGTTTTTTGCTTAACAGCATATGTTGTGCACATGTGCCATTATAGGCTTCAAGACCTTTAGTATGCAGCACTAGTGGCTTTGCACCAACGTCTAATAAATGTCTTGCCAAAGCTGCTGCATCGCCGCCATTATTACCAGCTCCCATAAATATTAAAACATAAAGATTTTTTAGTGGACCTTTTAGCTTTTTCAAAATATATAAAGCCTCACGAGAGGCATTTTCCATAAGAGTAAATTCTGGTATTCCTAATTGGATAGCAGCATTATCCCACTTTTGCATCTCTTTTGGGGTGGGCAGTGGTGGCATTTTTTTAGATAAGTACATATTCTTCCATTGCGTAAAAAGTTAATAATGTATAGTATGTCCTCTCGTATGTGTTATTTGAACAAGCATTAACTTGCACGTCAAGAGTTTTTAGTAATAAAAATATTGGTTTAGTGTAGGTAGTTAATGCTGTTGTCTTTTGAATAATTAAAAATTTATTATTTTGAGGGATTCATGAATCTTTGTATTGTAGGTACTGGTTATGTTGGGCTTGTAAGCGCAGCATGTTTTGCGGAGATGGGAAACAGTGTAGTGTGTGTTGATGTAAACGCTAACATTGTTGATAGATTAAATAATGGTTATGTTCATATTTTTGAGCCTGGCCTTGAAGATATGGTACAACGTAGCCGTGCAGATGGTCGCCTTGTGTTTACAACATCTTTGCAAGAAGGACTTGAAAAGGCTGAAGTTGTCTTTATTTGTGTTGGCACACCTTCAGGTGATGATGGCTCTTGTGATTTGCGCTATGTTGAAAGTGTTGCCAGTGATATTGGTAAATACATGAAACATGAACTAGTTATTGTAGATAAATCAACTGTACCAGTTGGTACTGCTGATATGGTTAGTTCTTTAATTGAAAAAGAATTGGTTGAGCGTGAAACTAATATTGCATACGAAGTTGTATCTAACCCAGAATTTTTGAAAGAAGGCGACGCAATTATAGATTTTATGAAGCCAGACCGTGTAGTTATCGGAACTGCTTCTGAAAAAGCTGCTAATACAATGCGTGAATTGTATGCTCCTTTTGTTCGCACACAAGGTAAAATCTTAGTTATGGGCGTTCGCAGTGCAGAAATGACAAAATATGCTGCTAACTGCATGTTGGCTACAAAAATTTCTTTTATCAATGAAATTGCAACTATATGTGAACAAGTAGATGCTGATGTGCGTGATGTGCGCATGGGGATTGGATCTGATTCACGTATTGGCTATCAATTTATTTACCCTGGCCTTGGCTATGGTGGTTCATGCTTTCCAAAGGACGTGAAAGCCTTAATCCATACCTCCAATGCTGCTGGTGTAACTCCTGAGTTATTAAACGCTGTTGAAAGCGTTAACGCAAGACAAAAAAGAAGCATGGCTAAGCGTGTTATGGACTACTTTGCACCACAAGGTGGCGTTGAAGGTAAAACTCTTGCCATTTGGGGACTTGCATTTAAGGCCAATACTGATGATATGCGTGAAGCTGCTTCTTTGACAATTATCAAAGAATTAACAGACATGGGCATGAATATTCGTGCTTATGATCCAGTTGCACACGAAAAGGCTGGTGAAATATTAGCCCAAAATCCACGTGTTGAAATTGTGGATAATCAATATAAAGCTTGCGAAAATGCCCAAGCCTTATTGGTAGCAACTGAGTGGAATCAATTCCGTAATCCAGATTTTACACGCTTAAAAGATTTGCTAACTGCGCCTATCATTTTTGATGGACGTAACTTGTACTCACCACAGCAAATGGCTGAAAGAGGTTTTGCTTATTTTTCTGTTGGTAGAAAGAGTAGTTAGCAAATTTCTTAAAATTGCAATAAGCGTATAAAAATATTAGTGTTAAATTAATATTTGTAATTAATTAAAAAAATCCCTTTATACAATGTGTAAAGGGATTTTTTATGTATTAATATTTCATAATTCAATGTGCTACGCATTATTACATTGTTTTATATTCTTCATCCTTTTGCATGGCTCCCACAGGGCAGACCTTTGTACAAAGACCACAGCTAATACAGCGATCAAGAACAAATTGAGTTAGGCGAGAATTTTTATCAACGTACAGTGCATCTACTTTACATACAGATGTGCACATACCACAATGCATGCAAAGCTCTTCATGAAAGCTAATTTTTTGGTTCAATCCAACTACTTTTACTCCACGTTCTTTAAGGTAAGCAATGCCGCGCTCAATATCTTGGGCTGCACCAATAAGTTCAAGAGTGAGGTTACCTTCTTTGCGTGGTCCAATTTGTGCTTTTAAGATATTGAAGAAAATATCATAATCGCGCACAAGCTGACAAACAACAGGTTCGTTGGAAATATCAGGTGCAAAAGTTAAACGTACCTCTTTGCACACATTATTGTCTGGTGTAGAATGTGTAGTCATATTTTAACGGTTTGTTTGTAAAAATGTTTTTGCGCGAGATGCTTCAACAGAAGTTGGGTATTTCTTTATTAACTCTTGCAAACGTGCAGTTGCTGCTGCTTTTTGCCCAAGTTTACTAAAGCAAATGCCTTGCTTTAAATATGCACCAGGTACAGTGGGGCTTTTGGGATATTGTGTAATTACTTTATCATAAGCTAGAGCTGCATCAGAAAATTTATTTAATTGGAAGTAACACTCACCTACATAATACCATGCATTACCAACTTGTGGATTTTGCGGGTAATTTTTTGTAAAATCACTGAATGAACGCTGGGCTTGTGTATATTGACGAGCATTAAAAGCTGTAATGCCGGCATTATACAAGGCAGTTGCCATGTCAGTTTCTGGAGCTTGTGCAAGTGGTGGTTGTGGTGGAGTAGGGGTTAGGGTCATAGTGCCACTATTAGCTATGCCACCTTCTCTGTATACACCATCACTACCAATACCGCCTGGTGACATTGTGTCCATTGCGTTCATTGAGTTCATCATGGGCGCATCAAGATTTAGGTTTAAAGCAAGAGATCTTTCAACTTGTCTTAAAGCAGCGTCATGTCTATTTACTGTATCTACCAAGTTCTTTGCGCCACCCATAGCATTAAGATCATCTAATTGCCCTTTAATTGCGTTTAACTCTTGGCGCATGGCTTGTAATTGTGACCAAGTGTCAGCCATACCTGGTTGTAATTGACGTAATTGCTGGTTTTGTGTGCTAACTTGCTGTTGTAATGTGTCATAATCATTTTGTTTAGCGCATCCAACACTAAATAGCATTAAACAGCCTGCGATAATTAGTACAGATTTTTTTTGCATAATGTTCACCTTTTTCTAAGATACTATGTCTTAAGGAAATGCTGATTTATTCTGCAAGCAGAATAAATCAGAAAGGCACATTGCCTTCATTCGCCCTGTGAGACGTAAAAAAAACGTGGTTTTTTGCTCTCATTCGGCGTGCAAAGTAGGCACAATTGCCTACTTTGTAAGGAAACGTACAGTATATTTTTTGACTTGCTGATTTAATCAGCGTTTCCTTAAATAAGCCTTGTTTGTATGTTAACTTTCGTCCTTATTACATGGGGAATGGTCTTGTTGTAAAGGAGTTTTACTAGCCTTTTTTCTACCAATTAAAATATAGGCAATACCACCAATCACCGGAATAAATATAGCCAATAAAAACCAAAGAGATTTTTGCTGCTCATCAGCAAAATAGTGGCTACGCACGTGCCATATAGACCATAAATTAGGCAAAATTGGTAGAATTAATATCAACCACTGCCACCATAGTAATGAAGCCACCATTATGATTTTTGCTCCTTTTTTCCGCTTAAATACATGGCAACACAGGTTAAAAAAGCACCTATGCATATGGCAATATCAGCCACATTAAAGGCAGGCCAATGCCAACTACCTATGTAAAAATCTAAAAAGTCAATAACAGCACGTTGGCGTAACCTATCAATAAAATTACCTAAAGCTCCACCAAGAATCAAACCTAAACCATAAAAAAGTAATTTATCATGCTTTGAACTACGTAAAAGTAAAAATATTGCAACAATAGCAATAAGTGTTGCCACCACAAAGAGCCAAAATTGCCACTCAATGTCAGAACGGTTTAAAAAACCAAAGGCTGCACCTCGATTGCGAATATTAACTAAGTCAAAAAAACCTTGTATAACAGTTATGGAGCGGTGCAAAGGAACAGTTGTTACAGCCCACCACTTGCTAAGCTGGTCAAGGATAATGACTACACTTGCAATACCAAGAACAATTTTATAGCGCATGGTTCTCCAAATTCATTACCTTAGTGCAGCGAGGGCAAAGTGTTGGGTGTTTTGCATCACTAGCAAGTTCAGTGCTATAAATCCAGCATCTTTCGCACTTTTCACCTTGAGCACGCTCAACCAATATGGCTACCTTTTCCAGGTCTTCCGAAATAATGACATCCTTAGGTGCTGCTGCAAAATCTGCCACACTAAATTGTGATACAATACAAATTGCACGCATTTCTTCATCAACATTTTTCAACAGATTTTTGAATGTATCATGTAAGTCTTGAGTTATATACAGGGTAATTTTTGTATCAAGAGAGTGCCCTATATCACCTGCCTGACGTAAAGGCTCAATGGCACGTATTATGGCAGCGCGAACAGTAAAAAGTTTGTCCCACTGTGTGCATTGATCTTCGCTCAATAAATAATTGTTCTGTTTAAGAATTTCAGCATCTATAGCGGATAAAGCAAATACAGTGTTTTTATCATCACCGCGTAAGTTTTCTGGCGCAAAGCTGTAAACTTCCTCGGCTGTGAAGCTTAAAATAGGTGCCATATTGCGTACAATTAAGCCTAAAATATACCAAAGAGCGGTTTGAGCTGAGCGACGCTCTTGGCTATTACTTGCTGATGCGTAGAGGCGATCTTTTAATATATCTAAGTAGTTTGCTGAAAGATCAGTAGTGCAAAGGTTGTGCAAGGTATGGAAAATCTTATGAAACTCAAAAGTTGCATATGCATCTTGCATGCGTATGTGTGCTTTTGCCACCACATTGAGGGCATGTCTGTCAAGTGATTCCATATCAGCAACAGGTATAAGTTGCTCTGGGCTAATATCATTTATATTACCAAGGAGATAACGGCAAGTATTGCGTATTCTGCGGTATGCATCTACAAGGCGATTTAAAATTTCATCGGAGATACGTATATCTTCACGATATTCTACTGATGAAACCCAAAGTCTAATTATTTCAGCACCAAATTTATCTATTAATTCTTGTGGTGCAATAACATTACCAATGGATTTTGACATCTTACGTCCATGCCCATCAACAACATAACCATGAGTCAAAACAGCTTTATATGGTGGTGTATTGCGTGTAGCTACAGCTGCAAGTAAGGAGGAGTGAAACCAACCTCGGTGTTGGTCTGAACCTTCTAAATATAGGTCAGCAGGAAAGTGACATTCTTCTCGTTTTTCTACCACAGCGGCAAAACTTGTGCCTGAGTCAAACCACACGTCTAAAATGTCAGTTTCTTTTTTCCAATTATTGCCTTGGCAATGAGGGCAAGTTAAATCCTTTGGAACAATATCAGCTATGTCAGTTTCATACCAGTAATCACAACCTGTAGCGTGACTTGCAAAGCGATCAGCCATGTTATGCATCCAGGCTGCATCGTGCCACGCTTCACCACAAGATGTACAAAGCAAAGCCATAATGGGCACACCCCATTGACGTTGACGTGATATGCACCAGTCAGGACGAAACTCTATCATATTGTATATGCGCTCCTCGCCCCATGTTGGAATCCATTGCACCTTGTTGCGTATGGCCTCAAGGGCACGTTTGCGCAAAGCATTTTTATCCATGCTAATGAACCATTGCGTTGTAGCACGGAAAATTACAGGTTCTTTACAACGCCAACAATGTGGGTAAGAGTGGCTAATTTTACTATGGGCCAGTAAATTGCCAACTTCTTGTAGTTTTTCAACCACCTTAGGGTTGGCTTCAAATATAGTTAACCCGGCAAAAAACTGTACACTATCTAAATAGCGCCCTGCATCATCTAAAGGAGAATATATATCCAAGCCATATTTTAAGCCCATTTCATAATCTTCTCGTCCATGCCCCGGTGCGCAGTGTACACAGCCTGTACCGGCATCTAGCGTAACATGGTCACCTAATCCAATGGGTGATGGGCGGTCGTATAGAGGATGTGTTGCTTTAAGCCCTTCAAATGCTGATCCTGCAGCTTCGTTTACAATTTGGTAGTTTGACCATTCAAAGTTTTTTGCACAATCTTCAACTAAGTCTTTTGCAAGGATGTAATATTCATTATCAACCTCAACAAGTGCATAAATATACTCACTATGTATGGTTATTCCCATGTTATTAGGAATTGTCCATGGCGTTGTAGTCCAAATAACAATGTAGCTTTGCTTAGAGGCAGTTTGCGGAAAAATATTTTGTAAGCCGGTGTCATTTAGCGGAAAACGTACAAAAATAGAAGGTGAAACGTGGTCAGCATATTCTACCTCTGCTTCTGCCAAAGCCGTGTGGCAAGAACAACACCAATAAATAGGTTTTTTGCTACGAGCTAAATTACCTTCATTTGAAACATCAGCCAAAGCGTGGGCAGTGGCTGATTCGTATCCTGGGTCCATGCTCATATATGGTTTTTCCCAAGTGCCAAATACTCCAAGGCGTTTAAACTCTTTACGTTGAATATTTATCCATTTTTCAGCATACTTGCGGCATTCTTTGCGAACGATATGGGCCGGAAGAGATTTTTTCTTTTCACCAAGCTCATGCTCAACTTTAAGCTCAATAGGCAAGCCATGACAGTCCCAACCAGGCACATAATTTGCGGCAAAGCCTTGCATGTTTTGTGATTTTACAATTATGTCTTTAAGGATTTTATTTAAGGCTGTACCCATATGAATATGCCCATTGGCATAAGGTGGTCCATCGTGTAGTACGTAACTTCCCTTGCTTCCAGAAGATTGAACCATGAGCGAGTACACATCAATTTTATCCCAATGCTTTAGCATTTCAGGTTCACGTTGAACTAAGTTTGCCTTCATTGGAAAGCGGGTTGCAGGTAGATTAAGACTTTTTTTATAATCACTCATTGCTATCTCCAAGTGGAAAAAATATCATTTAGATTTAAGGAAACGCTGATTAAATCAACAAGTCAAAAAACATAATTTGCTAATAAAAATAGAAAAATTTTTTTCGCCATGTAATCTCACATTATGGTATAAAATTCACCAAATTGTCAAGGAATGAGCGCATTGTTTTTTGCACTGCATACCATTTGTCTAGTTGTATTGAAAGACTCCTGCACAATTCATTGTGCGCAGTCTTATGGAG
>CAYJPT010000069.1:0-12023 GCA_964372165.1 uncultured Desulfovibrionaceae bacterium | reverse complement strand
CAAAAATTAACCTTTAACCACAATTATCACTTAGGAGAGAGATAAAATGTCGAACCAACCACAAGAAACAAAATTAGGTTTAGATGAGGAAACCAAAAAAGCTGTACTACTTTTTCAAATTAATTACGTACTTCTGATTTTCTTTCCCATTGTTCCATTAATTGTGATGTTCATTAAAAAGGGAGATTATGCTAGCAATCCAGTTTTTAGCTCGCATGTATCATGGATATTAAAGACATTGCTATATGCATTTTTAGCTACAATCTTAATAGTTTTTTTAAGCATAGCCCTAAACTTTGTTGTTCCATTTTTAGGTATGTCTGCAGGTATTGGATATTTTGTGTTGATTTTTTGGTATCTGTACCGAGCTATCAAAGGTTTTTTACGCATATGCTCCAATTCCCCGATTTAGAAATGATAGCACGTTAATAATTATCAATTTAACTTAGTTTATAAAGTATGTGCTGGGAATGCAGTTACTTAACACATTACGAACACAAGATAGAGGTTTACAATGCTTTTATTAATGAAATCAAAAACATTCACAAGATTATTATATCATAATACTTTCAAAATCGCCCTAGTATGTTTAATGCTCACTCCAATGCTAACGTTAGTGGCCTGTACCAGTGAAGACAACTCTGCATATGTCCAAAAAACTCTTAATTTACTTCCTACGTTAGAGGGTGAAAATAAAGCGAACTATGAAAAAAATTTAGTAGCATTTTACAATGCACAAGTACCAAAATATCAAGAATTCTCTACAATAATCTCTTATTTTCGAGGTAAGGCTAAAATTGACCGCGCTAACTATAACAAGATTGAAACAGATGCCATAAATATTGCCCTAGAATTTTATAACAAAGTTGTAATGCAAAGAAAGGATACTGGGATTCGCGCTAATGATGTGGAGAAAATCATCAATTTGTTAAAAGAGTCCATTAAACACAAAAACGAATTTGAAATAAATAGATACATAAATGCTGAAGTCTATTTAGACGCACTTGCAACAACAGATTTACTATCTGAAGCTGATAAGCGTGGGTTTGGACTCGCTGGATTGGGAGCAAATATGCTTGGTAATATTTTTGGTTCTAACCATAAAGAAAATCTTTCTAAAAACTTGCTCCGCTATACCTTAATGTCAAAAGAGGAAATTCAACCTTTCAAAGAAAAAGGTGGTGAAGTAGCCGTTTTTATATATCCAACTATATTTGCGCTCGAAAATACAAAAATTATTATTGTTGATAAAAACCTTGCCCTTATCGAGGCAAAGGGTGAGAGAGATTTTACTGCATATTACCCTGTGGCTGACTTTGGTAATGGGCTTGAAATATTTGGATGTGCAAGAACCAAAGCCTCTGCGGAAGAATTTGCTCGCAATACACTTGCCACAGTAGAAAAAATTACCCCTGAGAGCCAAAAGAAACTTTTTGAGCAACGCTTAATTGAAATACAAGAAGATATAGCTAGGGGAAAAGAAATTTCCAAACTACGTGAACAAATTAAGTTGTTTAGAACAGAGCTGCAAGAGGCATTAAAAGCTAATGATATTAAAAAATTGAATGAGCTTATCAATTTTAAGTATTTTTCAAGCATCAAAGCAATATCAAAATCACGCGACGCTACAACTATGCCTAGAATTGAGTATGATTTTTCAGCAAAAAGTACATACGATACTAATGAAAAAATGCTTGGAGTTACAGAGGATCTCATAGAAATATTAGAAGATCCTGATTTTTTTGCTAATAACGAAAAAAATATAATGCTAGATTATAGTACAATAAAATCGGTTCAGATAAATCGGGACAATAAAACTAGATTTGAAATTACAACTCTTCGCACTAGAGGAATACTTGTACTTGAACAAAACAATGGAAAGCTAAAAGCACAATATGCACTTAACGGATTCTATGACGCATCTGGTAGGTCCATTAATTCAAAGGATGCATTTGAATTATACGTTAAAAACGCTGATGCTATCACAAAATCAATTGTAGCAAAATCTCTTGAAGCTGGCGATATAATGAAAGCCCAGCTTAATATGTTAGAGCACTTATATTCTCAATTAGTATTTGAAGATATAAGCTGGGAAGTTGTCTTACAAAACAAGCGTACAAATAACATTTTGCTCATGATAGATGGAATTCTTTATAATAAATCAGATAGCAATATGACATTAAAAGAGATTGATTTGGTTTTTACTAAGGATGATGAACTAATTGCTAGTTATAATGTTGACCATGAAGAAAGTGTACCAGTAAATCGTGGCAAAAAATATAAAGTAAATATTAGACTAGATGAAAAAGATTTATATTATTTAAGTTTAGTAGAATCTGGTGAATTACAATTTAAAATTATAGCTAAAAAATATGTCTACAAAGGTAAATCTTATACCCTACCAACCAATGCCGATAAGCTGAAAATTAAAAAAGTATCAGATAAGTGGGTCAGTGAAGATTTTGAAATTACCGAAGTAAAAGATACTAGCTTTATGATACCACAGACTAATGAAGAGCTAAAAAAATCATATGAAGAGAAATTCAAAGCCTATCTTGAAGAAAATAAAAAATCCTCTATGCAGCTTGTGAATTCAATATTGGATAATATCAAGTTCACCACTAATTATGAAAACGGTGTTTTGCACGTTACAATTCAAAATTTAAATAATTTTGCTGTTAAACGCCCCAAAGTTTCTGTTGAACTATCAGAAAAGAACATAATTATTAATTCATTTAATTTGAATTTTCGCCAAAATATAGCAGCCAATGCAAATTATTCTGAAAAAATTAATTTTAAGAAACATGCGCAAGATTTATCTTCATCCAATATTGATTTCACCATGATGGTAAATAGCATTTCTGTTAATGATTACACATTAGTACGTGACAAATCTTTTTTAATTGAGGGTATAATTCCACCTTTTTTACAAGGAAAAGGTAACGTGTTGTTTAAGAGTAAAAGTTCAATGGGCAATAAACAGCCAAGCACAGAGGTTAAGTTATAGCTAAACAGTTATATAGTGCAAAATATAAGCTTTATCAGGCTGTTATTTATCAACACTAAAAAAAATAATAGGAGAAATCCATGAATACTGAAAACCAAAATCCCCATGATCCTTCGCGACAGGCTAAAAATACAACTGAATCCATCAAGGGGCAGATAGGTAATATTGATACTGCAAAAGCAAAGCTTTTTGTCACCACTGGCGTGCGTGGGCATGTGCGCAAGTATTTTCCTGTCTTTATTAATGTATCATTCATTTTATCATTGATAAGCGTTTTAATTGGCTCACTATTTTTGTTTGTTTCACTTGTAGCTAATCCATACAGCAACGCAGGTATTGGCATTGTAATTGCCTTATTTACTGCTATCGCTGGTTGGGTGGGTGTGGTGCTCTTTTTTGGCACTGTATATCTCTTGATGGATATTAGGGATGCGGTGGAAAAGTGATGCGAAAATTCAGCTGCATAATAGGCTGATAAATAAAATCAAGTTTATTAAACAAAGTAAAATACTATGAATCAAACATTATTTGCTAAGCTCTTAAGCACTGACAAGCTCTATGCTATTCTGATAATTTGCACCATTATTTATCTATTTTGGCAAATTAGTCTGTGTGGTGCCATTTTAGCTGCACAAACTATGGAGGCATCGCAGCGTCTTAGTGAATTAGCTAAACTAACTGTTGGTTTTGGTACTGCTCTTTTTACCTTTAGAAGTATTTATAAAAAATTCCGCTTAAGTATTGCCTTTATTATAGCCTTTGTCCTTGGTTTTGGAGCCATGAAGACAGAAGATTTTCTTGTGAACCATTATGCAGAGCAAACTAATGCACAAGAAAGAACCGAGGCAAAGGCTATACAACTATTTAACGAAGCCCAAGTACATGGAGTCATAAGTCTTGATAATTTACCGCAAGAGATTGTAAGCGAACCAATTAAGTTAAAAGCCTTTTCCAAGGTACTTGGTTTTTCAATTTGGAATAATACCACCCTTGCCAGTGAGATTTTTAATAAGAAATCAACCATACTCTATGCCCTGTATGGCCAGGAGTTATTTAATAAAGTTGATAAGGAATATGATGAGTATATCAACAAATATCTGTCAAATATCGCAAACATTACAAATGTTAAACAAGACTTAGCGCGACTAAATTTTGCAGAATTATCACATAGCCTCAATGCTGAACTGGTGCGTTATGCTGCTTGTGCTAGTCAAAAATGTAGGGATAAGCTCAATACACGAGTTCAAAAATACGTTGATAGAAATTTTCCACATATACCACTTACATTCAACTTGCAGGATTTTTGTAAAAAAACATCAAGCACAGTGTATGTATTAGGTAAGCCTGTGGCAGGTGAGGCACAAGAAGTTTGTGCAACCAGTGAGTCAGATCTTTTTACATATGCCCAAGAGCAATTAAGTAATAAAATTCAGACTAAAATAGATGATTCTTCTATCCCAGAACATATAAAATCAAAGCTTCTTTCTGAAACTATGCTTAGCCTTGAAGAGTGGCGAGGCGTTTGGAAGGAACATATTGATAATATTATGCTTGAGCGCGAACAAGATGAATTTGGTAATCCTGCTCAATATGGTGATGGTGGTAGCCATGCAGAAGAAGGTAAGGACTATGCTGTAGCCATATTTTTGCCGCCCATAGCCCTTGGTTTTTCCATTACCGTAAGCTTTTTGCACATAGCAAGCCTACTTGCCACAGCCACAAAATGCGTTGTGCCAAGTTTTATTGCTGTGTTTAGCATCTACCTATTGCCAGCATTATTTGCAACATCGGCTCCCCTTGATGGATTTGCCGGCATTTATGCCACATGGCTTATATTTTGGCAGGGATTTTTATTCCCATTAGGGATATTTAAACAATTTATACTTTAGGAAATAATATGCGTACATTTTTAATATTAATAGTCCTAGCTTTTTGGCACTCACCAGCCTTGGCTGCACCAGAATGTTATGAAAACGCTAAAAACCCAGCTCATGAATTCCCTTTTGCCGATGCAACAAGTATTAGTCAGGTAACAAGCTTAAGCTATGATGGCAAAAGCTGCACATCTATACAACTTGTGCAAGGAATGCCCATTCTTGAGCAAGAAATGTATGTTCCATTTAGGTTAGTTTATGAAAGCTATGCCAAGGCTATACAAGACAATGATCACAAAGCCCTTATGCAAATAAGCGCTTATTTGCGCCCAACGCCTCGTTCTTTTTCACAGTGGATAGACCTTTTTGAAGTAGAGGAAGGCTTTTCTGTTGAACTTGGAGGCGTTAATAATGCCATTAAGATTATACGTTTCTTAAAACCTTCCAGCTATTTTTCTAAGCTATTAATTGAGGATAGAAGCACTCCAGAAAGCCTTAAGCCTCATATAACTTGGCCTATGCTTTATTTTCTCATGGGCGGGGTAATGTACCCCGACGGCAAAACTACATCCAGCAAGATGCCACCAACTAAAGTGCAACAAGTACTTAGCGTCTATTTTCCACTCTACACCATTGTGGGAAATTATGTAACTCGTGATTATAGTTTGACCCTCTACTAAGGAATAAGTATATGAAATTTAATCTTATACATATGACAAGACTGTTGTGTTTAAGTATGTTGTGTCTAATGATGCAAGCATCCATAAGCTTTGCAGCGAGTACATGCCAAGATGATGCACGTCTAAATTCATTGGACACTTTGTTAAGCGCAGACAGTGCAATATCACCACCTCTAGAACTTACCCTGCAAAGCTTTATTCAGCTACAAGGGAATTTACGCAAAAAACTTGGCAATAATATAAATGTTTGCCCCAAAATACCCCTTAATAAAGAAGGTAAGCCCATCATAAAGCAAGCGGTAGATTTTTATTTACTTTGGGAAAAAATTAAAATTAGCGTTGCCAAGGGAGATTGGGAAGAAATTGCATTTTTACAAAAATCCTTTATAGCCAAACCCCTTGATACTGAGGCTATATACTCCTTACTACTTTTTCCCATGTTCAATGAGAATAATCGTAAACAGCTTATCAAGCTGCTTAGAGTTCAATCACATGAAGATGTAGGAAACAAGTATTTTTTTGTGGCCGATGTTTTCAAAGCCCTTGGTGGAAAAGTTACCAAAGCCATACCCATATGCTTTGTAGACACGCATGGGTCATATTTACAAGCACAAACAAAATTAAAAGCCACGGGGAAGCCGGGCATAATTAAAATATACACTGCAAAAACAAAAGATTTTGCCAAGGCTACTCTTAATCGATTTGGTATTCAAGCCATAGCGGAAAGAGATTTTTTTTAACCAATAATGAAGGATACTTTGATGAAAACACTACTTAGCATCATGTTAGTTTTAACTGTATTAGGCAATGCCCATGCGCAAAATTATGATACTCTACCCCCTGCAAGCAAGGAAAACTCAGCACCTACCCAAGGGTCTACAGATACTGTTCAAGTAGCACCTGCTGCCACACCCAGTGACCCCAATGCATGTGTAGATGACCCTCGCTTAAATGATATAGTTACCTTTATGGAAAGCACTACCATACCAAACCCCAAATTAACCATTACCCCAGAAAGCTTTATCTTGCTTGATGCAGAAGTGGCAAAAGCCATGGGCGGGAAAATGATTGTTTGTCCCAATAACCCTGTGCTTAAAAATGGTCAAACCATGAAGCAAATTGTCGTGAGTTTTCATACTGTCATGGACAAATTAACCCAATCCGCCATTGCAGGAGACTTTGAGAATATCAAAAATATAGTAAAATCTTACAAAGTTGCACCTATGGAGCCACAGGAAGTGATCACATTACTTTCCCCTATGGAGTTAAATGAAAAAACCAGAAAAGAATTTTATGAGGCCCTTGGCATGCGTGATCCTGGAGAGAAAAAAGTTAGTGGTCTGTTTTACCCTATTTTCGATAATTATCTACAAATCTTCGTAAAACTAGGCGGTCGAGCCACAAAAAATGTCGATGTGTACGTTACAAACGGTAGTTCTGCCCCAAGTGATTTACCCGAAGAAACTTTGAAAGTACTTTCAGTTGAACAAAATGTAAGAGATCCATTGAAAGAACAACTTCGTGGTGCTGGATTAACACCTGTTAATTAAAAATTATTTATGTTTAATATTACACTGCCAAAAACTATGTATAAATTTATAGCTCTATCTTGCTTGTTTATGATGCTTGAAGCTTGCTCTGAGGAGCAGGAAAGTGCAGAGCATAGTCCCAATCAAGAAATATTAAATGTCTTTGGTTATAAAGAATCTGATAAAGCTAATGAAACTGTAAACTCACCTCAAGCTAAGCAAGAAGAAATTATGCCTAAGTCAGATACCACAGAGCATATGCAAAAAGATGCTGATGCTACGACAGAAGGAAAAGCGCAATCATCTACACTTCCTATGACCATAAAAGAGCCTCAATTTGACAAAGACAAAAAGCAAAAAGAGATAGAAAAAGTTAAACCAAGAAGCAATAGCACCTTAGACTTTTGATTAACCTAATGGGCGATTGCTAATACTGCTTAGTAATCGCCCATGCTAGCTCTACAAGCGTCAAGAATCAAAAGGGATTAAAAAGGATTAAACCATGCAGCATAAAATATTCAAGCAATTCTTTCCTGAAAACGCCCATAAGAAATTAAAGATTAAAATGGTAGCTGCACTGGTAGGTCTTATTTTGTTATTATTTATGCCCGTGAATTTCAAGCATGGGCAAAATCTGCCCTTCATTAATTTAATTGATGCGCATGTTAATACATACCTTATGACTTCATTGCAGCGCGCTCAAGATGCCTATGTTATTACTATGGCTTTAGATAGCGCCATAGCTGTGGCAAAAAGCATAGAAATAGGTGCAAACATACCGCTATTTAGCGGCTCTGTTGGAGCTGGTGAGCTGTTATCACCCTTACATGCGGCTGTTACAACACTTTCAGATATATTTACCAATATTATCATACTGGTAATGGTTGAAAAACAACTGGCTTCGTCCATAACCTATATCTGTTTAAAAGTCTTCCTACCCATTATTCTTATAGTATATTTAATTGCCACACGCTTTAATAGTCGCTGCCCTTGGGCAAAACCATTAAATTTATTCTTACTAAAAACCGTAGCATTTTTTTGGCTCATTTTTCCGATAAGTGCAGGTTTTGCCAATTATATTGATAATGCGCTTATAAATTCGGCATATGATAACCTAACATATAAACTTAAACTAGAATTAAAAGAAGTGTTTTCCATTGAGGAAGATATAAATAATATTCCCATAAAGCAATTAGCGCAACAAAGCATGGAAAGATTACGCCTTGATTTAAAAGATAAAAAAATAAAAAGTATAACAAAATTATTACAATCTATATCAAAACTTGCCCCAAATCCAGATAATATAATCTCACTTTTGATGGTTATGCTAAGTAATGTTTTATTTTTAATTTGTGCCATTCAAGGTATGGCCATATTTATTATATTATTTTCCTTTAGAATTATTAATAAATCTAAGTCTAACAAACATGAGGTGCAAAATGATTGAGCGCGAATTTAAGATTTTATGTGCAAAAGATTCGGAACCATATGAATTTTTAGCAGAGGCTACGCCTATTTTTATTAATGATATCGTAGAAAAAATATCTGCTGCTTGCAATATTGAACCTGACACCATCAATATCAAAAACTTCACTTGTGATTATAAAAGCTGGAATCGCCGTGTAGAATATAGTTATTTTTTCGACATACTAACAAACGACTATTGTGGTTCTTGTTACTCGGGATATGCAGAATTTAGCTCCATCCCTAACTTAATAAAAAATTTGTCTGGCTATATTGATGAGCTAAATAACAGCGTTGCCCAAGATTTTTTGCTGGATACACTATATCAAAAAACACTAAATGCAAAACTAAGTGATGTTAATAAACAGAGCAAACATCTACATACTTTTGATTACAAAGCTGTGTATAATTACACTTGTTTATGTTGTCATGGTAGGAGAAAAGTCACTTGTAGTAGTTGTTATGGCAGTGGTGAAACTAAATGCTACAGATGTTATGGTACTGGGTCTGAAGATGGATATAATTGCCCTAAATGCAATGGTAGGGGCAAAGTACGCGAATGTTCTAGTTGTGGGGGAGATGGATACATCAAATGTAGGCATTGTGGGGGTAATGGCACAATGCATAAGGTTGGTCATGTAGAAGTTGGCTACAAAGCTAGCGTTACAGAAAACTTAAGTGATGAAATACAAAATCATTATAAATTTACAGCTTCTGATTACGTGGAGCATTATAAACTTATCTCTCGCACAAAATCTGTCCCATTTCTTCGGTCAGTCATACACAAGTATGAAGTTGGCGTATATGTATTTGACCTTACAATCGAAACTTCTAAAGGCGATTGGCTTACATTAACAGCTCATGGCCTTGGTCCTACTTTTGCATTGACACAAATGGATGAACTTTATCAGCTTTTTACCAAGGACAATTTACATGATATAGAAAAAAGTATTAACGCTGTTAAATTTAATGATGACCTATTTATAGATAAATCAGCTGAAATATATCAAACCATAGTAAAAACGCCGTACTTTAACTCGCTTTTAACTGCAAAGGAATTCGGGAAAAAAAGCAATAACTCAACTAAAATAATTAATGTTTTGGAAAGAAAGTTATTATACAATTATATATACAAACACATTTCTAGCATAATTGCAATATGTTTAGCTTTATTTGCACTAATTCTATTCTGCTCTACAATTGATGCAAGCAGTGAATATATTATGGAAAATGGATCATATGCGTTTCTTGGTGGGATGGTAGCATCTATCATTATCACCACATTATGTTACATAAATATATCAAAATTCTTTAAACGCCTTAAAATAACAATTGGGATAAACGATTTAATCAGTATATTTTTCTTCATTTCATTTTGTTTATGTACAATATTAATGTTCGTAATAAAAAATATTTATACTTTTATATTTTAAGCATACAGCACATAATATCTTTCATACTATTTGAAAAAATTCTTATGAAAACACACTTATAAGTAAAATAATCATGCAATTTTAGTTGTGATAAATGAGTAATGTGAGTAGCTAGCTCCAATTCAACTTACTTGTTTTAACTTGAGTTAAGAGTTTTATTGAAGCTAGCTAAAAAACTAAGACTTTTTCAGATACTTTACAAAAAGCTTTGAATGCTCTTTTTTTGCTATATTCAAAGCGTCTATGCGAGTTTGATAAAAGTCATTGTCACCCAATTTTTTCAACAAAGAAATAAGCTTATTAGCTACTACTTCAAAGGCAAAGTCTTTTTTAACGCTACTAATTTTATCAATTTCAAGCTCATCTTTTATATCAAAGGAGCAATTATCATCTATGCATTTGTGTAACTTCTCTAAAGTTTGTGCTAGGTTATATATATGAAACAATAAGCTGTTATCTGCAGCTTTGTTTGTGTGAAAGTCCAATTTTGCAGCTCGTACTTCATATTGTACAATGAAGAAAGCATTTCTATTTTGGGTTGCTAGTTTAATTTCAGTAAGAATTTGTTTTTCTGTTAACATTGACTTTACTCCTTTTTTTATATCTTTTTAGCTTAATTTTAGTTTTGTGACAAGATTATTAGCAATTATAAAATATCTGAAAGATGTATTTTAACACGTTCAATATTAAGTCTATTTTTTAATATGTGCTACCTGCCTGCACAGAACTACCGTATAGTAGCCATGTTGCCTAAGCCATATTCTTTCACAACCTTCTAAGAATAAAAAAAATGGCGCTCCCCAGTGATCAGCTATCCATTTTGATGGTTTATATTTTTTATAAATACATATTCGGTAAGCATCGGAAGTGCTATCATGATATACAGCATAAAAGCCATGTTTATCTGTTCTTGCATAGTCCACATAGCTTATGATCCAATCTATATGCATATTTGGTAAAGAGTGTAAGTTATGTATGGAAAAAGTATTCCGCCCCATAATCTCTTTTTTTAAATCCAAACAAAACTCTTCATGTGCAGTAAATGAAATATATGTTTGATCACCACATGAGCTAAGTTTTGTATATTTTTGCATACGTTCTTTATGCTTTTCATCAATTTTTTGTTGAATTTGCATGTATTTTTGAATACTCAATTCAGTTTTAGCACTGCCCACGAAAAGTAACTTGGTATCATCAAGCAAGGTTAATACCGTACTTGGTGGGGCAAAAAATATATATGGAGCAGTTTCGATAAGTGTGGAACTAGGGCATTTATTACCCTCAACTTCAATGCATTTTTCATCACTACTCCAATATATTTTAACATAGCCATCCTTCAAAAAATCTACTTTATTTTTTATGTACTTGATACACTTAGAACTTGATTCTATAAATTTAGGTCTAACGCATAGCAAAAGAATTACTTCAAGCTCAGTTTGTTTAGATAAGGCTTGAATTTTTTTGTTCATCCTTATTTTTTTGTTAATTAAAATATTAATCTTTGTAATATCATCTGTACCACCAATGGCAAAAATTATTTGTTGCATTTTATCCCATCCATACTAAAAATTGATGTTTTTAAGGAAATGCTGATTTAATCAGCGTTTCCTTAATTTAATCTTTAATTACTCGGCACTGAAAAACTATACAAAACCCTGAAAATAAATTATTTTTTAGCAAAAATGGACAAATAAAAATGCCAGAAATAAGGGCATGGAATGTACTTTTCTGGTATTTTTATGGTGCTAAAATACATTTTTCATGTGACGACTAACGAAATTTTTCTGTAAGAAAAATTTCGCGTGCCGTAAAATAAGCCAGAACTTGTTTCTGGCGTCCCCGAAGGGGTATTTGGAGGCAACGTGCCTTTCTGAAAAGCGCATGGAAATGCGTTTTTCAGCATCCAACTAATTATATTTAATATAATTTTTCATCCTTAAAACTCTATTTCCTTACAAAGAGCATGACAAGGAGCTTTTCTAGATTTTGCATCAGCTTGTATCTGCTCTATAGTTTTGCGAAACCATGCAGGATAT
>CAYJPT010000068.1:0-12101 GCA_964372165.1 uncultured Desulfovibrionaceae bacterium | reverse complement strand
CGCAAAAAAAAGCGTGGTTTTTTGCTCTCATTCGGCGTGCAAAGTAGGCACAATTGCCTACTTTGTAAGGAAACGCACAATATGTTTTTTGACTTGCTAGTTTAATCAGCGTTTCCTATACAAAAAACATACATAAATATGCAAAAAATAAGGCGCATAAGCTACACTTGACGTCATTATTGCACTATGATAGACAATGGCTCGTGTAAAAACAAACAAATTTTCTATTTTGATAAGGTCTTGTATGAATAATGATGCTATTGTAAAAAACCTCAATGCTGCCTTGGCTGAAGAGTTTGAACTTGATGATGAAGTTCTTGTTCCAGAATCGCACATACGTAATGACCTAGGCCTTGATAGCCTTGATATAGTTGATATGGTCATTGTGATCGAGAAAACATTTAATTTTAAACTTGCTAATAAAGAACCACTCACCCACATACAAACTTTGGGGGATATTCATGGCTTTATCTGTTCCTTGCGAGATGCAGGCACAATTCAAGCATAAAGCCTACCTTTTCTTGGCCAATATATGGATATTTACCATATTTATTGGTTGGACTCTGCTTTTCCTACCAGTAGGCTATGCAATACTCATATTGTCTAAGCTTTGCCCATCATTAAACAGCGCACACTTAATGCGTCTATATATCCACACATATGGCCGTATCACATGGATTTTATTACGCCCTTTTATACCAGTAAATGTACATAACACTTCTGAATCAAGCAAATTTGCTCCAGCTATATTTATTGTAAATCATCAATCATTTTTAGATTTATTTTTATTTGGTGCACAGCACTCACCAAATGTTGTTTTTATAAGTAAATCCTGGCCTTATAAAACATTATTCTTTTTTGCCCCTATGATGCGCTGCGCTGAATATATTGATGTTGAAAAAAATACACCACAAGAAATAGAAGTTAAATGCCAAGAATTAATTAAAAAAAACGTATCCATTGTAATTTTTCCTGAAGGCCAACGCACCCGCAATGGTCAATTGGGTCGCTTTCATGCTGGTGCATTTCAAATGGCTTATAATCTTAACGTGCCCATAGTTCCTTTTGTTATAAGAAATAGTGCTGAGGTCTTCCCGGTTGGAGCAAAATATTTTGTTCCAAATAGCATTGATTTATCCATGCTTAAACCAATATTGCCCAATAATTTTGCTGATGAAGATTTACCACATAGGGTAATGATGCGTGCAGCAAAAATGGAATATGTACAATATTTTAACAAATTTAATGGAGGTTTATAATGCGTAGAGTCAGCATTGTTGTCCTTGTATTACTCATGGCTACATTTGCACTTGTTGGTTGCAAAAGGGGTGCACCTGTTTCAAACCCACAAGGAAGTGTAACAACTGTTAATAATTTAACACAAAAAGAAGTACGCCAAGCCATCATTACAGCTTGTCCTAAAACTCGTTGGGTTCCTAAAGACATAGCTCCTGGTGTTATTGAGGCAACTGTTCAAGTTAGATCACATACTGCTGTTGTCACAATTACCTATGATGCCAAAAAATATGACATCAAATACAAAGATAGCGTGAATTTACGTACTCAAGACGGTAATATTCATCCCAACTATAATAAATGGGTTTCAACATTACGTTTTAATATTGATAGAGAACTGGCCAATATATCCGCCACAAAATAAAAATTTATATTGCCCTTTATAATATTAATTTATTATAGGGGGCAGTATAAGCATCTAAATCACAACCATTAAGACACTAAAATCATTCAACAACTAAAACACATTATATGCAAAATAATTTTTCTGACATACCAATAGAGCATATTATACCACATAGAAAACCTATGCTCTTACTTGATAAGCTCACCTATGCCAACGATAATAACTTTGAGGCAACATTTACCATTGATGAGCATTGTGTTTTTTTAAAAGAAAACTCTGAACTTGAAACTATGGCCCTTGTAGAAATTTTAGCGCAATGTTTTGCAGCTGGTAATGGCATGATAAATCCACAACCATTTGGGTATCTTGCATCCATGCGCAACATAAAAATACATGGCAAAGCATGTTTGGGTGACACCTTGCTTGCAAAGGTTAAGTTGATTACTAAACTTGGCGATATTATGGTTATAGAAGGTATGCTATTTAATAAAGAAATTTGCATAGTTGAAGGTCAATTTAAAATTTTTACTCCCTCCAACCAAGAACATAATAATTAAGCATGTATCGTAACATTTTATTTTTCATATTTTGCTTAAATTTGATTATATCAAGCACTCACCAATCTTTTGCAGCTAATAGTGAGCTTGATAGACTACTTGAAAGCATGGCTTTACATGCAAATAAGACCCAAAGTCTGCAAGCAAACTTCACACAAAAAAAACAGCTGTCTTTCTTAAAAACACCATTAAGCTCCCAAGGTCATTTATTTTTTACTAAAAATTATGAAAATGAACCAGCATTGCTTTGGGAATATCTAAATCCTGCCCCCTCAGGTATTTTATTTCAAAGAAATGAGAGTTGGATGTGGTTGCAGGAGCGTTCTCAATTAAAAAAAGCGCATGGTTATGAGGGTAATGTTTTAAATACTATGATCAAACAAATGTTACTTTGGTTTACTTTTGAGCCTAATAATTTGAAAAACCATTATGCTATGGATTTGCAAAGTACAGCCACAAGTGAAGATGAAAGTTGCATTAAACTAATACCCAAGGATGACAGTTTTTTTTCCTCCATGCACCTTTGTATCAATAATCAAGCATATACTATAAATTCCATAACTTTTATGGAACAACAAGGTGACAGCACAAGCTTGCAATTTCATGACATAGTGTTAAATGCAAAGTTTCCCACATCATTCCCTGACGGAACGCCTTTTCCATGAGATTTTCATCTTCTGCAAAGTTTCATTTCAAAGCAATGCCGCATGCAAAAAAAATCCTCGTATGCATAGGATTTTTTTGGATTATTCTATTGAGTGCCATATTTACCCTACCCATTACAAAAAGCAGTACTGACTTTTTTCCGGATAACTCACCGGCACTGCAAAGTATGACAAAGGCCATGAATATGGCAAATTTTTCTCAATATATATATGTGGACTTTCAAGCGCATGGACTCAGTTTAGAACAATTATCCAAGCGCATACAAATATTTGAGCAAAGCCTTAATCCCAAATTACTTACACCACAAAAAGGTCAATTTTTTCCCAACCCTCAAATGGTACTCGATCTTTTACCGTCGCTATTTGATGCTAAAATAGAACAAGAATTTTATGATATTATCTCAAAGGAAAATATTGAACTACATGCACAAAATGCCCAAAGTTTGCTCTTAGGTTTTCCTAGTGCTGGGGCTATGGAATGGATAAGGCATGATCCACTAAACTTAAAAAGATTTATTCTTAATCGTATGCCTAAAAATCATGCCCTGCCCCCCATTGACCCACGCTATGGTTACGCTTTAAGCAATGACAGTAAACATCTATTATTGATATTAAATCCGCAAAAATCTATCCATGACACACATTATGCATTAAGTGCCATGAACAATATCAAACAAGCCATTAAAGAACTTCCGCCACAAATTGAGGTGAAAGTTATTGGCGCAATTAGGCACACTGTAGCGAACACTGAAGCCATAGATGCAGATATTTTATGGATTAGCATAGTTTCTCTTGTGAGTTTAATTTTCATCTACTTTATCTTTATACGCTCTATTGGTGCAATTTGGCTTCTGCTAACACCTTGTCTTGCTGTAAGTGTGGCCTTAGGTTCAATGCATATTCTTTTTGGCCTTGTTTCTGGTTTAGCTGTAGGTTTTGGCATGAGCATCCTTGGCATTGCCGAAGATTACGCCGTGCATATGCACTTTGCATTACGCAGCAATCAGGATAAAAACACTGTTTTTAACGCTTTAAGTTCACCACTTTTTCAAGGTTTTTTGCTTAATATTTCAGGTTTTGCCTTGCTGCTTTTCTCTGCTATTCCTGCAGTGCGTCAGCTATCTGTTTTTGCAATTATTGCCTTGGGTATGGGTTTAGTTTTAGCCCTTTACATATTACCACTGTGCCCATATTTTGATAAACCTAAAGTAATACAAAAGCATAGCCAAAACAATGTGGCTCTTTTTCCAAAACCTCTTGTAATAATTTTGTTAAGTACATTACTATCTTTAGCATGTATTTGTTTTTTCTTCCTTTTACCCATAGATGTATCACCACGCAGTTTAGGGGCACATGCCGATGAAATACAAAATGATAGCAATCAATTCTTAAAAACTTGGCAATTAGCATCACCAAGCCTCATACTAGTTGAAGCCAAGGATTCAATCCAAGCTTTGCAAAATACAAGAGAGATTCAAAGCCAATTAAGTAAAGACTTTCCTGAAACAAATTTTGTGAGTCTTGGGGATATATTACCACATTCTAAGGCTATAAAAGAAAACATAGCACGCTGGAATAGTTTTGTAGCTCACAATAAATTGTATATAAATGATGCCTTTAGCACATCATTAAAGCATTTGCAGGCCGATTTAGTTTTTGCCCCATTTTTTGATTTTTTAAATCGCATACCCACACCTATAAGTTTAACATCATTACAAAACAGCCCATGGAAAAGTATTGTAGAACATTTATTACAAAACTATCCAGCTGATAATATAAGCCAAGGTCGCATTTTAGCAGATAAAAATATCAACCTTGAACAATTATCAGCAGATATTTACAAGCAAGTAATATTATTTACCCCCCAAAGCTTTGAAAAAAGTTTGCGTGATGTTTTTGCTATTGAAGCTAGATATTTACCCTTAATGTTTATTTTTTGCTTTGTATTGCTTTTCATATGCTTTAGAAATGTGGCACAAACATTACTTGCAGCCATGCCTGCCATTGCGGCAATATTTTGCATTTTTTTGACTATGCTTTGGTGGCAAAAGCCATTAACATTAGCAAGTCTTGCAGCCATGCCCCTTGTGCTTGGCTTAGCCATTGACCATGGCATATTGGCTACACATCACTTAGCTAAAGGCATTGCACTACAAATGAATAAGGCCATTTTGGTTTCATCTTTAACAGCTTGCGCAAGTATGGGTATGCTTGCCTTTGCTACACACCCAACTCTACAAGCCATGGGACATGTGGTTTTTGTTGGTTTGTTGGTAGAAATGCCTACAGCTTTATGGCTTTTACCCAAGTTATGTAAGGAAAAATCATGAAAAGCAGTACATTAATGATAGCACTTTGCTTTTTGTTGCTATCTTGCGCAAATCAATCATATACTGTAAGTCTACCGGCACAAGTTAACTCCCAAAGCTATACATTATGGTACCATGATGCCGAAATGACTTTACCTCTACTAGCAGGTTTTGAACAAAACCAAGATGCAGGTGAGGGAGCACAACTTGGTTTGATTTTTTTACAAGGTAAGCGTTTTGCTCAATGTACCTATAAAAATAGTACATTATCATGTAATATAGATCCAAGTATCAATAGTTCTAAAATGCATAAAATTGCCTTAAACATAGCACAAATTATTGCACATAAAATTTCAAAACAAAATCCCTTGCCATTATATTGGGAAAAGGACATTGCAAAGCATGACCAAAGTATATTTTATAACACTAAAGAAAATAGCAAGTTAAGCATAAAGGATTAAGCATGAATAAT
The DNA here is from genome assembly GCA_964372165.1 of uncultured Desulfovibrionaceae bacterium. Lineage (GTDB taxonomy): Bacteria > Desulfobacterota > Desulfovibrionia > Desulfovibrionales > Desulfovibrionaceae > CAYJAD01. Next base: position 6,456 of record CAYJPT010000068.1, on the reverse strand, counting down.
AAAACCTTACGCCAATCCTTGCAAAATTGTGCCAAACCCATACAAAAACTTGAAGCTCAAGACAGCTGGTGTAAGCATTTTTATCTGCCAGCAAATTTTATTGGTTTTCAAGGGCATTTTCCAAATAAACCTGTATTACCGGCTGTGGTGCAAGTTCTTATGGCTCAAGTTGCCGTAAACGAAATAACAGGTCAAGATATACAAATTAAAGAAATATTGCAGGCAAAATTTACTGCGCCCATTGGCTCTGAAAGTCATATTGACTGCATAATAACTAAAAAGCAAAATGACAGCTGGCATTGTAGCATTAAGGCTAATGATGTTTTATCGGCAAAATTTAGCTGGCAAGGAGTAAATATATGAGAAGACGCCCGCAACAACGTGCGCATAAGCCTTTAGTACAACGCTGCACAAGGCGTGTTCGATTTGGAGAAGTAGATCAAATCCGCTTCATGTGGCATGGTCACTATGCCTCATGGCTTGAAGATGGTCGTGAAGATTTTGGTAATCGCTACGGTATAACATACTTTGATTTTTATGATAATAACGTGGCTATACCATTAAAAAGCTTTAATTTAGACTTTATGGCTCCGTTACGCTTTTCTGATACATACATAATAGAAACATCATTATTATGGAATGAAGCTGCACTGTTAGAATTTGAATATCGTATTTTAGACCAAGATGAAAAGTGCTATACCAAAGGGCATACTATACAATTAATGTTAGACCTTGAAGAAAATCTCTTACTAGAACAACCTGAATTTTATAAAAATTTTTGTCAACGCTGGGCGCAAGGTTTATTATAATGCAAAATGGCATACGTGTTGGGCTTGTTATACCACTATACAATCACGGGCATACTATACGTCAAGTGGTAGAAAGAGCTATAGCTCAGCGTACGCACATCTTTACTCACATATGGGTTATTGATGATGGCTCAACCGACGCAGGCTTGGATAATATCAAAGACCTTGACGTACAATGCATAAGCCTTAAGCAAAATATGGGCAAGGGCCATGCTCTGCGCCTTGGGGCTAAAACCCTGCATGAAGCTGGTTTTACCCATATGTTAACTCTTGATGCAGACAATCAGCATTATCCTGAAGACATACCATTTTTTTTGCAAAAAATTGAACAAAACCCACATAGCTTTTTAGTGGGAGCACGTGATTTTAATACGGCTAACATACCAAAATCCTCACGATTTGGACGTGCATTTTCTGAATTTTGGATGTTTGTGCAAACTGGTGTTAGAGTTAGTGACATGCAAAGTGGTTTTAGAGTCTACCCACTACAAGCCTTGCTTTGCCTACCATTAAAAGAAAATCGCTATTCTTTTGAAATTGAAGTATTAGTACAAGCTGCATGGGCAGGGTTTTCTATTTTGGGCGTTCCTATACGTGTGCTCTATCAATACGGGCAAGAGCGCATCTCACACTTTAAAGCACTTGCCGATAATTATCGTATCAGCATGCTAAACATGCGCTTAACGGTGCGAGCTCTCATACCAATACCATTTAAACATCATTCTTTAGATCTTGAAGGCAATATATCATTGCTTTCGCCCTTACAATCCCTAGCACGCTTACTCAAGCATTCAAGCCCTCTCAATTTAAGTATTTCTGCTGCTATATCCTTAGCTATTTGCACCTTACCCATATTGGGATTGCAAAGCATACTCTTACTTTTTTGCATACAAAAATGGCATCTTGACCGTTTGTGTGCTCTTGCTATAATTCCTATTAGTTGGCCGCCATTCTTGCCAGGACTATGTGTGCTTGTAGGATATAGAATACGTAATGGACAATGGCTTACGGAATTTTCAATTAATACACTTGGGCATGAAATATGGCAACGTATTTTAGATTGGATTTTAGGGGCATTGGTCCTTGCGCCTATTGTGGGCATATTAATGGCAATAACTGTTTGGTCTTTATCACATTATTTAACAAAAAAAATATAAATATTTATCATGAATGACACAGGAAAAAGCATTGCTTCACGCTTGCAGCATGAAATATTTTATTTTATGGTACGCTTGCGTTTGGTATTTTTAGCAAAAGCCTTATTATGCATAGTAGTATTTTATTATAGTTTGATTCCCTCAGTGCGTAAGCGTTGTTATCCATACCTTAAACGGCGCTTCCCTAATGACCAAGGCTTTGCACGTTGGAAACATTGTTATAAATTATACCTTTGCTTTGCAGAAGGCTTATTACAGCGCAGCATATTTGGCATATTGAACGAAAATATATTGACTGGACACTCTAAAGCGCGAGACTGCATTCAAAATAGTGTGCCTGATGACAAAGGGGCAATTATTTTGACTGCGCATATAGGCGCATGGCAGCTTGGCATTGCAAGTGTCGAAAAGTTAAATCGCCCCATTAACATAGTTCAGTGGATAAGCGAGCAAGATACTGACAAGCACTATTTTGAGCACAAAGAACAGCAGAACGGCCATGCTATAAAGATAATAAATTCACGTGATGGCGTAAAAGCATCTTTTGATATTATTGCAGCTTTACAGCATCAAGAGCTCATTTGCATTGCAGGAGATAGAACAACAGAATCCACTGGAGAAAGTGTTGAAGCGATATTTTTAGGCGATACAATTAGATTACCAGCTACAGCTTTTTTGTTGGCATCTATTACCCAAGTACCACTAATTTTAAGTTTTAGCATTCTTAAAAAGGATAAAGTGTATGGTGTAAAAACACAGGTATTAAATGTACCTAAAAATTTACGCCGCAACCCCAAAGCTTTACAAGAAATTGTGCAATGCTTTGCCACAGCAATGGAAGATATGGTACAAAAGTATCCATATCATTTTTTTAACTTTTTTGACATGTGGGGTCAGTATGACAGTACAAGAGTGTAGAGAATTATTGAAACAAAACATTGTGAGCACCCTTAATATTGAAGGAATTACAGCCAGTGACATTTCTGACGACATGATACTTTTTAGCGATGACGGACTTGGGCTTGACTCATTAGACGCTGTTGAATTAGTAGTTATGCTTGAAAAGCAATTTGGCGTAGTTATTGAGGATTCCGACACAGCTCGCAAAGTATTTATTTCTATTGAAGTGCTTGCTGATTACATTCTTGAAAGACAAAAAACAAAAAATTAACCATGCAAAAACAAAAATATCCCCCCATTTGCGTAAGCGGTATGGGCTGCGTGTGTGCTGCAGGTACAAAATGCCATGAACTTTTGCAAAATGAATCTACTTTAAGTGACCAAAATATTTTGCATAAGCAAGCCATGCCTTATCCTTTTTTTGCCGCGCCAGAAGTTGCATTTAATTCCAACCGCTTATCCTCTGCTCGTGACACATTAAATTTGGCTGCATTTGCTGCTAAGCAAGCTTTAGAACAAGCTAAAGTTATTGATAATAAACAATACTTGCAAAATTGCGGTGTTATACTTGGAACAACAGCAGGCAGCGCCTTACACTTTTTAGAAGATTATGCAGCTGGTAGAAGCTTAGATGCTGAAAAGTTACAAACATCTCCCCTACCTCAAGGCATTGCGGATTATTTTGATTCCAATATATCATTAGGCATAGCAACAATGTATAACTTACAAGGCCCCACGTTAACCATTGCCAATGCATGCACATCAGGTGCTGACGCCATTGGTATGGCAATGGACATGCTTATGCAAGATCAATGCGGCATGGTACTTTGTGGTGGTGCTGATGCTTTAAGTCTTGTACCACACACTGGCTTTGCTCGTTTAATGATTTATAGCAACGAATTATGCCGTCCTTTTGATGCCAACCGCAAGGGTTTAAACCTTGGTGAAGGTGCAGGAGCATTAGTTTTAGAAAAAACAGAACATGCCCTTGCTCGTGGAGTCAAACCACTTGGTTTTATAGCAGGGTACGGAGCTTTTGCCGATGCGCATCATTTTACTGCACCACACCCACAAGCGCGTGGGCTACATGCAGCTGTAAATACAGCCTTAAAGCAAGCACATATTGGCAAAGATCAATTAGCCTTTATTAATGCTCACGGCACAGCTACACCTGAAAATGATAAGGTTGAAGGTAAATATTTTAAACAATATTTGACCGACATACCTGTATGGGCAACTAAAAGCATTACAGGGCACACCTTGGGTGCTGCAGGAGCAGTGGAGGCAATATTATGCTTACTTGCTTTGCAAAACAAAATCCTACCCAAAACACGCAATTTTGAGCAAGTTGATCAAGAAATAGGAATAACACCAAACCTTGAACCGCTGAAATTACAAAAAAACTATGCCCTTTCCACCTCTTTAGGGTTTGGGGGCAGCAATGCGGCACTGGTACTTAAAGGAATTGATGATGAGTAATTCACCCAGCCTTAGTATTTTCAGTTCAGGTGCAGTGCATAATGTCACACAAAATCATAGCGTTAATAATCCACCTGCACCGGCATTTACCCAAGAAGATAATGCAAAATTAAGCGCACTTTTTCCAAATGCGCCATTAAGACGCATACCACGTTATGCTAGAATGGGGCTACTTGCATGCGCACAAGCTCTTACAAATATCCCCGCAGAGCAACGTACATCATTAGGTTTGGTCGTTGGTACTGCCTACGCCGGTATGGGCATGAGCATGGATTTTATGGACTCTATACTTGATGCAGAGCCAAGGCTTTCATCACCAACTGCATTTTCTCACGCTGTAAATAATATGGGAGCAGGATTACTTAGCCTATATCTTGGCTTACAAGGCCCTTGCCATACTGCAACACAATTTGCTCTTTCCTTTGCCGCAGCAATACAAGCTGCAGCTACATTAATTTATGCAAATCGTGCAGAATATGTACTTGTTGGCTGCATGGACGAAACTGATGCACGCTTTCATAAGTTTTCTCCAAAAAATACTTTATTTGAAGGGGCAATATTTTTTCTTGTGGGTAAAGAAGATGCTAACCACCCTAAAATATCCATTGATTGGGATGAATTTTCCCCTGAAAATTTAATAAATAATCAGCCGCATACCACTGCTTTACAAAGTGCTGCAGCAACTTTGCAAGCTATTGAAGCTAAAAAAGATCATGCAATTTTATGCCAAGAAAATGGCAATTGCGCAACTATTCGTATTTGGAGATAATTAATGAAAATAGAATCTTTAGACAAAATTGCTTGCATGAACCATGAAGCATTTTTACATATTTTACAATCCATCTTGCAAATGCATTTAGGAAGATACACCGAGCATGCCCACAGCTGGATTTCATCTGAAGAATTCGCAAAGCTTAGCTTTAATGATGCCAATTGCTCACAAGAAGATTTAAAAAGTATTGTTCAAACCTTTATGGCTATGTTTAACCTTGATGAAAACATACCAAGCATAAATGAGTGCTTTGCAAATTTTACGGCAGATATGTATAAAATATGGCGTAACGGGCAACAAAATATTACTTTTTTTACCTCTGGCTCCACCGGCAAACCAAAACCATGTACACACCCAGAAGTTAATTTACGCCAAGAACTTATTGGCATTGTGCCATTACTTAAAAATAGAAAAAGAGCATTGGTTACAAGCCCCTTACACCATCTTTATGGATTCACATTTGGCTTACTCTTACCCATGTCATTAAATATACCAATACGCCTTGAAGCTCCAATTCCCACAGCCATTGTGCATCAAATTCAAGATAGAGATTTAGTCATTGGTGTGCCATTGTTATATACAAATATGGTGCGCCTTGAGCGAGTGCAAAGCCATAATAGTTTTTTAATATGTGGTACAGCGCCACTTCCCACTGAATGCTTTGCTACTCTGCTTTCCCTTGGTTTTGAAATGGTAGAGTTTTTTGGTTCATCAGAAATGGGTGTAATGTGCTGCAGGCTTGCTCCGGGTAATCATTTTACCCTACTACCACAATTTGAGAGATTGGAGCCGCAAAACTCAAATGCTCAAGATACAGTGCGTCGCACATTGCCAGATGGCCTTACGCAAGACTTTCCACTACAAGATAATATTGACTGGCAAGATGCTAGACATCTATTACCAATGGGGCGTAAAGATTTTGCAGTACAAGTTGCCGGAGTTAATGTATTTCCAGAATATATTAGCAAAGTATTAAACGAGCACCCTAGTGTTGAATCAAGCCTTGTGCGCCTCATGCGTCCAGAAGAAGGACAACAATTAAAAGCCTTTATCATATTAAAACCTAATTATGACCAAGCTCAAGCCCGTCAGGAGCTACGGGCATTTGTAAAGCAAAAATTAAAGATAGAAGAACAACCGGCCCGCTTTACATTTGGGGATGATTTTCCAAGATCAGCCATAGGCAAACCAGCAGATTGGTAAGAAACAAATACTACTGCAAGAAAAGTTTTGCACTAACAATTATTATATCACATAATATTTGATACCAAGATAGTGGTATTAATCGGCATCTTAAAATATAATAATTTATTACAATAAGAGTCCTGCACAATTCATT
>CAYJPT010000067.1:0-12222 GCA_964372165.1 uncultured Desulfovibrionaceae bacterium | reverse complement strand
GCACGCCGAATGAGAGCAAAAAACCACGCTTTTTTTGCGCCCCACAGGGCAAATGCACGTCATTCCGATTTAAAATTTATTTATTATTTTAATTATTATGGTAAAATATAAGTTTTGTTTTTTGCACGGCCTTGCGGCCCTACGTGCTACTTTTGTAATTTTGCATTTAATCTGAGGATACTTGTATCACTTTAATATATTAAACTAACTTCTTAATAGTAATGATTCATACAATCGGAATCACGTGATGGCAAATGAAGGCAGTGTGCCTTTCTGATTTATTCTGCTTGCAGAATAAATCAGCATTTCCTTAATTTGGTAAGAACAAAAAACATTGCATCAATTAAAGATAATTATCAAGTATACCCATGAGTTTAGCTCTATTTTCTTTTATTAAAGCAAATGGATGTGGGTTTGTAAATCTTTCAACATCATTATCAAAATATTTACCACTTGAAGCTGCAAATTCTTCTGCAAGGGCTGCACGGCATAAAATATCAGCCCCAATTTCTAAATTAAATCCTTGTTGCCCGTAGGCTTCTTTAACCATTTTACTACCAAGTAATGATTTTGGGTTTACCGCCACGACAACATAATTTGCACCTAACTCTTGCGCAAGTTCCATGGACCACATAGTAAGCGACAATTTGCTTTGAGCATATGCTGAATGCGCTTCAAGCTCACCTCCATTTTCAAACGCATCCCAATTAAGAGGCATTTGCGCTGCTGACGAAAGGTTTACAATACGTGCATGGGTATTTAAAACTGGTAATAAAAGCTTTGTAAGCACATAAGGTGCTATGGTATTCACCATAAACCTTATATCCATCCCATTGGTACTAAGACCTTTATTACTAACTAATACACCGGCATTATTTATTATAGCATCAAGTTTTTGCTCGCTATTCAAAATATCTTTTGCCATTAACTTTACTTGATCTAACTCTGATAAATCAGCTAAATATAAATCTATTTTAGCATTGCTATTAATGCTAAGCAACATGGTTTTAACATATTCAGCCTTGGTTTTATCCCTTGCATGTAACAGTAAATTATGTCCCATAGCTGCAAGTGCCTTAGCTGTTTCTAAACCAATACCATCAGTAGCGCCAGTTAAAAGAATGGTTTTAGTCATATAATTCTCCTTACATTTAAGCACCATATATAATACACAATATGCATAAATTTTTAATATGTAATGTTAGTTATTTAATCGTGCCTGAACAACCACTAATACCTTTTTCAGCGTTAAGCAAATAGACAATTATTTAAAGTTTAGATATTGTCACGATGCATTATACCATCCAAAATTTTATTATCCAAGCTTAATAAATTCTTTTCAATGTTTTTAATAATTTTATTTTTATTTGAAATATACCCATTGATAGGGATTAAATTATAATTATGTGCACCAAAAAAATATGCTTCTTCAAATTCAAGTAATTTCAGCAATAAAATTTCTTCTTCAATTTTTTCTCGTTCCGTACATTCAACAAATTGCCCACTATCACGCATTTTTTCTAATAATGTTCCAGTTGACACAGAGGTTGTCATAAGGGAAATTAAATATGGAGGATATTTATTCAAAAGCTTTGCAGTTTCTTGAATATGAATATGCCCATTACCCTTACCGGCAACACCAGTCATAATAATTGCATCCCAAGAAAAACCTGCTTTTACTAATTTTTCTATGTTTTCATAGGCTTCTTTAGCAGTAAAACCTTTATTCATTTGTAAAAGTGCAGGGTCATAAGCAGATTCAAGACCAATGTGTAGCTCATTAAAGTTTAAATCTCTAAGTTTCTTCAAATCATCCACAGTTTTATTTTTAAGCCCTTTAATGGAAGCATAGCAAGTAATAGTTTCAATTTCCGGAAAATATAGATTTATTAACTTACCAATTTTCAAAAGTTTATCAGTAGAAAGTGCAAAAGGCTCACCGTTTATCAAACAAATTCTCTTAAAAGGATGACCTATTTCTTTTAATTCTTTCAAATCTTCTTCAACATGCTCAAGAGGTGATACACGAAAAATTGTTTCTTTGTACATAGTACAAAAAGAACATTTATTATGTGAACACCCGGCAGTCACCTCAAGTAATGGTGTATCATATTCTATTGGATGTCTATATACTTGTCCCGTATAATGCATATTAAATCTCCATACAAATTTTTATATTATAATACATTATAGTAATAACTATTAAAAAAAAACAATAAAACATATAATACATATTTATTATGCACAGTAAAATACATTATGCTTATTAAATTTTTTTTGGTAATTATATAAAACAAAATCACATTTGATTATTTTATTTTTCAGTAAATAATATCATTTGTTCTAATGTCAAATAAAAAACATGATGAACAGAATAAAATATTAAAATGCTATCTATATTTTAAGTGATTATACTATAATTTCAAAAAAAAGACCAAAAAATAAGCATAAAACGCGAATTTATGGCGTCCGCAAAGCACTATTTTTGAACAGCCTGCCTAAAATCAACTTTTGCAATAGGCTGTTATGCCAAAGGCGGTCTTTAGAACTCCGTGGTACTTTTTGAAAAAAATACGTGGAAACGTGTTTTTGATGTTCGACTAGTATAGTTGCATCAAATCAAACGTTTGTACCTTGTTTTATTTTATGCCTTATAATAAATTTTCCCCAAAAATGGTTATTTTTATTATTGTAAAGTTTCATAATTTTGCTTAAAATCCCTTAAGTATTTTTCCTATTGACCGATTTTTGTTTTTGCGAAAGTCTTATAAGGGAGTTCATTTATGAAGTTATTACAAAAAGTTTTGCTACCTATTGTCTTAGTATTGCTCTTATCAATGAGTACTTTAAGTTATTTAACCTACAACCAAACTTCGAAAGCCTTAACTGAATCATCAATAAATACAATGCAAGTCACCACTGTGACTTTACAGCGTATGCTAGACTACGCTCTTAATTCAACATCATCTTTCATAAAGTTAACTGCTGAAAACCCTTCTGTAATAGCATTTTCAGCTCAACCGCTACATATTGCCAGCGAAGTTAGCGCCATGAATGAGTGGTTTGCAGAGCGCAAGAATGATTTGCAAATGATTCACGGCTTTAACCTACTTGATACAAAAGGCATTATTATTGCGTCATCAAATGCACGTGCCGTTGGCACGGATATTTCTTTCCGTGAATACTTTAAAAGTGCTGTTAAAGGCAATATTCCAGTAGCGGTTCCACGTTTATCAACTATTACCAATGAAGTACTAATGGCCGTTGTGTTGCCAGTTAAGGACACAAATGGCAATATTGTTGGTGTGCTTAGTGGCGATATTTCATTTGCTCAAGTATATGACACTGTATTCAAAGGCATTAGCGTTGGTGAACATGGTTATGCTTTTGCAATCGACGGTCAAGGGCACATTGTACTTGATCAAAACAAGGAAAATTTATTCAAAGATAATTTATCTGTCACACCTGATTTGAAAAAAATAGCTCAATCACAAGATGGTGTTAGTGAATATGTAAACCTTGCTGGCTACCCAGTTATTGCATACCACACTAAGATGAAAGGTAGTGACATTGTAGTAGTTGCAAGAGCAGAAGAAAGAGATGTTTTTTCTGCCCTTGGTGAATTAAGTTCGCTCGCCATATTTGCAACAATAATTGCTGTGATTTTAAGTGCTATAGTAGCCTTTATAATTATACGCCCTGTTGTTAAAGCAGTTGCTAGGGGAGCACAATTTGCTTCATCCATTGCGAAAGGTAAGCTTGATGACACGCTTGATGTTAAGCGCAATGACGAAATAGGTGTGCTTGCTGATTCTTTGCGCTCAATACCCGAATCATTGAACCAAATAATCGCTGAATATGCTAAGATCAAAAATGATTTACGTTTTGGTAAAGTTGAAGTTCAAGGCAATAGTAAGCAATTTAATGGAGCTTATGCAGAGCTTATTGAAGGCACAAATACAACTTTAACACAATATCAAAACATACTAAATGTCTTAACGGCACCAGTAGTAGTTTTAGATAAAAACTTGCGCATTTCATACATTAACGACTTAGGTAAAAGTGTTGTTGGTCTAGATTATTTAAACAGAACATGCAAAGAAGTAATGAACCGAGATGACTCTGACACACCTGGTGATGCCTTAAATATTGCAGTATCAACCATGCGCCCTGCTACAGGTACAACGATTGCAAGACCAGCAGGTAAAGCGCTTGACATATCATATACGGCTATACCATTTACTGATGATAATGGTAAGCTTGCATGTGTATTGCAGCTTATTACCGACTTAACAGAAATTAAAAGCACCCAAAGAACTATTATTGATGTAGCAAATCAAGCGCAAGATATTTCAGAGCGCATGGCTACAGCTTCAAGACAACTTTCTGCACAAGTAGAAGAAGTATCTAATGGCGCTGAGGTGCAACGTGATCGCGTAACTACTACAGCAGCAGCTATGGAAGAGATGAACTCCACAGTGCTTGAAGTAGCAAATAACGCTGGTGAAGCTAACACTCAATCCAACAATGTACATGATAAAGCAACTGAAGGTGCAGAGTTAGTAAATCAGGTTGTTTATGCAATTAAGAGCGTTAATGACGTAGCTTTAGAACTTGAAACCAATATGCAACAGCTTGGTAAACAAGCAGAAAGCATTGGTAGCGTTATGGATGTAATTTCTGATATTGCTGATCAAACAAACTTATTAGCGCTAAACGCTGCCATTGAAGCTGCTCGTGCCGGTGAAGCTGGACGCGGATTTGCTGTTGTTGCAGATGAAGTACGCAAACTTGCAGAAAAAACCATGACAGCAACTACAGAAGTTGGTAATAGTATTAGAGGCATTCAAGACACAACAACCATGAATATCAGTCGTGTTACTGAAAGTACAACCTTTGCAGGAAAAGCAACAGATTTAGCTGCTGTTTCTGGTAATTCTCTTGCAGAGATAGTGTCACTTGCAAATACTAATACTTCACTTATTTCAAGTATTGCCACAGCAGCAGAGGAACAATCTGCCACATCTGAAGAGATTAACCGCTCCATCGACGAAATTAACCACATTGCCAGTGCTACAGCAACGGGCATGTCAGAAGCGTCACAAGCCGTGCATGAACTCTCTGAAATGGCAGTAGAGTTACAAGTTTTGTTAAAGAGATTGCTTGAAAGATAAGCGTAAACTTTGTTGTAACTTCATACTTTAACTAACGATTCTAAAGTAATACAAATAAAAAACCCCTTAATTTAAGGGGTTTTTTATTTGTATAAAAAATTTTGCTACAAAATTTCCTCAAAAATTACCACATCATAATACAACTGTATCTTAATCCTTCTTTAATTACTCCTTGACTTAACAGTAATCATAACTAATTTTATTTTACTACCATATGTGATAAACTTAAAAAGTAAAATAGTTTATCATTATATGATACTGTCATTGTCTACTCTTAAACCTTTGTGATCCCACATTTAACCTCTAAAACACTACAGTCTAATAAGGAGTAACATGAAAAAACTTATAATTTTCGCTTTACTATTTGCATGCTTAGGAGCAATTAATATTTCACTTTCAGCCTTTGCCAAGGAGGAACCACGCCAAATGAAACTAAATAGCCTAACTTCAGAAGAAGAACGTGTAATTATACATAAAGGCACTGAAGCTCCTTTTGTTGGAGAATATACTAATACCAAGGATAAAGGACTATATATTTGCCGCCAATGTGATGCCCCATTATATCATTCCGGTGATAAATTTTCATCAAATTGCGGTTGGCCTAGCTTTGATGATGCCGTTGCCGGTGCAGTATTAAGACTACCCGACGCAGATGGCATGCGTACCGAAATTGTATGTGCTAATTGTGGTGGTCATTTAGGGCATGTATTTGAAGGTGAAGGTTTTACTGAAAAAAACATACGACATTGTGTTAATTCTATCTCCATGCGTTTTGTAGCAGATGCAGAAGCACCCTCAGTTGCATTTTTTGGTGGCGGTTGTTTTTGGGGTGTTGAGGACGGTTTTGCAAAACTACCCGGTGTATTAAATGTCGTTTCAGGTTATATGGGTGGTAAAGATCCTTTCCCCACTTATGAATCTGTATCCACGGGTACAACTGGTCATGCAGAAGTGGTTAAAGTAGAGTATGACCCAACAAAAACTAATTTTGAAACATTAGCAAAATTCTTTTTTGAAATACATGACCCAACACAGATAGATCGCCAAGGTCCAGATGTAGGAACACAGTATAGAAGTGTGATTTTTTATTCCGATGAAGATCAGCGTAAGGTATCAGAAAAATTAATTGATTATTTAACCACTAAAGGATTAGACATTGCAACAGAAGTGACAGCAGCAACTCCATTTTTTGCAGCTGAAGATTACCACCAAGATTTTACAGCCCGTACTGGCCGCGGTGGGTGTCACTTTCGTGTAAAGCGCTTTGATGATTCTGTTTAAATATAGGCGTATGCATTATATGTAGTGCATATACTTAAAACCAAATAATTAATCGGCATTTAAAAATGTGATAATTTATTACAATAGTAAGATTAAGCATTATAAATAATGCAAGCTAAATTGCCAGAAGCAAAGCATGAAATGCTACTTTTCGGCAATTTAGTAATGTGAAAAGAATATTTTTCAGTGTCGATTAATTATGCAATCAAAATTCAAGGGTCCTGCACAATTATTTTTTAGTTCTATTTTTATGCTTTTGCAGTAAATTTGCATTTATTTAAAAATCTACTTGTGCAGGACAAAAGCCTCAAAAATCAATCATTTAACGGCGAAGCAAAGCTCCACCTATTCTTGATTTTTGGTCGCATTGACTATCGTCAACGCTCCAAAAGACTCCACACAATGAATTATGCAGGAGTCTTAATTCGCGAAAAAATAAGGCCTTTGCACTTAATTGAGCAAAGGCCTTATACATAATAAAAAAGCAAAATTATTATTTTTTCTTCATCGCAGATGCTAAAGCTTGTCCAAGTATACCAAGGTTAGCATCTGTATTGGCAGATGAGGCATGCTCTTTCCAGGACTTATCATCTTGAGCTTCACTACCCTCTGGAATAAGGCTAATACGGCGCTTTTCAATATCAATTCCTTGTATAACAAGCTTAACACTTTGACCTTTTTCAAGCTTACTTAAACTTTGAGCATGTTCTGTATTTTTTATATTAGCATGTGCCAAAAGACCAGTAATGCCTGGTGCTAAATTAATAAAAAATCCAAATTGTGCGCTACTTTCAACAGTGCCTTCCACAATTTTGCCAATGCTAAATTGTTCACCTACTAAAGACCAAGGATCAGCCTCAGCATCACGCATTGAAAGAGAGATACGGCGGCTTTCACAATTTAATTCTTTAATTTTTACTGCAACATGCTCACCAACACTAACAACATCTTCAGGCTTATGAACTCTAGTAGTCCATGACATTTCAGACACATGCACCAACCCATCTACTCCAGGCAAAACTTCAACAAAAGCTCCAAAAGGAGTTAAGCGCACTACTTTACCATTTACAATATCACCTATGTGCAGTCTACCCTCTACACTTGCCCAAGGATCACCTTCAGCTTGTTTACGAGAAAGTGAAATTCTAATTTGCCCTTTTGGATCAGTTGCTATGGATAACACTTTAGCTCGTATGGCATCTCCAGGTGTTACAACTTCATCAGCATTACCTACGCGTGACCAAGATAATTCTGATATATGAATCATTCCTTCAACACTTGGGGCTATTTCCATAAATGCACCAAAAGGAGCAAGACGTGTAATTTGTCCCTCAATGGTATCGCCCTCTTGTAGGTTTTTAAGAAGCAGCTCAATTGATTCTTGGCGTTCACGTTCTAACAAAGAACGCCTAGAAACAATGATATTACGACCATTATTTTCAATGCGTGTAATAAGGAATTGTGTATTTTGTCCAACAATGTCTTCTGCTTCATTACTTGCAAAAAGGCCAATTTGACTACCAGGGCAAAAAGCTCTCTTACCAAGTACTTCTACAGTATACCCACCCTTGCACAATCCGGTGATTTTTCCGTCAACAGGTATCCCAGCGTCACGAGCATCTTCCAAAGCTGCAACACCACCGCCGCTCATAGAGCGTGAAAGGCGTATTTCTTGCGTTGTCACAGCAATAACCCAAGCATCAATTGTGTCACCAACATTGGCAATAACATCACCATTGGCGTCAAGAATATCGGCTCGCTCCATTATTCCATCAAGCTTAGCTCCTGCATCTAAAAAAACACTCTCTCCACTTATGGCAATAATTTTACAGTTTACCTTTTGACCGGTTTGCAAGGAAGCAGTATCAACGCTATGAGACTCCAAAAGCGCAGCAAAATTTTCTTCAAAATTTTCTGAATCTTGAGAATCATTAAAATCAGTGGACATGAAAAACTCCTTATATTTCAATAATGTCTAATTTGTTTTAGAAGTTGGTGCACATTCAATGGTGAGATATAAATCCCCTTGCCATTTACCAACTTTTTTACCAAGACCACGTAAACGTATTGGTTTGCCTACTACAAAGTCTTTTGGCAATACAATTTCAATAGTGCTAAGAACATCAGAAAGCCCACGCCTAATTTGTAAGCGTATTCGTGCACCAGCAAATAAAGCCGATGCGGGCATTTTAATGCTTTGCTCCTCATCAATTTGTTGGCGAAACCAGCCCATAATTTTGCCTGAAAAATTATTTGCCACATGTGATAAATTATTACTATCACCAAGCTCTACTGCAACCGTAGGCGGTGTTTGTGGTGGCGGAGGGGGTGGTGGCGGAGGGGGCGGAGGGGGTGGTGGCGGAGGGGGTGCAGCATATGGCTTAGATTGCTTATTTACCTCACTATAAATATCTTCAAATACACGCCGCGCAAAGGGGTCATGCAACAAATCTCTTAAAACATCTTCTTTAGCATAAGCTGCTGAAGCTGCACGTTGACGAGTTTTATGTGAATAATTTTTATTATTATCTTTATCGAAGTTTTGCTTATTAGTGTCTCGTGTACTTTGCTCAGTACTTTGCTCAGTACTTTGTTTTGCAGATTCGCTCTTCTTACTAGCTTTTTTTTCTTCTTTTTGTCTATCTTCTGCTTTTTGCTTATCTTCTTCTTTTTTTGCTTCTGCTTTGCGTACCCCTTCCTCAGTATGTAAAATTTGAGAAAGAGCAACATAAGCTTCGTTCAAACGCTGAAACTGATAACTTGCGTCTGCCACATTTGGATTTAAATCAGGATGTAGTTTAAAAGCCCATTTGCGGTAGGCTTTTTTTACATCTTCAAGACTTGCACTATGTTCAATCTGCAATATTGTATAGCACTCTTGAAGGCTTATTTGACGCTTTTTTTTCATTTATAAACTATTTAACTATTAATTAGGTTTTTATATAATAAATTTTTATGCTACAATAAATCCAAGTAAGTATATGAGGAATTATTACCAGTATCAAGCCTTTTATAACTTAATTATTTTAAGCAATTAAGATAAAAAGGTTAATCAAAAGTGATAAAAACTCCTTAAAAGTAAAATTATTTCAACAGTGCAGCGGCTTGCGTTTTTATATCACTGGCTATTAAATCGTTTTCTTTCAAATAATCATCACCAGCTTGCACAAAGTCCTCATGTAAAACATCTTGATTTATACCCGGACAGAAGTTTTTTGCAAGATAAAGGCTTTGCGAATCCACCATATTTCCTCTAAAATATGGCCAAGCGCGACATATATTCGGCTTTGCTTCGTGCACAGAGCAACCACTGCCTTGTTCAAAAAAAATACAAAATCCATCGTTACCAGTGCGCACATTAAGTTTGCCATTGTTCATTTCGCCGTATTTTGCTTTAAACTGTTCTTCATCCATAGAAAAGTGCAAACAAAGACGCTCTAAATCCATAGGACTTACAATTATGCCACCTTTGCCTTCACAGCAATGACCACACATGCGACAATCAAATACTTCAGAACTCATTAATATCCCATAATCCTTTGATGTTCAATCTTAATGCACAAATCTTCAATAACCCTAATTTGCTGCTGCGCCAAAAGCTCCCCTGCCTCCAAAGAACGAATGCCAAGCTGCATCCAAAAGCATCTTGGTTTCCAAGCAAGCTCTAATACTTCCTCAGCATGACCAAAACAAAAACTAGGAGCACGAAAAACATTTACTATATCTACAGGTTCTGGTAGAGATGCCATATCTTTATAGGCAGGTAAATTCCATACAATTTTACGCACAGGATGCACAGGATACACAGTAAAACCAGCTGCTAATAGATATCGTCCAACCATATCAACCGGCTGTCCGCTTTTATCCTTAGCGCCAATGATGGCTATACGCTTAGTATTTTGAAATAAATTTTTTAGTGTTGCATCAATAAACATAAAGAACGCTTATATATAATGATTTTGCAGATGTAAAGTTTAAAAACTATACTACAAGGCTTCTAAAGTTAGTTAGTCTCATCTTAAAAATATGATAATTTATTGCAATAATAAGATTAAACATTATGAGCAACACAAACTAACTTGCCTGAAACAGGCATGAGATGCGAATTTTTGGCAAGTTAGCAATGCAAAACAATATTTTTTCCAGAAAATTTTAAGTATCAACACTTGAAAAACCATACTAATTTACCATATTTTTGTATTGATATATAAAGCATTTCTATTAGATAAGCAATTTATTACTTTGAATTTACAAATCAAATTTAAAAATTTTTAAGTATTGCCAAAATGAGCGTAAAGTATTATTTGCTTAAAAAATTAATGTTTATCATCAAAATATTTTAATAGTATGTAATTCTTTTCACTATACACTCAGGTACATATATGGCAAAACCACTAAATTCTTCTTCATGCTCCCCACAACTTGCATATACTTTTCTTGATTGCGTTCCACAATGCATTAGTTGCTGGAGTGAAAATTATGAAAGTATTTACTGCAATAAGGCTTATCTTGATTTATTCAAAATACCCGATATAGCAACTTTTAAAAGTAGCCATCAAAAATTGTACCCCAAGCAACAACCTAATAAAAAACCTTCTGCCGACGTTTTGCACGAATATATGCGCCTTGCATTTCTAGAAGGTAAGGCACAAGGTGCTTTTGTTTTTATAGGCAGTAATAATCAAGAAATCATTACTAACATAAACTTTACTCGCGTTGAGTATGAAAATGAAAAATATTTACTGTGTACGTTAACTCCCATACCATCTGTAAAAGCCACTCACAGCGACCCAAGCTCCGAATCTCAAGACATGTTGGCTCGTGAAATTATGCATACAAGTATTCTTGGCTCTACCCTTTGGAATGAAGACTTACAACTCTTAGATTGCACCAATAAACGCATTGAGCTTTTTGGCGTAAGCAAGGAGGAATTCATTTCCACATTCTTTACCTTTAATCCGGAATTTCAACCAGATGGTAGTCCTTCTCATAAAACACTCAAAAATTATTTACATAAGGCTTTTGACGAAGGATATTGTAATTTCACATGGACATATATAGGAAGAGATGGAACTTCTTTCTTTATTAAAATTGCCTTGGTATGTATAAATTTACAAGGTAAAAAATATGTCTTGTCATATACCTCTGACAAAAACACGCACGAATTACCTATTGATAGTACTATTAATAATTATGAACGTATGGAGCTCTTACTTAAGCACCTTCCCATTGGCGTAGATTTATTAGATAAAAATCTTGAACTTTTTGATTGCAATAAAGCCGTGCTGCATCTTTTTGGCGCTAAAAATAAAGAAGAATATATTAACAACGTTCGCTCCTTTACTCCAGAATTTCAGCCTAATGGTATGCGCTCCGAAGACCTTATGTTGCAACATTTACAAGCCGTGCATAAACATGGAGAAACTCGTTTTGAATGGATGTATATTGATGCTAAAGGAGAGGATCTCCCTATAGAAACTAAGATAGTACGTGCCAAAAATGGTGATGAAGACATTACCGTGGTCTATTATAAAGATTTACGAGAGGTAAGGGAAATAATTAGAGACGTTGAGCAAAGGCTTGCTGATATTAATAATATTTTGGATTCTGCTCCTTATGCCATTAATATTTGGGACAAAACCTTTAAGCCTGTTGAGTGTAATTTAGCTACCGTTTCTTTATATGGCTTTGAATCTAGAGAAGATTATGTAAAAAACTTTCATAAAGTTATACCGGAAAAGCAAAAAGATGGGCGAATTATGGCGCA
>CAYJPT010000066.1:0-12285 GCA_964372165.1 uncultured Desulfovibrionaceae bacterium | reverse complement strand
CGTTTTTAATTTGTCATCAGTGGGACAAGGCTTTGCCTTGTCCTTTTTTAACATAGAAGCCTTGACAACTTGCACAACTATACACTTAAAGAAATACTGATTTACTCTGCAAGCAGAATAATTCAGAAAGGCACACTGCCTTCATTCGCCCTGTGGGACGCAAAAAAGCGTGGTTTTTTGCTCTCATTCGGCGTGCAAAGTAGGCATAATTGCCTACTTTGTAAGGAAACGCACAATATGTTTTTTGACTTGGTGATTTAATCAGCGTTTCCTTAATATTATAAAATATTTTTTACATTATATTAGTAGTAATTTACCCTTTGCAATGTGCGATCATCTTAAAATATGAATATTTCACGAATAATTATTTCCGGACTTTCTGGAGGATCTGGCAAAACTTTGTTGTCTTTAGGTCTATGTAGAGCTTTAGTACACAAAGGTTTGAATGTTAAGCCCTTTAAGAAAGGTCCTGATTATATTGATGCACATTGGCTAAGCTTTGCAGCCAACAATCATTGTACCAATCTTGACCCATATTTTTTAGATGCCTCTTCTTTGCAAGCACTGTTTGAGCATAGTATAAATGAAAAAAAATTTTCCATAGCTGTTATTGAGGGAAATCGAGGGCTTTTTGACGGTCAAGATATACATGGCACCTGCTCAAGTGCTGAACTTGCACGCATATTAAACACGCCAGTAATTCTTTCATTAAATATTACTAAAATGACACGCACAGCTGCAGCTATAATAGCAGGGCTTGCATCTTTTGAAAAGGATTTACATATTGCTGGGGTGGTTCTTAGCCAAGTTGGTTCAGCAAGACACGAAGGTATAGTCAGAAAATCCATTGAACATTACACCGGCATTCCCGTTCTTGGGGCTATACCAAGGCTAGAGCATAATCCACTTCCTGAGCGTCACATGGGTTTATATGATGCAAAGGCAGAGGCTACACATGCAACGCTAGATAATCTTGCAAATTTGATTGAAATGCATTGTGATATTGAGAATATCATAGATGTCGCAAATTCTGCTCCTAAGCTTGAGCCTACAAAACCATTTTGGCCTGAGCAAATTAATCAACCCAAGGTACGTATTGGTTATATTTTTGATGCTGCCTTGTGGTTTTACTATGCTGAAAACCTAGATGCTTTAAAACGTGCCGGTGCTGAGCTTATACCGCTCTCAATACTTGATAATAAAGAGTGGCCAGATGACTTAGGTGGAATTTATCTAGGCGGAGGTTATCCTGAGGAATTTTTAGATAGTATAAGTTCATCACCGCATTTAGAAAAACTTCGCATTTATTCTGAAAATTTTATGCCTATTTATGCTGAATGCGGCGGTTTTATGATTTTATCTGCAGGCATTGTACGAAATAATGTGTGCTACAAAATGGCTGAAATATTTCCAACAAGGGTACAATTTCACCATAAACCACAAGGGCTTGGCTACGTGCGTGCAAAGGTAAAAAATAAAAATCCATATCACCCACAAAATTTAGAATTACGAGGACATGAGTTTCACTATTCTTGTTGCTTACCAAGCTTTGATGAGCAAAATATTTCTATTCAAGATTTAAATAGCAAAGATAGTCTTGAAACATTACTATGTTTTGAATTACAAAAAGGTATGGGTATGGGCAAAAGTCAAGATGGACTTTGCATACGTAATACTTTTGCTTCATATACACATATTTACGCACCAATTTGCCCATGGTGGGCTAAAAATTTTGTGCAATTAGCCAATACTTGGCAAAACAAAAACTTATAATGAGGTAACATATGGCAACTGTAACAGCTGAATATCTTGGTGATTTGCGCGTATCTGCCACACATGTGGAAAGTAATACCACTATAATAACTGATGCACCAACAGACAATGGTGGATTAGGGCGTGCTTTTTCGCCTACTGACCTAACAGTGACATCACTTGGAACTTGTGCACTTACTATTTTAGGGCTTTATGCTAAAAACCATGATATTGACATCAAGGGTACTAAAATGGAAATTATCAAAGAAATGTCAGCTGCACCACGTAAAATTGCTCGTATACAGGTAACTTTTATCATGCCTGCAAATAATTTCACTGACGAAAACAAAATGCGTATGGAAAAAGCTGTGCATGCTTGTCCAGTACACAAAAGCTTAGGCGCAGATGTAGTACAAGAATTTATTTTTAATTGGTCTTAAACACAAAAAATAATATTGTGAACAAGCAATACTTTTCTGAGCAAAGCATTTTTATGTTTTGATCAGAAAAGTATTTATTTTCACTTGTTTAAAACATCCCAACATTTGAATAATCTTTACAATGTGACCAAATTGCATGTTAAATTCTTCTTCACGCTGGTTAAAATATACTCATGAAGTCTTGGCATGGTCTGTTAATTCTAAGTTAACAAGCCAAAGCTATGCCTATACTGCCTCTGACCATACCCATACAAAAGCTATGCAGCTTATAAAAAGTGGTACACGGCGAAATGTTATGTGGTATATTTTGCTTGGTAGCGATAAAGATGGCTTAAGCATCACACTATCGCAAATTTTGCAACAAATGAATATTTCTGCAAATATTCTCCTAATTGAAGACAATTTAGACAATGCACGGCATTTTTATCAAACCAACACCCTTTTTGCGCAAAATGTGTACTTGCTGGCAGACACCTCACCTTGGGCCTTGTTCTTATTAAGCAAGGAGCAACCAACTGCAAGGCACCCTGTGCCAACCGTTGAAAATTCTTTGATACATTGGATTGATTCACCCGAAAACCGCAGTCCTAATTTAATTACATGGCGCAGGCTTTTTTTAGGTGCGCAGATTGTACCCCTACCAACATCAGCCATGATGAATTTTAAACTTTCGGTAGGGGCAATTATACACCCGCATGAACCAAATTTACATGATTTTTTTGCGCAAATTCCACCTTGGGTACATGAATTAGTTGTTGTTTGGGATACTGAAAATGATATAGAAAGTTTAAGTCAAAAATTTTCTTGTGCTACTAAGGTGCATCATTTTGCAAGATCGTTAAATGGTGATTTTTCTGCTCAACGCAATGATATGCTTAGTAAATGCACTGGGCAATGGTTATTGTACCTTGATGCAGATGAGCGACTTGCTCCTAATGATTGGGAAAAAATACCATATTTGGTAAATTTACAAAAATCTGACGCAGAAATCGCTTTTTATTTCCCTCGGCTAACTTTTGAAAGGGATGACAATCACATACGCATGGGGCATGGTTTATGGCCAGATATTCAATTACGTCTTTTTCCAATTAAGCATGGTGTGCATTTTGTGGGCAGTGTACATGAACAAGTGGCTGGACTTGCAGGAAATTTCTATCTTGCATCTGGCACTCCTATTTTACACTATAGTCATATCCATAAAAATGCCGAAGAATTACAAAACAGATTAGCTATTTTTAATGCAGCAGGAAGCGTTAAGCATAAACTAAGCAGCCACTATCCCTGCTTGGAGCGAGATTTTTTTGAACATCCCCTATTTACAAGTGCATTTATTTTTCAGTTGCCAAGTTAAGCTTTAGCCCATATATCTGTTGAAGATACAATGTAAGCAAAAACAGATTTAACAAAGTTCTAACGTGTTACACTCTTATTGTCCTTTACATGTAAAAAACAAATGTTTTAAATAAATTATGATATTTACAAAATATGTTGCACTGCACTTTATGGAGTTATTTCTTTTATGAAAATTGTTTGTCCTCAATGCGAATTTACTCGTAATATTTCAGCAGATAAATTACCCGCTGGTCCTGTCACGGCTACTTGCCCGCAATGCCAACACCGCTTTAAGGTAACACGAGAAGATACCATGGGCGATGCAGCTGTATATTCCGATAATGTCATCCCTCACGGGGCACATATACCTTCTACTGAAGAACCACTTTACACACAGCAAGACTTACAGCACAAACCTAATCAAGCACAAAAAACTGCAAAGCAGCAAGATGAAAATTCCAATGAAACAGAAATAAGCCCAGAAATGATGCAAAAAGCCAATGAAGCTTATAGCCAACAAGCAATTAATGAGGATAGTTTTGCCATACATAATCCATGGGAATTTGTTTCTCAAAAGGGTTACTTTACGGCTTTTTATGAAACTGTACTTTACGTTTTATTTTCGCCATCACGCTTTTTTGCAGGGCTTATTCCGCAAATATCACGTACACATGTTATGATATTTTATCTTGTTGTAAGATCACTGCAAATTAGTATTGAATTTTTTTGGGGTGGAGTACTTAGCACAAGCCTTGAACCGACTGCCGCCAATGATGCAGAATTGCAAACAATCGTTGGACTATTAACTCCACAATCAGACTTCATCTTCTCTTTGTTAATGGGCATAGCTATGTCCACCATTGAAATATTTTTTGGTTCATTATTTTATTTTGTTATGTTTAAAATTATTGTTGGAGCAAAATCAAATTTTTCGCTGATATTTCAAGTCGTAGCTTATAGTGCTGCCCCATTACTCTTGGCTGTTATACCTGCCATTGGCACTATTGTTGGCTTTATTTGGAGTCTTGCTTGCATTTTAATTGGTTGTCGCTATACCATGGGGCTAACCTGGCCACAAGCAATTCTTGGTATTGCACCGCTTTATGTTTTAGGTATTTTGTCATTTATGGCTTTGCTCGGTAATGCAGCCTAAACTTGCAAGCTTTACAAAGAGCAGAGCAATATATTAATTTAAGGAAACGCTGATTAAATCAACAAGTCAAAAAACCACGCTTTTTTGCGCCCCACAGGGCGAATGTAGGCAGTGTGCCTTGCTGATTTATTCTGCTTGCAGAATAAATCAGCATTTCCTTAAATACTAATTTTCGTTTTTTTTATTACAAATTAATTAGCAAGTGCTAAAAACACATTGATACATATTTTTGAACGCTGACTAAATAATAATATAATATGTAAATTCGGGGCATTGCTCATGAAAAACTTTT
Organism: uncultured Desulfovibrionaceae bacterium; assembly: GCA_964372165.1. GTDB lineage: Bacteria > Desulfobacterota > Desulfovibrionia > Desulfovibrionales > Desulfovibrionaceae > CAYJAD01. The sequence continues at coordinate 7,316 of CAYJPT010000066.1, read as the reverse complement.
TTGCTTCCATACGCCAATTGTGGCAAGAGGCACAAAATCGTCGCCGCTATGCCGCCATTATTGATCCTACATGTATTGGCAATATGGCCAAGGAACTAACGCAACTGGTACAAATGTCCTTACGTTGGGGTCAAATATCCAACGAAGAGGCACAGTATTTGCAACAACTACAAATAGAGATGGAAAGACTTATCACTCTTACACAACAGTCAGCCTTTAGCAAATTACCTGCATATAGGCGTGTAACTTTGTACCATAGTATACAGCGTTCACATGAAAAATTAATTGACTCTATGCAAAATACAGATGCACCAACGACGAGGATACAATGAATATTTTGATTAAATGCCATTCAATACTGGCTAAGGGAATTTTATTTTTTGCTCTTTTTACCCTTACAGCTTGTGCTAGCAGCAGCGCTTCATTTAGCACTTCTGGTGAAATGGCAACGCCATACCATGTTACATATGATGCAGGGGTGGTTGTAAGCCCTGTTCGTGTGTATGTAAAACCAAATATTTCACCTGCAGAACCTTTGCGTGGTCTTTTTGTGCCTTTACGTGTAACACAAAATATTTCTCATCATATTAGCATTGCAAAATCCATAAGCCGTCAACTCTGGCAAGTTTGGCTTGCGCAACAATCTTTTGCAGCTTTAGAGTATGATGAAAGAGCTGTACCGCATCGTGTAGAAGATGCCTTAGCCCTAGCCCGTGCAAAAGGTGCTAATGTCTTAGTTGGTGGTTATATAACCCATTATTTAGATGGTGGCACTGTTGGTGACTCTCAAGTTTCTATACAAATGGAAGTTTATGAAGTGGCAACGGGGACGCTGCTATGGTCTATGGGGCAAGGTGGCAGCATTGATAAGCAGCAAGCTCAAGATTATTTTTTGTTAGGGGTTCAAGCACGTATGCCTGCTGACCCTGCAAGTCTTACTGCAAGATCCTTGGCTTATGATATGGGTAAGGAAATTTTAATTTGGGCAAAACCACATCAAAATAGACGCAAATCATCTGGTCAAGCATTTTAGTGCAAAAATTTTTTCTTCCAGATTATTATAAATAACTGCATTTTGATGCAATTTTATATAAATTTATAAAATTGCATCACTACTTTACTTTTTCATTGCTTATAAGCCAAATTCGTGTAATTTTTATATTCAATCTACTTCGCAAGTACATTGACAGTTTGACGCAATAATATTAACTTGAAAGAACAAGTGATATTTTTCACGAAGTGTCTTTTGATACGTCGAGGTATTGTATACACAAGGTGTATCATTGATTATATTTATTTTAGGAGGTTTGCGGTGAACATTCTTATTTTTGGGCCAAATGGCAGTGGTAAGGGAACTCAGGGTGACTTAGTTAAAGAAAAATACAACTTAGCTCACATAGAGTCCGGTGCCATTTTTCGTGAGCACATTGGTGGCGGTACTGATCTTGGCAAACAAGCTAAGGAATATATTGATCGTGGTGATCTTGTTCCCGATGACATCACAATTCCAATGGTACTTGAAACCTTAAAAAGCAAAGGACAAAATGGCTGGCTTTTAGATGGCTTCCCTCGCAATATGGTACAAGCACAAAAATTGTGGGATGCATTACAAGCTGAAAAAATGCAACTTGATTACGTGATAGAAATTTTACTCCCACGTGAAATTGCAAAAAATCGCATCATGGGTCGTCGCCTCTGTAAAAATAATAACAATCACCCCAATAATATATTTATTGATGCTATTAAACCAAATGGTGATGCATGCCGTGTATGTGCAGGTGAATTATCTTCTCGCTCCGATGACCAAGATGAAGATGCAATTAACAAGCGTCACGATATTTATTATAATTCTGATAATGGTACTCTTGCTGCTGCATATTTTTATAAAGATTTAGCTCAAAAAGATGTTACAAAATATATTGAGCTTGATGGTCAAGGTAGCATTGATAGCATTAAAGAAACCTTGCTTAGCAAGTTAAGCTAAAAACCTTAATGCAATTTCAAACTTGCAGATGGCTTATGCCATTAAAGCTATTTAGCATGAGCTAATTAATACAATTTTATGCTGGCACATTTTTTTACTTGTGCCAGCATAAATATTATAAAGCAATGCCTTTGAAATGTTTATACAGCTACATGCCAAAAGCACAAATAATTGCCTAAAACTTATCTATTCAACAGTCCTTTGTATTATTTATATATTTTATGTTATATGTGATGAATGGCGACAATGTTATAAACCATAAACATAGTCAAGAACAAAAAAACAATTTAAATTTATCATCACTAATTACAAAATAGCCCTTAATACCTTTACAGCTATATACTAAATTGGAGTATTTAATGCCAAAAATCACTGTTGCTATGGCTGTTTATAATGATGCTGCCTATGTTGCACAAGCCATAAATTCTATCTTAAATCAAACTTATAATGATTATGAGTTTCTTATAATTAATGATGGTTCCACCGATGAAACACAACAAATTATAGATAGCTTTAGTGACAAACGTATGCGCATTATACATCTTGAAAAAAATCAAGGTCGTCCAAAAGTGCGCAATTTTGCTTTATCGGAAGCAAGAGGTGAGTATTTTGCCTGGATGGATGGAGATGACACATCCCCACCCAAACGCCTTGAAATACAGGTTGATTTTATGGATAAGCATCAGGACATTAGCATTTGCGGCGGTTACATGCAATGCTTTGGTGAAAGCAACCATTTAGTGCGGGTAAAAACTCAGCATGAAGCTATTAATGTTGGTATTATATTATATAACAGTACCCTGCATGGCACAAACTTTATGCGACTTGAAGATTTACACAAACAAGGTTTGCACTACCATGAAGATTTATTACGCGCTCAAGATTACGCATTCCTAGGTGAAGCTTTTCTTGCTTTACAATTACGTGCTGCAAATATACCAACAAACCTTTTAAATTGTCGATATTTCAAGCGTCCCACAATGCCTACGTATCATGTTAAAGCAACAAAATATGTATTGAAAGCCCTTGCTATGCCACATGATGAATTATCTTGCTACAAGCATAGCATTTTATCCATAGGACAGCATGAAAGTATGCCGCAAATTGACCAAGAAGAAATTATTTTGTGGGCTGATCAAATTTATTCTAAGATTTTACAGCGCAAAGATTTATCGACAGAGCAATTTCTGCGTGTAATGCATGTAAAAATGGAAATTTTCTTGAAGCAATGCCAAGATGCTCAATCCGCTTTACGAAGTTATGCCAAACTGCCTTTGGGTAAAACGCATCATCTAAAAAATCTTTTTCAAACAATAGGCACATGAAGTTAAAAATAGTATTAAGTTATGCTCCTTAAATCCGATTATACTAAATAGTTAACGTTAGAAACATGATAATTCAATATAACTATTGGATTAACATTATAATTAATTTATCAACGTAATAGGAATTTTTTTCCGGTACATTTTTTGCATCAACCAAGTAAAAACAATACTGAGGTTGTTATGAGTAATATATCATCGCTTGACCCCAATAGCCCTTCTATAAATACTAGCGTTAATAGCGTATTTAGCAGTGCAAATTCTGATACAAAAAGCTATAACGAAGATCAAGTTACACTTTCTGATGAAGCTGTGGAGCTTTTGGATGAATTACAATATAAAGCCAATCAGTCTCATGTGTTAACTGAAAATCAACGCATGTTTGACAGAGTTTCTAAGGCTTTGCCAGCAACTGAGGGCTTTCAGGACATGTTAAATTGGCTTAGTGACCAACAAGAGGATTCTGAATTTCTAAATATTGGTGCTGCAGGTGATGAAATAAATCGAAATGTCTATGAAAAAGATCCTGAAAAATATGCTGAACTTTGGTCAAATATGTATAATCACTTCACTGACCTTATGGATAGCCTAGGCCTTGCTGGTGACTCAACCATGCAACGCGAAGTAATGAGCAATGAACAAGTATCTGAAGAATTGATGCACCGTTTTACCACAAGCTTTAGTGACGATACCAATTCATTGTTATCATTTTTTAATATTACAGTGTAAACTGCCACTTAAAACAGCTGAATTAATTGTAGATAAAGCGCAAAAAACACTTGATTAATTCATAATATACAACACATTTCACTTTTTTCAAAAAATCACATCACTCTCTAAACTTTCCCTTTTGGGGAAGTTTAGAGGCATATATAGTTTCTTAAGATGCGACTAAATTAAAATCAGCTATAAATTCCTTTTATTTCAACAAAAGTTGTATTTCAAAAGGGGCAGGAGCTTGCGTAATCTTTTCTTCAAATATATCACTGACAATAAGCATATTGCCAGCAAGATAGCTCTCATGTTGCTGGTATTTGTCAATAGCTTCAAAAAAACATGTATCTTCAAAAATTTCACATAAGAACTCCGTCTTGGGAATGCTTAAAACATTTGGGTGTTCTCTATGAGGTTTTTTAATTTCTACATAGTATTTCACTTGAGTAATGTTATCTTCCATATAAAAACAAAGCCCTTGGTCTATGGATAACGAAAAGCCATTATTAAGAGCACTTTTGTACAACATAGTAAGATGAGTCCAGTAATCAGTGAGTATGCCAAAATCTTGTGGGGCAGAAGTAACCATAAAATATCTTCTATCTATGTGTTTTGTAAAGCTTTGCGCATGGTGTGCATTGTTGTTGATCTCAGTAAAGTGTGCAAGAGCAGAGTTCAAAAAATACAATTTCTGCTCTACCTCTTTTTGCTTTTCTAAGGCTTTTACCTTGGCATCTTCTATCATTAGCTTTGCATCAATACTGCCATCATCAGAAATATAGTTTTTAAAATGCAAAAGTGGTATGCCTAAGGGGACACACATCATAACAATATCTAATATAAGCATTTGATTTTTTGAATAATATCTATACCCAGTATCAGGATTTGTATAAGCTGGAGTCAAAATACCAAGATCATCATAATGGCGTAAAGCTCTGTGACTAACACCTTTCATCTTAGCAACCTCACCAATGGATAAAAATTTGTTCATAATTTTTCCTTTTTCCTTGACTCTAACGTAACGTCATACTTTATATTAACTCTAACACATATCTCTACAAGAGCAAGTTTTGTAAAGATAGCTATTTTTCAAGGAGTTATACATGATTAAAACTATTTCTTTTAAGAACGTCCTCGCATTCACCTTTCCAAGCATCTCCATGATGATTTGTATGTCCATATACACCATGGTTGATGGTATTTTTGTGGCTAATCTCATCAACACACAAGCACTTTCTGCCATAAGCATTACATTGCCTATAGTTACAGTTTTTATAGCAGTGGGAACCATGCTTGGAACGGGGGGCAATGCCATTTGTGCAAGGCTTTTGGGTGAGTGCAAAACACATATAGCCAAAGAAAAACTCACGCTATTTTGTCTGACAGGTTTTGTGTTAGGCATAGCTCTCACAGTGCTTACAGAAATGTTTTTACAAGATATACTCTATACTCTTGGGGCCAACGAAGACACGTATCAATATTCTTATGATTATTTAGTGGTGCTTGCTATTTTTGCCCCTTGTGCCATTTTACAAACTATTTTTGAAAATGCCATGATTGCTTCCGGCAAACCTAAGGTTGCTTTTTTGGCCATTGTTGTAGGAGGGCTTACAAATTTGATTTTGGATTATGTTTTTATTGTATATTGCAATATGGGCATGAAAGGTGTGGCACTGGCTACTGGATTAGGTTTTTTATTACCTACACTCATAGGCATATACTTTTTTTCCACAAAAAAGACCCAAAAAATGTTACATTTTGTACCATTTTCTTTTGACATAAAATCCATTTTCACAGCATTTGGTAACGGTTCTTCCGAAATGGTTACGCATTTGGCCACAGGCGTAACCACATACTTATTTAATATTACCATGCTCAAAATGGCCGGAACTGCAGGTATTGCTGCCATAACAGTGGTGCTTTATGCTCAACTGCTCATTAACACTTTATTTATGGGCTTTTCCATAGGTATCGCTCCGGTCATTAGTTTTTATTTTGGGGCCATGAATAAATCAAAATTAAGAAAATTATTTACCATATGTGTAAAATTCATCGGTATTAGTTCAGTTGCGCTAGTACTTATTGCCTTTGCCATCAATGAAGCATTAGTGATGATATTTTTAGAAAAAGGCACAGATGCTTATGACCTTACTGTACATGGTTTTTACATATTTTCAGCGGGATTTCTGTTTTCCGGTATGAACATTTTTGCATCAGGACTCTTTACAGCCTATTCCAATGGAAGGATATCAGCTTTTATTTCCTTCTTGCGCACATTTTTCTTTATCAGTGTATTTATACTGGTGTTGCCGCAAATAATAGGCATCAATGGCGTGTGGCTTGCAGTTCCTTTAGCTGAATTTTTGGCCTTTTTTATGTCTGTATATTTTTTCATCACACATAAAGAACAATATATGTATGACAACAAACCAAGAATAGGACAAGCTTCGCTTGCTCATTAACTAATTTATTTTTAACTATTTAGTCCTGCACACATAGTTTTAATGTAAAGCATATTTTTAGATTAAAGCTCAAAGTTTAGTTGAAAAATAATTGTGCAGGACTGTTCCTATGCTCAAATTATACTGCTTAAATTGGCATGATGCTAGTCATTGCCACGGCAATCTAATTTCAAATTTATATATAAGAGATTTAATTTGAACAATGTAAATGTATGAGGTTGGGGAAGGTTTTTTGGCAATTTGCTGCGACGGAGCGTATGCGGAGGTGCTGCAACGCTAAAAAAACTTTACCGAACCGCATACATTAGCTTTTAACTTCACTAATTAAAATGCCGTGAGTCATTGCCTCATTGGCTATTTTACTCTTTCATCTTTAAGGCAAATATGCTAAAAGACTTTCACTAAACTTTAGGAGGAAAGAATGATTCGTAAAGCGCAAGACATACAAAATGAACGTATGGAAAAAGCACGTGGTGGCCTTGGTTTCATGCTCACCAAGGCTTTAATTAAAGATGATGAATTTTGTGGCAAAGGACGCATGTTTAACCATAGTGTGCTTGAGCCAGGCTCTTCGGTTGGAGTACACAAACACATCGGAGATATAGAAGTATACTATATCTTAAGTGGAGAAGGTACATATAATGATAATGGCAATTTAATACCAGTATCTGCCGGCGATGTTACTTACTGTAATGATGGCGAAGAACATGGCATTGAAAATACAGGCAAAGAAAATCTCGAATTTCTAGCCCTTATTTTATATTCATAAGGAAATGCTAATTTATTCTGCAAGCAGAATAAATCAGAAAGGCACACTGCCTTCATTCGCCCTGT
>CAYJPT010000065.1:0-12376 GCA_964372165.1 uncultured Desulfovibrionaceae bacterium | reverse complement strand
GCTGGCTTTGCGGCTTCTGCTGTTTCAGTTACACCGCCCACATTTGCAGCATCAATCATCTCTTTTATAATATCAACTTCTTGAGACAGCATATCCAATACTAAAGAGAAGTCCATGCCCGAACTACGTGCAGACTCAACAATGCCGGCTGTACGCTCAGTATAAACTTTAATATCTGGTAAGTTAATAAAGTTACATGCATTTTTAATTGCAGTTAATGAACGGAAAATTGCATCAATAGAAGGTTTATGATTACCATCACCTTTTAAAGTTTCCATGGCTGCACGTATAATTTCCATTTGTTGCGCCACAGTTTGTCTAAACATGGTAACGTCATCATCCTCTGTGCCAACGGGAATGATTGTTGGTGTTACGATTTCTGTACTTGACTCAGCTGCTACTGGCTCTGTTTCAACCACGGCTTCATTAACTTCACTTGATTCTACGGTTGTGCTTTCATTTGCAATCTCTTCATACATACTGCGAGGCAACATAATCGCCCCACCGGCCAAAGCTTCACGTAATTGATGCAAAACCTCTGACGTATCAGGTGGCTGAACAGAACCTTGGGCTGCATCAATATCAAGTACCAACACTTCCATCACATCAACAACAAAGAGTAACAAGTCAATAAGCTCATGACCAATGGTCATCTCGCCTTTACGAATATTGTTGAGCAACGTTTCTGCTTCATGTGTAAGGCTATTTAAATCGTGGTATCCAATAATGCCACTATTACCTTTAAGGTTGTGGAAGAAACGGAATAAGTCATTAATAAGGTCATCTTGACCCTCTGGCTCACTCTCTAAATGCAAAAGGCCAGCATTAAGACTTTCCACAATTTCAGTGGATTCATCAATAAAATCTTTAAGGTGCCCTTCACCAAAAGCTGTTAATTTATATTCTTCTTTTCGCGGAGAGTCGCCTAGCCATTCTTTTGGAGACTTATTAATCTTAACAAATTCTGTAGTAGCTGCATTGCTTATGGCGTTTACATCTTCCCCTGAGTTGGAAGCAGGCATATCTTCTACCACAGTGGAATCAAGATTTACCTCAGTTGGGTTATCTTCTTCACTGTTAGAATTACTCTCATTAGGTGTATCGTCTATTATAGCATCATCTTCTACCGGCATTTCTTCAGCAGCTGCGACCTCGTCAGCAATAGCACCTTTATTTTCCATAAGTGTATCAATTTCTACAATAATTTCTTCAATTGGTACACCTTCATCACTATTGTTTTGCTCTAGATTATCGAGCATTTGGCGCAAAGCATCTGTAGATGATAAAATAACATCCATGATACCTGAAGTAACGACCATATTCCCATTGCGTAATTCATCAAGAATATTTTCGCACCTATGAGCAAGTTGATTAATGCGATTGAGGCCAAGAAAGCCCGATGCACCTTTCAACGAATGCATAGGACGAAAAATTTCATTGAGCAATCCCAAATTATCAGGTGTCTTTTCAAGTTCTAATAAATTGGGCTCAATAGTTTCAAGATGCTCACGCGCTTCGATAATAAAATCCGCAAATAATTCGGCATCCATAAAGTCCTGACTCATAGCATACCCTTAAGCCTAAAAGTTATATAATATAAACAAAAGTAGCACAGTTATATTACCTTATCGGCTATCCGAGCAACATCTTTATATTACGCACCATTTTTTCAGGCTGTGCTGGCTTTACCATGTATAAATTGGCCCCAAAGCTCATACCTGCTTGGATATCCTTTTCTTGCCCTTCAGTTGAAAGTACAATAATTGGAGTATCTTGATACGCATCTTGCTCACGTAAAGTTTTTATAAAAGTAAAACCATCCATGCGTGGCATATTGACATCAGTAATAATCAGGTCAACAGCTGCTCCATTATAGAGTTTTTCCAGTCCATCCAATCCATCTTCAGCTGTAGTAACCTTAAACCCTTCTGCTTTCATTACAAAAGCCAAAAGATTACGAATGGTTTTAGAGTCGTCAACTACTAAGATGTGTTTACTCATATGTTACCTCATACTATGAGCACAAAATTGCACTCAAGAATTAAATTGAACCAAATTAAAAAAATAACAAAATAAATGCTAAAGTATAAAGTCCACAATTTTATCAATAGAGACTATGCCATAAATTTTGTCATTATAATCCAATATTCCACAAAGATATTCAGCATTTGAACCAATTTGAGCCTCAACATTCCATGAAATATCATTTTTACTTACTGTATTCATTGTATGTATTTTATCTACAATAACGCCAAGTTGTATACCCTTACGTTGACATACAACAATAAAACTCTCTTTATTTACCTCACCATGATTTACACATAGCATTTGTTCAAGATGTAAAAGTGGAGTAACTCGTCCACGTAAATTTATAATACCAGCCATATAGTCTGGCGTAAGTGGTAATCGCATGGGTTGCATAAATTTGATAACTTCTTGTACGGCTTCAATTGGTATTGTATATAGCTGCTCTTGAACAAAGAAGAAAATCATTTGCAAATGGTCTTTATCCCTAAGTTCATCTTCAAGCGGAGGAACATTAGGAACCTCCACACCACCTTCTCCAAGTACAATACCAAGTTCATTCGCGCCTTCAACTCCCACATATTTTTGCAAAAAGGAATGCTCAGCCGCAGTTAAGTCGTTATTTTGACCAGCATTTGGCAAGCCAAAGTCTTGATCTTGAAAATATTGTTCAGGTGTTTTTACCATAATGTTAACACTTCTTTGCTCAAGGCTTCATAGGCTAAAGCACCGCGCGTATCTGGTGCTATATCATAAATTGATGCACCAAGGGCACTTGCTTCTCTAAAGCGTGTATCAATGCCAATTACAGTTTCAAACATGGATGCTCCCATTTTATAACGCATCAACTCTAATACACGGGTACACGCACGAGCCCTTTTATCATACATGGTAGGTAAAGTCTTATAGCGTATAGGCTCTGGCAATACCTTATTCAAGGTGCGTATGGTATCAAATAATAATTTAAGCCCATGCAGGGCTAAGAAATCTGTTTGAATTGGTATTATCAATAAATCTGATGCCACCAGCGCATTTACAAGCAAAATTCCTACATGGGGAGGACAATCAATTAATATAAAATCATATTGACCTATTATAGGTAAAAGAGCTTCGCCAAGCACCATTCCTTTACCTTTACGATCTTGAAAATCAAGTTCTAACTCAGAAAGGCGAATACTACCAGCCGCAAAATGTAAATTTTCTACACCTATGGGTTGAGCTAAGCGTTGCCAAATTGCCTGCCAATATTCTTGATCAGCTAATAATAAATCATGCAAGGTAACATCTTGCTCTTCAGGATATAATTTTACGTGCAAAGAAGCACAAGCATGTGGGTCTAGATCTAAAATTAATATTTGCTTGCCTTGTCTTGCCAATGCCATACCAAGAGTCAAAGTAGTGGTAGTTTTACCTACTCCTCCTTTTTGATTAGCTATAGCAATTATTTTAGCAGTCATTAACTATATGTCCTAGCTTTGCTTACGATAAACAATTATTCCTGTGTAATGCTCCGGCACAAAGGCACGGCTTATATTGTGCAATGATTCAGAATGCCCAATAAGCAAAGCTCCACCAGGCATAAGATTATCATAAAAAGCATTAATAACACGCTTTTTCATGTCATCATTAAAATAAATAATTACATTGCGGCAAAAAACTATGTGTGATTTTTCAACTCTTGAAAGTTGTATTCTATCATTTAAATTGACTTGATTAAAGGCTACAAGTTTTTTAACGGAAGGTAAAATAGTGTAAGTTTTATCTTTTTGCGTAAAATATTTACTCACAATAGGTTTTGGAGTTGTGCGCAAAGTGTATTCAGAGTAAATACCCTTTTTTGCCGCCGCAAGCACTGCCTCTGAAAGGTCAGTGGCAGAAATTTTTATATCCCATTGAGATATTTCTTGCTTTAGCACCTCGTGCAAAATGATACCTATGGTATACGGTTCTTCACCTGTAGAACACCCAGCTGACCAAATACGCAGCCTTTTGCGCCCAGATTTACGGCATGCTTCAATGGTTTGTGCAAGCACTTTTTCTTGAAAAACACGTAATTGCGGCGGATTTCTATAATAGCTTGTTTCATTGGTTGTTACCACCTCAAACAAACGATTAAGCTCGGTACGTCTACTGGCATCAAAACGCAAAAATTTATAATATTCAGAATAAGACTTAAGCTTCAATTCTTTAATACGATTACTAAGTCTATTCTCAACTAAGTATTTGCGATTTTCATTGATAAAAATACCACTTTGCTCATAAATAAAATCACGCAACTGCAAAAACTCTTCATCAGTAATCTTCAATTCCTTGTTGAAGGAAAGAGGTAATCGCTTAGGTAGTGTTGACATATTAATTTTGCCCTGCCTGTATTTTTTCAATGGCTGCTGTTGCAGCATGTTGTATTTCTAAATCTTCATGTGACACAAGATTTAGAAGGGCAGCAAAAGCAACATTGCCACCAATTTCTGCCAAGGCTTCGATAATCTTAAAAGTAACCATTAAAGTTGCATTATCTAATAAGTCTATTAACTGTCGTGTTATATTATCATTTTTTAATGTGCTTAATGCCTCTACCGCTCTTATGCATACCCATTCATTTTCATCATCAAGAGCATTAATTAAATAAGGTGTTAAAGTATCATCATGTTTATCACCAAGCACTTCGACAACGGCCATGCGTATATCATGTTCAGGATCTTTTAGCTTGTGTAGCAAAGTTCCAACATATTCATGCAAATTAATATCAGGACTTGCAAAAGACTCAACTGCCAATTGCCGCACAGCTACACTTTCATCATCAAGAGCGCGCATGACAAAATCTATGTTTTCTTTAACTCCAAAATTTAATAAAGCATAGATGGCAAGTACACGTTTTTCTTCATCTGTACTTTCAAACAACTTTGTAAATTTTTCTGCAAGTGATGGTGTATGCAAATAAATACAAGCTTCAATTGCTGCCTCTCTAACATCATCATAATAATGTTCCAGAAGTGAAAAGATTTTTTCTTGCGCAGGAGCGTATTGTATTTTCATACCAAGGCAAAGCATAACATTTTTAAGCACAACGCTATCTTCATGCCGCTCTAAAATATCCAAAATGAAAGGACCATGTTTTACATCGGCATGTTTAATCATGCATTGCGTTGCTAAGCGTTGATTGTCACGATCCAAATTCCAAAAAATCTTTTCAAGTGAATCCATGCAGCCAATATTTTCCATGAGCTCACAAGCTTCAAGAGCTACATGAATCGTTTTTACATCATTGGAGCTAAAAAAACTATTAAAAGTATCATTGTACCCTATGGCAGCAATAGTTTTTATGGAAGCCATGTATACGTCGTCTTCTGGATCGAAAGTTAAGCCTAGACAAAAATCCAAAACTACTTGCGAAGAAGTTGCATCCCCTACACTTGCAAGGCCAGCTAGACATGCAAGTTGAACACTTTCATCTTCATCACCAAGGGCAGTTCCAAGAAATTTTCTAAATCTCTCTTGGTCTTTGGCAGATAGTAAGGATAACGAACCCTCACCAAGAATTTGCACAATGGCCTTAACAGCTTTATGGCATAAAACCGCATTAGCTTTTTCAAGGTAACGCAGCAACAATGGTACTGATTTAATGTTCCTAAGTTCACCAAGAGCCTCAATAATAACAGAGGCTACTAGGTCAGAACACTGATCTAGGTGCTTTACCAACATGCCTGCACTTTCTTCAGCACGAATTTTAACCAAAGCCTCAACCACTGCAAATTGTACCCACTCTTCGTCATGCATAGCTTTTTGCAATGAATCAAGCGCTTCAGCATAACCAAGTATACCAAGACTCATGGCTGCTTGATAGCGCACATTAACCTCAGGATCTTTAAGCAAGGCTTCGCACAATATTGATACAGCTTTCAGACTTTTGGAATAACCTAATATATCAGACATGAAAATGCGCAAATCAGGGTCAACATCCCTTAGTAAAGGCTGAATCAACGTCAAATCGTCACTACCAATTTCTCGTAAAATATCCATAGAAATATTGCGTAACGATGGAGATTCACTGCGGAGCAAAGGTAGAATTTTTTGAATTGTCTGAGTGCCTCTAATTTTACGTAAAGCATACTCAGCCGCCTCTTGCACTCCAATATTAGTGCTTTGAATATGCATAAAAAGTGCATCAATACCCTCTGTTAAGCCAAGTTCACCAGCAGCAAAAGCGGCTTGCCTAATTCTATCAGCATCATTGCTATTTAAGTCTGCAAGAATCTCTTGTGAATTAATTTGGGCATTTTCGGTCATAACACACCTCTCCCCTTATGCTTTTACTGCCGTTATCATTGCTTCAGCTACACTATCAATATCTAATATCTGATCGGTTAATTTTGCATCTACAATAGCCTTTGGCATACCATATACTACACAAGAAGCTTCACTTTGTGCCATTATGTATCCACCTTTTTCACGCAATAGGCGTATACCATCAAGACCATCACTACCCATACCAGTTAAAATAACACCCATTGATTTACGTGGGTTACATTGTGCAATTGAAGTCATAAGCTCAGTTGCAGAAGGCTTATAAAGTGCTGAAGCCGGTTCATCAGAAATTTCAATTTCCATGAGCGGCCCACGCTTAATAAGTCGCATATGCCTACCACCCGGTGCTATATATGCGTGCCCTGCTTGTGGTCTGATACCATGTTGCGCTTCACTTACTGATATTTGTGAAACACCATCTAATCGTTTAGCAAAAGGACCTGTAAAAGCAGCAGGCATGTGTTGAGCAATTAAAATTGTTGCCGGAAAGTCTTTGGGTAATGCTGAAAGAACTTTTTGTACCGCTGGAGGCCCACCGGTTGAAACACCTATACCAATTATATCTCTTGGGCCAACACAAGGATTTAATACTTGATTTTTTGAAGTTAAACCACCAAGACCTGGTTTTGCACCAGTTTTTTTTGCTTCAAACCGCAGCTGCATAAGCGGTTTTCTTCTAGCCAAAAGCTTAATTTTTTTTGTAAGTTCCTTACCAAAAACATCACCTTCAGCACTTAAAGACTTAGGCAAAAAGTCCAAAGCCCCAAGCTCCATAGCTTTTAAAGTTGCTTGTGCACCTTCTTCGGTAAGGGAGCTTATCATGATAACTGGCCTTGGCTTAGTTCTCATAATATGACCAAGTGCTGTCAAACCGTCCATTCTTGGCATTTCTATATCTAGGGTTACAACATCAGGATCAAGTTCATCAATTTTCTTGAGAGCTTCCTCTCCATTATTGGCAGTACCAACAATCTTTATAGTAGGGTCACTCTCTATCAATGTTGCTAGAGCTTTGCGCATAAAAATAGAATCATCAACAATTAAAACTTTTGCCACAATAATCTCCCAAAATAATGCGGTTAGCGAAATGGGCACTAAAAACCTAAATACAAGACTACGATACTCTACTACTTAATATTTTACAAGCAAGAAAAATAACTTGCAAAAATTTCATTTTGCTATTTAAAATAACACTTTCACGCATCTTTTGCACATAAACAAACTCACACAACCAATGATAATTTTATGCTGCTATTTCAGTATGTTTTATGAAAATATCATTTTTTATATTACTAATTTTCCGGCAAGTTGCATTTTATATATTGTTTATAACATTTTATATTATACTGTTTAATCCGCTTAATTATATTGTTGCAGTAAATTATCATTTTTTTAGCGTCAACTGAATATATACACTTTTAAATTTTTGAGTCCTGCACTGTAAATTTTTTGTAAACTTTTTTTACAATTTTCACAAAATTATACTGAAAAAGTAATTGTGCAGGACTCTTGATGTGCAGAATTCTTAAATTTTTCAACGTAAATAGCCCTTTGCACAATTATCATGCAAAAGGCTAACATTATAAAGCTAATTTGTAAAAATTTTTATGCCATATCTTCAGTAAGTACCATATTTCTTGCGGCTGCAGTTTCATCAAGTCTGCGCACCGATGTTTTTGTAGGGGCACTTTTTAATGTTTCCGGATCACTCAAGCCAAGTTTAACAATTTCTTCAAGAGCTGCAGCAAATTCATCTAATGTCTGTTTATTTTCTGTTTCAGTTGGTTCAACCATCAAACACTCTGGTACAATAAGCGGAAAATAAACCGTAGGTGCATGAAAACCATTATCCAAAAGTCCCTTGGCCACATCTAAAGCTTTAACACCGTTAGGGGCTGAAGCAACAAACTCATGTGCACAAATACGCGCATATGGCACATCAAGAAAGTGCTCAACCAATTTCTTCAAATAGTTAGCATTTAGCACAGCATGTTCAGCCACTCGTGTCAAACCTTCACCACCAAGGCGCAAAACATATGCATATGCTTTGATTAATACGCCAAAACTGCCATAAAATGGTGCAATATAGCCAATAGATTTTGGATGATTATAATCAAGATAAAAAGTGCCGTCTTCACGCTTTTGCACTCGTGAAATAGGCATATAAGGTGTAAGACGTGCAGAAACACCTACTGGTCCAGCACCCGGACCACCTCCACCATGCGGTGTAGCTAGAGTTTTGTGTACATTCCAATGCACAACATCAAAACCCACGTCGCCCACTCGCATTTTACCTAAAATTGCATTCATATTTGCGCCATCGTAATATAATAGTGCATCAATACGGCGTAATTTTTCAACTATTTTAGGAAGATTATTTTCAAACAAGCCTAAAGTATTGGGGCAAGTCATCATAACCGCAGCCACATCTTCATCAAGTGCTGCCTCTAAAACATCAGGATCAATAATGCCATCACGAGATTCAATATTTATAACTTCATATCCGGCAAGTACTGCTGATGCTGGGTTTGTGCCATGCGCTGAGTCTGGACAAATGACTTTAGTTTTTTTGTTGCCTTTGTCACGATGATATGCAGCTATAAGCATAGCACCAGTAAATTCGCCATGCGCACCGGCCATTGGTTGCAATGTATATGAATCCATACCGGTAATTTCGCAAAGTAAGCGTTCAAAGTCCCAAATGCATTCTAGTGCACCTTGCGTTAATTTTTCACCATTCTCAAATTGAGCGAGGGCAGGATGCAAGTTTGAAAATCCAGGCATTGCAGCAACTGCTTCTGTAAATTTTGGATTATACTTCATTGTGCAAGAACCAAGGGGATAGAAGTTACTATCCACTCCAAAATTAAGCTTGGATAACAGTGTAAAATGACGTACCACATCTAATTCAGAAAGTTCAGGCAGTCTCAAAGGGCTTTTACGCACAAGTGCTTCTGGTAGCATATCTGTAGCACTTTTTTGCGCAGGTTTTGGAAGCCAGCCCACACGCCCACTAACGGATTTATCATAAAGTGTTTTCATTAGAGTAATCCTTTTACTTTGCCAATGGCAGTATCAATTTGTTCTAAGCTGGTCTTTTCTGTACAAGCCATGAGTAGCACATTTTCCATGCCTTCATAATAACGACCCACAGGAAAACCAATGGCAATATTTTGCTCTAACATTTTATTTATAAGCTGCTCGGCAGGTACTGGCAAACGTAGTGCCACCTCATTACCATATGGTGCATCATTCAACAAGCTAACACCTGGTAAAGCTGTCCATTTTTCAACAGCGTAGCGTAAGTTTTCCATACCTAATAAAGCTACACGTGTAAGACCTTGCGGCCCAAGAAGCGACAAATACATAAGACTACGTAAAGCGCAAAGTGACTGATTGGAACAAATATTTGATGTGGCCTTTGCTCTACGTATATGTTGTTCCCTTGCTTGCAAGGTCAACACATATCCGGTTTTGCCGTCTACATCTACTGTACGCCCGGCAATACGGCCGGGAAATTGACGAATATACTCTTTGCTACAAGTCATAATGCCAAGATATGGGCCACCAAAAGACAGTGGTAAACCTAAGGCTTGCCCATCTGCAACGGCTATATCGGCTCCCATTTCTCCAGCAGTTTTCATTACTGCTTGCATAACAGGATATACCGAAATAACTGAAAGTGCTTTTTGTTGTTTTGCATGAGCAAACAATTCACTATAATCCTCGATTGAACCAAAGAAATTTGGATTTTGCACCAAAACAGCGGCACAATCAGTATCAATGGCAGCCTTTAAAGCTTGCATGTCTGCGCGGCCATTTTTATGTGCAACTTCCACCAAATCGATATTCAAAAAAGCACAATAGTCTACCATCATGCGTCGCCAAATAGGATTAATACCAGCATCATAAACCATTTTTTTGCGCTTAGTCAGGCGAGCTGCCATCATCATGGATTCAAAAAGTGCCGAACCTCCATCGTAAACAGATGCATTGGCACAATCCATATCAAAAAGGCGTGTCACAGCAGTCTGATATTCAAAAATAGCCTGCAAAGTACCTTGTGATGACTCAGGCTGATAAGGAGTATAAGAGGTATAAAATTCACTACGTGAACTTAATGCGCCAACAGCTGTTGGAATGGCATGGTCATAAAAACCAGCTCCCAAAAAACTAATGGATTGCGCATTATTTTTTGCAGCAAGATTTTCAAAATATGCACAAACATCAATCTCACTTAAACCATTTGGCATGTCGTATGATTTAGGGCGCATATCTGGTGTGATATCTGCAAAAAGGTCGTCCATGGCTTTCACGCCAATGCGTGCAAGCATTTCTTCAATTTCGTTTGAAGTATGAGGAATAAAGGGCATATGTACCCACCTATATGGCTTGGCCCGTGTAGGGCGCGTTAATAAATCTTGAAATAGTTAAAAATCAAAATTTTAAGCCCAACACGGGCATAAATATCAAAAAAGACTAAGCTTGCTCAGCACAAAAAGCTTCATAAGCTTTGGCATCCATTAAACCTTCAGGCTTACTAGAAAGCTTAATGCGCAGCATCCATCCATCAGTATACGGGCTGCTATTTACTACTTCCGGTGTAGCATTCAAATCATTATTGGCGGCAATAACTTCACCATTAACAGGTGAATATAATTCACTGGCAGCCTTAACTGACTCAATAGAACCAAATTCGTCACCAGTGCTTAACACAGTGCCTTCACTAGGTAAATCAATGTAAGTAATATCACCTAAGGAGTCTTGCGCAAAATGTGTTATACCAATAACTGCCTCTTCACCCTCAATGCGTACCCATTCGTGGGTCTTATCATATAAAAGATCTGCTGGATTTGACATATATACCTCCAAGTATTTAATTGATTGTTATGATAGTTTTTTTCGTGCAGTTCCTGCAGTATAAAATGGCAATGTTGCCACTTGAGCCTGTAAAGACGCACGTGCTGATTTTACAATAAATTCCTTTTCTTGAGCATAATCGGCACTAAGCCAAGCCAGTGCAATCACATATCCAAGCGAAGGAGCAAACGAACCACTTGTGACAATTCCCACCTCATCACCATTTGCAAGGCAAAGTACATCACCATGCCTTGCAGCACGACGTCCATCAATGCGCAGTGGAATAAGCACTTGCCGCACTTCCCCCACATGCTCATGCCCCACATATGAAGCAGTACTTGTAAGCATTTTACCCATTCCAGCCTCTGTTGGATTGTGTGCATCATCTAAATCATGCCCATAAAGAGGCAAGCCAGACTCAAGACGTAAGGTATCTCTTGCACCTAGTCCGGCAGGTTTAACACGCTCATCGTTCAAAAGATTTTCCCATAAACTTAGAGCATTGCTCCAGGGTAAGTACAATTCATAGCCCAATTCACCAGTATAACCGGTGCGGCTTACTATAATTTTGTAACCATTATAATCAACTTCTTCAAAAGAAAAATATGCTAAATGTGTAAATGTTTTAGCAAGAACTGTTTCTAATACAGCCAAAGACTCAGGACCTTGCAAGTCAATTTTGGCCACATCAGATGAAATATCTTGCAGCTCAACATGGCTTGGCATACGTTCTTTTAATGTATTAAAATCATTTTCTGCACAAGCACCATTAACTACTAACATAAAGTCATCATCGCCCATACGGTAAACAATAAGATCATCTAAGATATTACCTTGCTCATTTAATAAAAAGCCATAACGGCATTTACCAATCTTCAAGGTATCTAAATTATGCGTAACGGCTTTAGCAAGGGCCTCTGAAGCACCTTGACCCTTTATTGTGAATTCACCCATATGGCATATATCAAATACTGATGCTATTTTACGGGTATGTTCATGCTCAGCCAAAATGCCTGTATATTGGATAGGCATATCAAAGCCGGCAAATCCTGCCATTTTTGCACCATTAGCAATATGCCACTGGGTCAAAGGAGTTTGAAGTAATGTAGTCACTAGACCTCCATAATACTAACTTAAGGAAATGCTGATTTATTCTGCAAGCAGAATAAATCAGAAAGGCACACTG
>CAYJPT010000064.1:0-12414 GCA_964372165.1 uncultured Desulfovibrionaceae bacterium | reverse complement strand
CAGCATTTACTCAAGGAAACGCTGATTAAATCAACAAATCAAAAAATATATTGTGCGTTTACTACAAAGTAGGCAATTGTGCCTACTTTGCACGCCAAATGAGAGCAAAAAACCACGTTTTTTTGCGTCCCACAGGGCGAATGAAGGCAGTGTGCCTTTCTGGTTTATTCTGCTTGCAGAATAAACCAGCATTTACTCAAGAAAACGCTGATTAAATCAACAAGTCAAAAAATATATTGTGCATTTACTTAAACAGTCCCATCTGAAAAACTTTTTATTCTGTCATTTTCTTTACAAAAGTCAAAAACTAAAGTAACAAAATTGTCACTTATTTTTAATAAGTAGTAACTAATAACCAAATACTTTTGTGAGGAAATCTTATGAGTATTTCAAGACGTAGCTTTTTGAAGCTAGGCTCAGTTGCAACTGCCATTGGCGTTGCCGGCCTTAGTGTTAGCTTAAAGCCAGTTATGGCAAAAGCTGCACAAGCAAAGCTTCAGTGGACAAAGCTTACGACCTCTATCTGCTGTTTTTGTGCTGTGGGTTGCGGCCTACTTGTGCATACAGGTGATAAAGCCAAAGGGCATGTTACAGATAGAACGGTCAATATAGAAGGTGACCCAGACCACCCGATTAATCAGGGTAGTCTTTGTGCTAAAGGTGCTGCTTCCATACAGGTTGCTGAAAACGATGCGCGGCCAAAAACGCCGCTTTATCGAGCGCCCAACTCCACTGAATGGAAAGAGGTAAGTTGGGAATGGAGCATCAAAGAGATTGCAAAACGCATCAAAAAAACCCGTGATGAGTCCTTTATGGTAAAAAATGCCAAGGGTGATATGGTAAATCGTACCTTAGCCATGGCATCATTTGGTTCTGCAGCACTTGATACGGAAGAATGCTGGACATTACAAGCACTTATGCGTTCACTTGGGCTTATATATATTGAGCACCAAGCCCGTCTCTGACACAGCTCCACTGTAGCGGCTCTGGCAGAGTCGTTTGGACGCGGTTGTATGACCAACCACTGGGCTGATATTGAAAATGCTAATTGCATTCTTATTATGGGCTCAAATGCGGCAGAAAATCACCCCATTTCTTTTAAATGGGTTACCAAAGCACAAAAAAAGGGTTCTAAAGTTATTCACGTAGACCCACGCTTTACACGTACATCAGCCCGCTGTGATATGCATGCACATATTCGTTCCGGTAGTGACATTGCATTCCTTGGCGGTTTAATCAAATACATTTTGGATAATAAATTGTATTTTGATGAATATGTGCGCAATTATACCAATGCTGCTTTCCTTGTTAACGAAGAGTATGCATTTAACGATGGCTTATTTGTTGGGTATGATGCTAAAAAAAGAAGCTATGATCGCTCTAAATGGGCTTTCCAAGTTGATGACAAAAAAGTTCCTTTACGTGACGAAACACTTACCAATCCACAATGTGTCATTAACATAATGAAAAAACATTATGAGCGTTATAACTTGGACAATGTTTCAAGTATAACAGGCGTTTCTAAAAAAGATTTGACTGAAATATTCAAATCTTATGCAGCCACAGGAAAACCAGACAAAGCCGGTACCATTATGTATGCTATGGGTTGGACTCAACATACTTATGGGGTACAAAATATTCGTACCATGTCAATGATACAATTACTACTTGGTAATATTGGTATTGCCGGTGGTGGTGTTAATGCTTTGCGTGGTGAGTCAAACGTACAAGGTTCAACTGACCAAGGGCTTTTATCACACATATATCCGGGATATTTACCGGTTGTAAAATCTTCACATCAAGACTTTGCATCATATGTTAAAGCCACAACACCGGTATCAAACGATCCCAAAAGTGTTAACTGGTGGCAGCATCGTGGTAAGTATGCAGCAAGCTTCATCAAAAGTTTATATCCTAACAATGATGTAGCTGATGCTTTCCATTACTTCCCTAAAGCTGATGCCAATGTAAAAATGACTGATTACTATTGGATGAGTATTATAACCGAAATTGCCAAGGGTAACCTTAAAGGTTTATTTGCATGGGGTATGAACCCAACTTGCGGAGGACCTGATGTTAATACAGCTCGTAATGGTTTAGGCAAGCTAGATTGGCTTGTTAATGTAAACCTTTATGAAAATGAAACATCATCTTTCTGGAAAGGCCCAGGCATGACACCTGAATCCATTAAAACTGAAGTGTTCTTCCTTCCTTGCGCTGCCTTTAACGAAAAAGAAGGCTCAGTTGTAAACTCAGGACGTTGGATGCAATGGCGTTATGCAGGACCAAAGCCCAAAGAAGGCACACAGCCTGATGGTGAAATGATTTACTGGATAGCCAAAGAATTACAAAAATTATACAAAGCAGAAGGTGGCGCATATCCTGAACCCATTGTAAACCTTGGTGTTGACATGTGGGGTGATGGACATCTATTTTCTGCCTCTAAGGTAGCCAAACTTATGAATGGTTACTTTGTAAAAGATGTAAAAATTGGTGACAAAGTATATAAAGCAGGTACACAAGTACCAAACTTTGTGGTACTGCAAAATGACGGCTCAACCGCCAGTGGCAACTGGTTACACGCTGGGTCTTGGCCTGAAGCAGGCAACTTAATGGCAAGGCGTGATGCAAGCCAAACTGAAATGCAAGCCAACATCAACCTCTACCCCAACTGGTCCTTTGCTTGGCCTGTTAACAGACGTATTGTTTACAATCGCGCATCTGTTGACGCTAACGGACAACCTTACAATAAGGACAAAGCAGTAGTAAAGTGGGAAGATGGTAAATGGGTTGGTGACGTTATTGATGGTGGCGGTGCACCGGGCACTCGTCATCCTTTCATTATGCGTGCTAATGGTCATGGCACACTCTTTGGACAAGGCCTAGCCGATGGCCCTATGCCAGAATATTACGAACCAATGGAAAGCCCAGTTACTGAGCATCCATTCTCAAAGCAATTTAATAGCCCTGTGGCTTTCATTGCAGAGGGTGTTAAACTTTCCAAGGATATGAAAAAATACCCCTTTGTCGGCACTACTTACCGCGTAACTGAACATTGGCAAACCGGTCTTATGACCCGTCGTATGCCTTGGCTTCTTGAGTGCGAACCACAACTATTTGCGGAAATAAGCACTGATCTTGCTAAGCTACGTGGCATTGCCAATGGTGATAAAGTGAAGATCTCATCCATACGTGGAGAGGTAGTGGCTGTTGCCATTGTGAGTGAAAGAATACAACCATTTATGATTAAGGGTCAACCTGTACATATGGTTGGATTCCCATGGCACTTTGGCTGGCACAACCCCCAAGATGGTGGAGACTCAGCCAACTTACTTACCCCTGCCGTTGGTGACCCCAATGTTGGCATTCCGGAAAGTAAGGCATTTATGGTAAACATCGAAAAGGTGGTGTAATTATGAAGGCTTTTTTTGTTGATTTAACTCTATGCACTGCGTGTAGAGGTTGCCAAGTTGCTTGTAAGCAATGGAAAGACCTTCCCGCAGAAAAAACCACAAATTGGGGTTCACACCAAAACCCCAAGGAGTTATCAGAAACAACTTATAAACTGGTGCACTTTAAAGAAATATATCCTGATGGTAAAGACAAAGTTGAATGGATATTCTTTCCTGAGCAGTGCCGCCATTGCGTTGATCCGCCTTGCCTTTATGCTGCTGACGATGGTTCAATTATTCAAGATGAAAATACAGGCGCAGTAATCTTTACGGAAAATACCAAGAGTGCTGACTACGCTTATGTGCGTGAATCTTGCCCATATGACATACCACGTCAACGTGCAGATAAAATCATTGTAAAATGCGATATGTGCAATGACCGTGTACAAGAGGGTAAGTTACCATCTTGTGTACTAACTTGCCCAACCGGCGCCATGACTTTTGGTGACGAAGAAGAAATAAAATTACTTGCGCAAAATAGACTTAAAGAAGTTTTGCCTAAGTACCCGCAAGCACAACTTGGTGATATTGATTCAGTACGTGTGGTTTATTTATTCCCATACACTCCTGTAGACATATTCCCAAAAGCTGTTGCTGAGGTGAAACCACTTACAAGACGTGAGCTTTTTGCTAAAGCAAGAAGACCACAACAACAAGTATAATATAATGTCCCCTTGGAGCAATACATCTGCTTCAAGGGGACAAACTTAATCAACTACATTTGCAATTTTTTTGTAGACTTTTGATGCTTTAATGTTGCGATGACAACAAGTTGCATAGCTTTTCAGTGCCTACTATTTTATCACAAAAATAACTTGACACATTCATCATAGATAGATATTGTGCCTACGCTTTAGGGCGAAAGCGTTGGGATTTTTGTTGCTTTTATACGCTTTTGTTCATCCTGCTAGAGGACAAATGTTCATAACGGGGTGCCTTGCATAAGGCGTCCTTTTTTTTGTTTTAATATTATGAGTAAAAAAAATATTTTTGAAGTATTACAATCTATTACAGAACCAGTAGTGCAGTCTTTTGGACTAAAACTTTGGGGAATAGATGTGTTGCAATCCGGTCGCCCCATTGTACGTATTTTTGTTGATGTACAAAAAAATGAACATGATGAGCAATTAGAGCAAAATCAAAGTGATGATATGCAAGCGCATTCAGCAACTGTAGATCAATGCGCCAAAATTTCACGTCTTGTAGGCATTGCCCTTGAGGTAGAAGACATCTTTTCTTCAGCCTATGTGCTTGAAGTTTCAAGCCCAGGCCTTACTCGCCCATTTTTCGAATTGGAGCAAATGACTGACTTCATTGGGGATAACATAGAAATAGTACTTGCAGATTTTTTACCACAAACTGAGCAATTACCTCAATTTGCCACAGGTCGAAAAAAGTTTAGTGGAAAATTACTAAGTACCAGTGATAATAGCATTTGCTTAAATGTTGAACATGCAGATCAATTTCACCCTATGGATTTTATGTGGGAAAGTATACGCAAGGCTGTGCGTGTCCATGTTTTTACAAAACCTGAAAAACCTGGAAAAAAGCGTAAGGACGCTTAAACTCCTGTTAATATAGAATTGATTTTCCTATTATATGAAGGAATAATCTGGAGGCATCATGAATCTTGAACTAAAAAAAGCCATTGATCAAATTAGCAAAGATCGAGGTCTTGACCGTAATATGCTCATTGACACCTTGGAAGAGGCGGTGCGCACATCGGTTTTGCGTCGTTTTGATGAAAACATGGACATTGAAGTCACATATAACGACGACACTGGAGACATCGAAGTATATCAATTTAAGATAGTTATGGAAGATGATGACGTTGCAAACCCAGACACACAAATTGAACTAACAGAAGCACGCACACATGATCCTTCAGTAAATATTGATGATGAAATGGGCTTTCGAGTCAAGATGGAAGACCTAGGACGCATTGCAGCTCAATCTGCTAAACAAGTTATTATTCAGCGTATGCGTGATGCTGAGCAAGGCATTATTTTTGAAGAATACAAAGATCGTATTAACGAAATTGTTTCAGGTATTGTGCAGCGTCGTGACAAGGGTGGCTGGGTTATTAACCTTGGCCGCACAGAAGCTTTATTACCTAAGGATGAGCAAATTCCACGTGAACATTACAAACGTGGTGACCGTGTACAGGCTATCATTATTGATGTGCGTCGTGAAGGGCGTGGTCCGCAAGTAATTATTTCAAGAGCACATAGAGATTATATGGCAGCACTTTTCCGCCGTGAGGTACCAGAAGTCGATGACAATACAGTACAAATCATGGGTGTTGCGCGAGATCCAGGTTCGCGCGCAAAGGTAGCTGTGCTATCACGTGAGCGTGATGTAGATCCTGTAGGTGCATGTGTTGGGGTGCGTGGTTCACGTATCCAAAATATAGTTCAAGAAATGCGTGGTGAGCGTATTGACATTGTAGTATGGAGTCCAGACATTGCCACATATGCTCGTAATGCCCTTGCTCCTGCGCTGGCATCTCGTATTATTGTTGATGATGAAGCAAATTTACTTGAAGTAATTGTCCCTGATGATCAACTAACCAATGCCATTGGACGCAAAGGACAAAATGTTAAACTAGCCGCTAAGTTACTTGGCTGGAAAATAGATATATTCACAGAGACCCGTTATAATGAAGCCAATGCCATTGGACGTGGACTTGAACAATTAGCTTCTGTAGCGGAAGTATCCATCGAAGCTTTAGTAGCTGCCGGATACCAGTCCATTGAAAAATTACGTGACGCAAGTGACGAGCAATTAGCTCAAGATTTAGCTTTAAGTGAAGTACGTATTGCAGATTTACGCTCAGCAATTCAATTTCTTGCGCCAGTAGACAATACGGACAGTGACCAAGAAGAGGACAAAGCATAGATGCAGCACATGCCAATACGCATGTGTATCATATGTCGACAGCGCTTTACCAAGGCTGAACTTACACGTTACACCGTAAATACGCAGGATAAGCTTGAAGGTGATATGCGCCAAGTTGCTCCGGGTAGGGGGTGGTATGTGTGTAAACATACTACATGTAGAGAAAAAGTTTCTCTCTACAAAGTCGGGAAAACACGGCGCAAGGGGAGTATAAAGTGATGAAGGATAAAATGACTGTAAAAGATTTGGCAACAGAATTAAATGTTGACACTAAAGAGCTTGCTAAGAGTATTCAGCAGCTTGGTATTGATGCAAAAGCTAGTACTAGCACCATCAGTGGTGAAGATATTGAGCGTGTGCGCAATCATGTAAAAAACAAAGGGCGTGGCAATGTTATAGTACGCCGCCGTGCAAATACTCCCAATACTCAAGAAGCAGCTGTAGAGCAAAAAAATGATGAAGTCGTAGTTGAGCAAACTTCTGTAGACAAAGAAGTATCAGAAGCTTCAGACAGCACAGAAAAAGTTACTACGAAAAAAACACCACCCAAAAAATCCTCTGCAAAAGCTAATACTCAAGCAAAGCAAGTGCCGGCTGCACGCATTGTAACAAAGCCTGTGGTGCAAGAGGAAGCTGTGCCTGTTAGCAACGCTGATGATGTTGCTGCCAAAATAACTAAAACAGAAGAACAATCACCCCCAAGTGAGCCTCAAGTAATTGATGCAGAACAAAGCAAAGTAGTAGTTGCTGAAGATGTAGTAAAAGACACAACTACACAAAAAGCTCCGCGTTCCACTACACCAGATGCATCAGCCGCACCTGAAGGATCATCTGTTCCTACCATTGTAGCGCGCAATGACGATGAACCTAAAGAAAATAAAGAAAATGCCAACACAGGTGAAGGTACTCCTGCTCCAAAAAATAAAAAGCGTGAACGTGGACCCAAAAAACGTATAGTGCAAGAAGAAGTGCAACAAGTACGCGTTATATCACGACCAACTTTTAATCCTGCTGAGCAACAGCGTCAACCAAGGCAGGATAATAAAGATAATGCACGTCCTGCCAGACCTGGTGCCAGACCTGGTACCGGAGCAGGTACCGGAGCAGGCGCAGGCGCAAGAGGCCCGCGTCCATCTCGCCCAGGTCAACAACAACCAGGTCGCAGTGCTGGTCCTGCCGGTAATAGAGAAGGTGGAGCGCGTTTTCCAAGACAAAATACCACTCCTAATGTAGATGTTAATCTTGTAACCCCAGATGCAGGCGAAGGACAAAGCAAGAAAAAACGCATGAAAGGTCGCCGCACAGTAGAATTTCAACAAAGTGGTGATTTTGGACGTTTTGGACATGATGATGAGCATGCTCAAAGAATTGGTCGTTCACATAAAGGTAAGCGTAAGAACAAAGATTCACGCCAAAACCAAGCAAATACTACTCAACCCTTAAAGGCTGCCAAGCGTAAAATTCGTGTAACTGAGGCCATTAGGGTATCAGACATGGCACATCAAATGGGTCTTAAAGCTCATGAAATTATCCAAGTGCTGTTTAATTTAGGTGTTATGGCTACCATAAACCAATCTTTGGATATAGAAACTGCAACATTAGTTGCTGCTGAATTTGAATATGAAGTAGAAAAGGCTGGTTTTTCTGAAGATGATTATCTAATCCCAACTGAAGCCGATAAAGCAGAAGACTTGCGCCCACGTCCACCTGTAGTAACAATTATGGGTCACGTTGACCACGGTAAAACATCGCTACTTGATTCCATACGCAAGTCAAATGTGACAGGTGGTGAAGCAGGTGGTATTACACAACATATCGGTGCATATCATGTGCGTACCAAGCGCGGAGAAATTGTTTTCCTTGATACACCAGGTCACGAAGCTTTTACTGCCATGCGTGCACGTGGTGCACAAGTTACAGACTTAGTTATTCTAGTTGTGGCAGCTGATGATGGCGTCATGGAGCAAACCCGTGAAGCCATAAACCACTCCAAAGCCGCAAATGTACCAATCATGGTAGCAGTTAACAAAATGGATAAAGAAGGTGCTGACCCTGATAGAGTTTTGCGCGAACTTGCTGAGCTTGGCTTACAGGCTGAAGATTGGGGCGGCGATACCATTACTGCTAAAGTTTCTGCAAAAAGTCGTGCCGGACTTGACGAACTGTTGGAGTTGGTAGCCTTGCAAGCAGAAATATTAGAGCTACAAGCTAATCCCAACAAGCCTGCACGTGGACGCATTGTTGAAGCAAAATTAGATAAAGGCCGCGGCCCTGTAGCAACCGTACTTATACAAGAAGGCACATTGCACCAAGGGGATACCTTTGTTTGTGGTGTTTTCTCAGGTCGTGTTAGAGCTTTGTTTAATGACCAAGGCAAAAAAGTTAAAGAAGCGGGCCCTGCAATACCTGTTGAGGTGCAAGGTTTTGACGGAGTACCAGAAGCTGGTGAAGAATTTGTCTGCGTTGCAGATGAAAAATTGGCTCGTCGTATTGCTGATACAAGATCTATCAAACAGCGTGAGCGTCATTTAGCTAAGGAATCAAAAGTAACCTTAGAAACATTCCTTGCACGAAATGTTTCAGATAAAGAAGCTTTAACTCTTAACTTAGTATTAAAAGCTGACGTACAAGGCTCACTTGAAGCCATTACCGAAGCCTTAAACAAGAAAAGTACTGACAAAGTTCGTATTAATGTTGTTCATGGTGGAGCAGGGGCAATTTCTGAATCTGACATATTACTTGCCTCAGCCTCACAAGCAATTATTATTGGCTTTAATGTACGCCCAACGGCTAAAATTAAAGACATTGCTGAACAAGAAAATGTTGATATACGCTTCTATGATATTATTTACAAACTTGGTGATGATATTACAAGTGCTATGCAAGGCATGTTAGCCCCTGTACAGCGTGAGCAATACCTTGGACAAGCAGATGTACGTGATACCTTTAGTGTACCCAAAATTGGTGTCATTGCAGGTTGTCACGTGGCAGACGGTAAAGTAACACGCAATGCCGGTGTACGCCTATTACGTGATGGTGTTGTGGTTTATACAGGTAAAATCAGCTCCCTTAAACGCTTCAAAGACGATGCTAGAGAAGTTCTTAAAGGTTATGAATGCGGCATCGGCCTTGAAAACTACAATGATATTAAAGTTGGAGATGTCATAGAAGCCTTTGAAATGATTGAAGAGGCTGCCACTTTATAGGTTTTGTATGAATATGCTTATGGCTGTGCTTACAGTAGAGTATGCCTTACATGGCAATGATTCACTAAAGGGTAAAAGGCGTATTGCCAACAGCCTTAAGCAAAAGGTACGCAATAAGTTTAATGTAGCAATTGCTGAAGCCGGCACAGCCGACTCACTTTGCCGCTTGCGTTTAGCTGTTGTTTCAGTATCTAATGCCGAGGCACATTTGCAAAGCCGTATGGATAAGTGCTTGGCCATGATGGAAGCTGTTTGCCCTGAAGAAATGATATATAGTGAGCTTGAAATTTATGCCGCAAGTTAAAATTTATGGTGTTTAATACCATGGATATATTTGATAATCCAATTTATGCACCTGCCAAAAGCATTGCAGAGCATTTGCTTAAGCATAAGCGTATTTTAATAAGCTGCCATATGAACCCAGACGCTGATGCTATAGGTTCTATGTTTGCACTTGCTTATGGGTTAAAAAGCCTTGGTAAAACTGTTGCTTTATGCAACAGTTCTAACGTTCCGGATTATGTAGCTTGGTTGCCACTTCCATCTACAGTTCACAAAAGTCTTAACACCATAAGATTTAAACCGGATTTAGCTGTAGTACTTGATTGTGGTGATGAAAAGCGTCTAGGTTGTATAGCAAATGAAGTAACAGCCCTACCCTGCATTAATATTGACCATCATATATCAAATCCTCATTTTGGTGACATTGATAATTGGGTCAACACAGATATGGCAGCTACAGGACAAATGGTAGCTGCTATTTTAGCAGCACTTAATGTACCCCTTAAAAATCAAATTGGTGAGGCAATTTATGCCGCCATTAGCTCTGATACTGGTAGCTTTAGCTATGGTAATACATCAGAACCAATACTACTGCTTGCTGCACATTTAGTTAAAGAAGGTCTTAATATTGCAGAAGTACGACAACGCATGGATAATAGCTGGACCTTAGATCGCATGTATCTTTGGGGTTCTCTCATAAGCAAAATTCGTATTGAACGTAATGGGAGCATAGCTCTAGTTAATGTATCTTTAAAACAGCTATCAAAATTTAATGCTCGTGCTGAAGATTTAGAGGGATTAGTCGAATATATACGCCGTTTACGTGGTATTATGGCTGTTGCATTGATACGCGAAGACAATCCAAAACAATGCAAAGCAAGTTTACGTTCAACCGGAGATATCAACGTGCAAGAAATGGTATCGCCACTTGGTGGAGGTGGACATCGCAATGCAGCCGGTGCTTTACTCAAAAATAATCTCGCTAAGAGCAGCGATATAATTTTAACAGCCATGACTAAATGGCTTGATGAAAATACAAAGTAAAAATGTCTATAGATATTTTCAAAAAATATTTTCCTGAAGGCAAAGCTAACATAGTCCCGCAAGCGCATGGTGTTTTGGTACTCAATAAGCCAAATGGCCCAACTTCAGCGCGCTGCATCAGCATTATAAAAAAACTTGGGCAAAAAAAAATAGGTCATGCGGGCACGCTTGACCCCATGGCTCAGGGTGTATTATTAGTTTTGTTAGGCCATGCTACCAAGATTTCCGGTCACTTAATGAGTGATGGTAAAAAGATTTATAAAGGTTGCTTGCGTCTTGGGCAACAAACTGATACTTGGGACATAGAAGGCAATGTTGTTGCAGAATATGCTTGGCAACACATTACTGAAGATGAAGTTAAAGCAGCTATTTTAGACTGGCATGGTAAAAGTAATCAAACTGTACCACCCTACTCTGCTGCAAAACATAAGGGGCAACCTTTATATAAGCTTGCCCGAGCCGGAAAAGAAACTCCGGAAAAAATAAAAAGCATAGATATTTCACGTGTGGAAGTACTAGACATGGCACTACCATACGTAAACTTTCGTGTAGAATGCAGTTCTGGCACCTATATACGCTCCCTGGCCCACAGCTTGGGGATGCGTCTTGGTTGTGCTGCAGTCCTTGCAGAGCTTACACGAGAGTACAGTCACCCCTTTGGTCTAGAAGTTGCCAAAGATCTTGAAAGCATTTGTGCAAAGCCTGAGTCTTTGCAAGAATGGGTAATGCCTATAACGTCTGCCTTGCCCCATTGGCCGCTTATACAGCTAAGCAAGCAAGAGCAAACATATGTTATGCAAGGTGTGCCCATTGCTTATCGTCCTACATGTGATGATGTAATTAATCAACATCATGCACAA
The DNA here is from genome assembly GCA_964372165.1 of uncultured Desulfovibrionaceae bacterium. Lineage (GTDB taxonomy): Bacteria > Desulfobacterota > Desulfovibrionia > Desulfovibrionales > Desulfovibrionaceae > CAYJAD01. Next base: position 672 of record CAYJPT010000064.1, on the reverse strand, counting down.
CATGTTGATGATAAGGCTATATTACTTGACCATGCCAAAAAACCTTTGGCCTTGGCACAAGTTAATGAAGTTCAAGGGCGCATGTGCTGGACTATTTTGAGGGGACTTTGGAGTTAGCTAAGCAAATTATACTTTGTATGGTTTGCCCTATCGTTTGTAATTAACATTAGTTACGTACAGATTGATAGAACAAGATGGCATAAACTTTTTGTTTTGCCCTAATTTTTAACATATTGGAGTACTGCTGTGGTTATGAATGCTGAACAAAAAAAAGAAGTTATTGTTGCGCACGCTCAACACGAAGGTGATACTGGCTCCCCTGAAGTGCAAATTGCACTTTTAACTGCACGTATCAACGATTTAACAGGACACTTTAAGGAACACAAAAAAGATTATCATTCACGCACCGGCCTACTTAGATTGGTAAGCCAAAGACGTAAACTCCTTAAGTATCTTAGAGAAAAAGATGTGCAACGTTATCGTAGCCTTATTGAAAAATTAGGATTACGTAAGTAATACAGAGTGCTGACAAAGTCAGAACGACCCGATAAATCAAGAGTCCTACCCGAAGGGCGGCGAAGCCGTAGCCGTTAGGTGAGCAAAGCGAACCTTACGGCTATAGAGAGCAACGCAAGCGATTGATTTTCGTGTCTTACTGCCAAGGCAGCTTGC
>CAYJPT010000063.1:0-12429 GCA_964372165.1 uncultured Desulfovibrionaceae bacterium | reverse complement strand
TATCAAATCAAATATTTATAGATGATGAATTTCAAGCTCTATACCCCAAAATCCAACCATATACTATGGTAGGGCCTGAGCGTCTACAGTCACTATTTACCAATGCCAAGAATGTTTGCACTAGTAACCTTGGAGGCAATTTTGTGGAGTGTGGTGTAGCAGGCGGTGGCAGCAGTGGCTTATTGGCATGGGTGCTAAAAAATTATGATACGACTGGGCGCAAAATTTTTGCTTGTGATAGTTATAGTGGCATGCCTCCATCAGGTGAAAACGATGTACACCGAGGTGTACAAGCAGAGCAGAGCAATTGGGGGACTGGTACTTGTGCTGCGCCGACCTCATCAGTACACGGGATTTGTAATAATCTTGGTGCTGCTGATAGACTCGTTATTGTAAAGGGTTACTTTTGTGATACCTTACCGGAATGGAAAGAACAGATGGGTAATATTGCCCTCTTACATATGGATGGTGACTGGTACACTTCTACAAGAGACATTTTATTAAATCTTTACGATAATCTTGTTACTGGTGCTTATGTACAAATTGATGACTATGGTCATTGGGATGGTTGCCGTAAGGCTGTGCATGAATTTATGCAAGATCGTGGTTTAGATTTGCAGCTAACACCTTGTGACTATTCTGGTGTATGGTTTAGGAAACCTTAGTGCTTTATGGATGCACATGTTTTTCGCCGTTTTGGCCAAGCCTTATGCCCAATGCTTGAGGGTGCTCGTCTAGAAAAGATACAAAGCCCAGCTGAGCATGTCTTTGTGCTAAGTATTTATGCACAAAAACGTAAGCAACACTTAGTGCTAAAGGCATCGCGCAAAACACCTTTTTTATACTTTGCAAGACAAAGACCAACTGTAAGTGCGCCTCCAACTGCGCAAATTATGCGGCTTCGTAAATATTGTGCCGGTCGGCGCATTGTGTCTTGTAGTTTGGATTGGCTTAATCGACGTTTGTTGCTGCTTTTTCGTTCAGATGTAGTTAATGGTGTACCAAGTAATCAAGAAACTTGGCTTGTGCTTGATTTGCGTGATGGTTTATCGTTAGTGCAAGGTGCTTGCCCAACTTTGCCACCAGATGATGCACAAATACTCTGGCCACAAGATATTTTGCATTTGGCAGATAGCCACTGGAAGCAATGGCCTATGCTTACGCCAAACTTAAGACGCGTTATTCCGCATTTGGATAAACTTGATTTAGAAGCCCTGTTGATGGACTTAGAGCATGGCGGCGGAGATGTTTTTGTATATGGACAAGGGGCAGAAGCGGAAATACTAGCTTGGCCACTACCTAAGGCTTTAGTAAACGAGCGTTCAGAACAGGTATTTGATGATCCAATTGTTGCAACATCTTTATTGGGTGATGCCCTTGTACTTGGTGTGGCAGCACAAAAAGAACGAAATGTTAAAGCAACGCCGCATAAACGAGAAATCGCACGCCTTGAGCGTTTGCTACATAAATTACAAGAGGAAGAAGTACGTTTGCAAGGGCTTGTAGACATGCAAGCTCTCGGCTTAGCATTACAAAATATTATGTGGCAGTATGACCCTGATGTTAAAATGTCATGCATTGAAACCGATGATCCAAAGCATGGCGTAATTAAACTTGATCCAAGATATAGTTTAAGCGCAAATATGCAAATATTTTTTCATCAAGCTGGGCGAGGTAGGCGAGGTTTTAGCTTTCTTGCAAAGCGTCGTGATAAGTTGCAGCAGCAATTGCATGATTTAAAAAATACCATGCATGCAGTGCTTGCTGGTAATGTAGACATAAAGCCAGAGCATCATGTAAAAAATACAAAAACTATTGTACTGCCAAAAGGTGTTGAAGCTTTTTATAGTACAGATAAATTTTTGATTTTGCGTGGTAAGGATGCCAAGGGTAATTGGGCTGCCTTGCGCATGGCTGCCGCTCATGATTTATGGTTACATGTGGAGGGTGGGCCTGGGTCACATTGTATAATTCGACGACATTTTAGTGGGCAAGAAATTTCTGAAAATACTTTGAATGAGGCTGCTGCCCTTGCTGCAATAAAAAGCTGGCAAAAAGATAATACACAAGCGCAGATTATCTGTGCAGAAGCGCGCCATGTAAAACCTATGCGTAATGCAGCACCAGGCATGGTACGCATTGATAAAGTTTGGCGTAGTTTTAGGGTTAATGCTGTTAGAGATATTGAATTAAGACTAAGTGAATAAAGGATGCTATTTTATTATTTTGTGTTTTATATATTAAGAATCCTGCATATTTATTTTTGATAATTTTTTTTAAATTCTACATATTCAGCAGCAGTATTAAGGTTAAATAGTGCCTGGGTAATATTTGGTGTACACGAAATAAGTGTCCGTTGATGCTCAAGTATAACAAGGCGTGGGGCACGAATACCTTGCTCAATGGCTTTTTTAAAAAGTGGCAAAGCATCAACTTCATAAATGGAAGCAAGAGCTTCAATATTTTGACTTTCTTCATGGTAAAAAGTAGTCATTAAATTATATGTATCTTGTTTTGTGCTTCGGTGTTCGTGACGTGCTGTAATAAGGTTTGTTATTAGTTGATCATTTATAAGTGGTAGGTCACAAGCAAGTACCAATATAGCTTTGATTTTAGCCTCATGGGCTGCACGCAAACCTGCGTAAATACCTGATATTGGACCAATACAATTGAACTCGTCTATGAGACAATCATAACCAAGTCTTGGCTTATTTTGTGCACAAGAAACCCATATCTTAGTAAAATATTTTGTAAGAATTAGGTTTGTTCTGGCAAGCAAATCTGGTTCACAATCACCATAAGGCTGTAAGATTGCTTTATCTCTTCCCATACGTGTAGACAGGCCACCACTAAGAATTACTGCGGCAATGTCTTTCGATATAGAATAATGAAATTGCATTTTTTCCTTTATGGTGAGTATTAAAAATATATAAAAAAGCCCTATGGTTAATAGGGCTTTGAGAGTGCTGACAAAGTCAGTACGACCGATAAATCAAGAGTAGGCGAAGCTTTGCTTAGCCGTTAACCGATTGATTTTCGTGACTTACTGCCAAGCAAGCCCTTTTTAGTGTTGGCTTGCTTAGGCGGCACAAACGCCCTTAAGGGGGTTTGTCATTCGTCTGAAGCCCTATGGTTAATAGGGCTTTGAGAGTGCTGACAAAGTCAGTACGACCGATAAATCAAGAGTAGGCGAAGCTTTGCTTAGCCGTTAACCGATTGATTTTCGTGACTTACTGCCAAGCAAGCCCTTTTTAGTGTTGGCTTGCTTAGGCGGCACAAACGCCCTTAAGGGGGTTTGTCATTCGTCTGAAGCCCTATGGTTAATAGGGCTTTTTTATAATTAATCTTTAGCTATATCAACTAATAATGGGTTTTCCTCAAGCTCTTCGAGGAATTTATTAGGACGTTCTTTTTGATCAGGTACGTTTATGTCACTGTTAACATATTCACGGTAACCTGTACCTGCTGGAATTAAACGTCCTACAATGACATTTTCTTTTAGGCCACGAAGATAGTCAAGCTTACCCTTAAGGGCTGCTTCAGTTAGTACCTTAGTGGTTTCTTGGAAAGAAGCCGCCGATATAAATGAAGATGTAGTCAAAGATGCTTGAGTAATACCAAGCACCATTGGCTCAGCTGTAGCTGGCGTTCTACCTTCTGCCACTGCTTTTTGATTTTCTATTTTAAATTCAATCTTATCTACTTGCTCGCCTACTAAGAAGCTTGTTTCACCAGCATCAGTGATGGAAACTTTCTTAAGCATTTGACGTACAATAACTTCAATGTGTTTATCGTCAATTCCAACACCTTGGAAACGGTAAACTTCTTGAATCTCGTCAACAAGATAGCGTGCCAAATATTTTTCGCCACGGGTGCGTAAAATATCATGCAATTCTGGATAGCCTTCTGTAAGGCTGTCACCTGCCTCAACAAAATCGCCATCAGCCGAGGTAATATGTTTACCCTTTGGTACAAGATATTCTTTAGTATCGCCAACATCAGGGGTAACAATAAGTTTACGTTTTCCTTTGGCTTCACCGGCATAAGCAACTGTACCTGATATTTCAGAGACAACAGCCATATCTTTAGGTTTACGCACTTCAAATAATTCAGCAACACGTGGTAAACCACCAACGATGTCCTTGGTTTTTGAAGTCTCACGCGGTTTACGAGCAATAATGTCACCGGCTTCAATGCTTGAACCATCCCGTACCATGATAATGGAACCAACAGGTAAGCTGTAGTTGGCAGCGTTGGCAATTTCGCCACGCATTTTTACATTTCCTTTATCATCGCATACAGAAATAGTTGGCTTAAAGTTAGTTGTACGATATTCCATGATGGTTTGTGTAGCTTGGCGTGTAATGTCGTCAACTTTTTCTTGTACGGTTTTACCGTCAACAATATCAGTAAACTTAATTACACCACCAACTTCAGCAACAAATGGTTCGTTGAACGGATCCCATTCGGCAAGTTTGGTTCCCTTGCTTACTTCATCACCATCTTTAACATGTATTTGCGCACCATTTGGTAAGAAATACTTTTCACGTTCACGCCCTTGTGCATCAACTATAGTTAATTGACCACTTTTGCCAAGAACCAATGACACACCGTTTCTATTGGTAACAGCACGCACACGTGTTAGGGCTACACGACCATTATTTTGAGCTTCATAGGTACTTTTTTCAATTGTACTAGAAGCTGTACCACCAATGTGGAAGGTACGCATTGTAAGCTGTGTACCAGGCTCACCAATGGATTGGGCTGCAATAATACCAACAGTTTCACCAATATTTACCAAATGCCCACGTGCTAGGTCACGACCATAGCATAGGGAGCAGATACCACGCCCTGACTGACAAGTAAGGGCTGAGCGTACCATAATAGAATTGATGCCACTATCTGAAATAATTTGCGCAGCTTGTTCATCAATAAGGGTATTTTCAGGTAAAAGAATTTGCCCCTCATTGTCTGGGTCTTCCACTGGGTAAAGTAGAACACGTCCAAGTGCTCTTTCTGAAAGGCGGCTTTTAATATCACCACCGTCACGAATATGTGTCAATTCAACACCATCAACAGTTCCACAATCACGCTCTGCTACAATTACGTCTTGTACAACGTCAACTAAGCGTCGAGTAAGGTAACCTGAGTTTGCTGTTTTTAATGCAGTATCAGCAAGACCCTTACGAGCACCGTGTGTTGAGGTAAAGTATTGTAATACTGATAATCCTTCACGGAAACTTGAGGTGATGGGTGTTTCAATAATTTCACCTGAAGGCTTGGCCATAAGACCACGCATGCCTGCAAGCTGGCGCATTTGGTCTTGGTTACCACGAGCGCCTGAATTTGACATCATAAAGATAGGGTTAAAGCTTTGGTTTTTCTCTGTATTACCAGTCTTAGCGTCTGTTACAATGTCATAAGAGATATCTCTGGTCATTTCTGTAGAGATATCTTGAGTAGCTTTTGTCCATACATCAACGACTTTATTGTATTTTTCTGTTCTGGTAATAATACCGTCGCGGTATTGGCTTTCAATTCCATCAACTTCATTTTGTGCTGAATGCAAAATGCCTTTTTTAGCTTCAGGTATAATAAGGTCTTTAACACCAATGGTTATGCCAGCGCGAGTTGCGTATTCATAACCAAGGTCCTTAAGCTTATCACAAAGTATAACAGTGGCTTTGATACCAGCATCACGGTATGAGGAGCCAACTAATTTTGCAATATTTTTCTTGGTTAATACATCATTTACCAAGTCAAAAGGGACGCTTTGTGGTATAATTTCTCTAACCAAAATACGTCCTGGTGTTGTTTCATATATTTTATCTTCTATGCGCACCTTAATGCGTGCATGTAAGGAAATTTGCTCTGCATCATAAGCAGCAATAACTTCCCAAGGAGCGCAAAAAGTCATACCTTCGCCTTTTTCAAAAGAGCGAGCTACAGTCATATAATAAAGACCAAGCACAATATCTTGTGAAGGCACAATAACTGGCGTGCCGTTGGCAGGTGATAGAATGTTGTTTGTACTCATCATAAGTACACGGCATTCAATTTGGGCTTCAATAGACAGCGGAATATGCACAGCCATTTGGTCACCGTCAAAGTCAGCGTTATAGGCTGAACATACAAGAGGGTGTAAGCGAATAGCCTTACCTTCAACAAGTAAAGGCTCAAATGCTTGTATGCCAAGGCGGTGCAATGTTGGGGCGCGGTTTAACAATATGGGGTACTCACGCACAACTTCTGACAAGATATCCCACACTACAAGGTCTTCACGCTCAACCATTTTTTTAGCACTTTTAATGGTTGAGGCATAACCTCTTTTTTCAAGTTCTGAGTATATAAATGGCTTAAATAATTCAAGTGCCATCTTTTTAGGTAGACCGCATTGATGCAGTTTAAGATATGGACCAACTACGATAACAGAACGACCGGAGTAATCCACGCGCTTGCCCAAGAGGTTTTGACGAAAACGCCCTTGCTTACCCTTAATCATATCTGAAAGAGACTTCAAAGCACGACCATTAGTACCGGTAATGGCACGTCCACGACGCCCATTATCAAAAAGCGCGTCAACAGCTTCTTGTAGCATACGCTTTTCGTTACGGATAATAATTTCTGGTGCTCCAAGCTCCATAAGACGTTTTAAGCGGTTATTACGGTTAATAACCCTGCGGTAAAGATCGTTTAAGTCAGATGTTGCAAAACGTCCGCCATCAAGAGGTACAAGAGGGCGTAATTCTGGTGGAATAACAGGAATAACTTCCATAATCATCCACTCAGGCTTGTTGTTAGACTCAAGGAATGATTCAACAATTTTTAATCTTTTGGTAAGTTTTTTCTTCTTGGTTTGGCTTTTAGTGGTTTGTGATTCTTCACGTAGTTCAGCCCGCAAAGTTTCAAGATTTAGCTCTTCAAGAAGAGAACGCACAGCTTCAGCACCCATACCAACAGTAAAGACATCATCACTGCCGTAATGATTAATAACTTGTAAGTATTGATCTTCAGAGATAACTTGCATTTTTTGCAAGTTGGTACTGCCTGGATCAAGCACCATATATGAATCAAAATAGAGTACTTTTTCTAAATCAGCCATGCTCATATCAAGCAAAGTACCAATTTTTGAAGGTAGAGTTTTTAAGAACCAAATATGTGCAACAGGAGCGGCAAGCTCAATATGCCCCATGCGTTCACGACGCACCTTTGAGGCAATAACTTCAACTCCGCACTTTTCACATACTATGCCACGGTGCTTCATACGTTTATATTTACCGCAATTACACTCATAGTCTTTAACCGGTCCAAAAATCTTTGCACAAAAAAGCCCATCTCTTTCTGGCTTAAATGTACGGTAGTTAATGGTTTCTGGCTTTTTAACTTCACCAAAACTCCATTCCCTAACACTTTCTGGTGAGGCAATAGATATTTGAATGGCTTTTAAGTTGCGAATATTTGCTACATTGCCGGAAGTGCCGCGCGTAGTAAAAAGTTCGTCCAAGCTCATGGTATATCCTTTGTTTGGTGTTGATAAATCAACACCTCAGTAAAAATTTAGCGTCTTTTGTACTTAAAAGCTTTTGGGCTTTAAGTGGTGCAAATTTTCATTTGCACCAGACTTGCAATGTTACTACATTATATACAAATATATTATCTAGCTATTGTCGTTTTGTTCTGCAAAAGGACTACGCTTGGCGCGTTTTTTCCCTTCTTCTTGATGTAAGTTTACATCAAGGCCAAGAGACATTAATTCTTTTACAAGTACGTTAAATGATTCTGGAAGTCCTGCTTCAAGGAAGTTGTCTCCCTTGACGATTTTTTCATACATCTTTACACGGCCTGCCACATCGTCTGACTTAACTGTCAAGAACTCTTGTAATAAGTAAGCAGCACCGTATGCCTCTAAGGCCCAAACTTCCATTTCCCCTAATCTTTGGCCACCAAACTGAGCTTTACCACCCAGAGGTTGCTGCGTAACTAGTGAGTAAGGTCCTGTTGAGCGAGCATGGATTTTTTCGTCTACTAGGTGGTGCAATTTAAGCAAATACATAACACCTGTAGTTACACGATTTTTGAATGCATCACCGGTACGACCATCATAAAGTAATGTTTTACCATCATTATCAAGTCCTGCTCTTTCAAGCCACTTCCATATTTCTTCTTCAGCAGCGCCATCAAAAACCGGAGTTTTGGTGATAATGCCATGCTTTAATTTTTGCACAGATTTTATAAAAGCATCGTCGTCCATCTCATCAACTAATGCGTTAACATCATCTGATTTAAAGACATTTTTAACCTCATCACGTACTACATTTATGGCAGATCCACTATCTACAAGCTCAGATAGTTGGCGACCAAGTTCTTTAGCAGCCCAACCTAAATGTGTTTCCATAATTTGGCCAATGTTCATACGTGATGGTACGCCCAAAGGATTTAATACAATATCTACAGGTCGCCCATCAGCAAAAAATGGCATATCTTCTTCTGGTAAAATACAAGAAACTACACCCTTATTACCGTGGCGTCCGGCCATTTTGTCACCAACTGATAATTTACGCTTAACTGCAATGTAAACTTTAACAGTTTTTATTACACCTGGGGCTAAGTCGTCACCTTCAGTTACTTTATCACGCTTGGTATCATATATGTGGCGCAAATATTCAATGCGTGCGTCATAAGCCGCAAGAGCTTCGGCAACAGTTTCATTGACTTCTTTGCTCTTAAATATATTTGCAAGGCGCTTAACAGGTAGCTCATTAAACATCTCTTCAGAAAGTGATGCACCAGCTTCTGCTAAAACCTCACCTTTTCTGTGTCCAGTAAGGGAAGCAGCAATTTGCTTACCAATAACTAATGAGCGTAGTTCTTCTTTAGCTTTGTCAGCAAGTGCACTTGCGTGATCTTGCTCTTTTTGGTCAATCATTGCTATATCATGTGCTTCAATGGCACGTGTTCTGTCGTCTTTGTCACCGGAGCGACGGTTAAACATTTTAACATCAATGATTGTACCTTCAATTCCCGGAGGAACTTTAAGGGATGTATTTTTTACATCACGTGCTTTTTCACCAAAGATAGCTCTTAAAAGTTTTTCTTCAGGAGTAAGCTGTGTTTCGCCCTTTGGTGTAATTTTACCAACTAAAATATCATCGGGTTTAACAGAAGCACCAATGCATATAATACCGCTATCATCCAAATTGCGTAGCATGTCATCGCCAACATTTGGAATATCACGAGTAATTTCTTCTGGTCCAAGCTTTGTGTCACGGGCAACTGCTTCAAACTCTTCAATATGGACAGATGTAAAAATATCATCCTTAACCATACGCTCAGAAATAAGTATGGAGTCCTCATAGTTGTATCCGCACCAAGGCATAAAGGCTACCACAAGGTTTTTACCAAGGGCTAACTCACCATCTGAAATTCCTGTACCATCAGCTAATATAGCACCTTTAGCAAAACGCTGACCAGGTATGCAGCTTGGCTTTTGCCCAAAGCATGAGTTTTGGTTTGATTTATGGAACTTCAATAAATCATAGGCTTTTACACCACCAGTTTCAGGGTAGATATCACTATCATATGCTACAATAATTCTATTGGCATCAGCGTATTTAACCACACCGTCTGCATCTGCAACAATACAAGCACCAGAGTCACGGGCCACGTCCACTTCCATACCAGTACCAACTAGTGGTTTTTCCGGACATAAAAGTGGTACAGCTTGACGTTGCATGTTTGAACCCATAAGTGCGCGGTTTGCGTCATCATGCTCAAGAAATGGTATAAGTGCAGCAGAAATTGAAACCATTTGACTTGGTGAAATATCCATTAAGGTTACTTCTTCACGTCCACGCATTTCCACGTCACCGTTGGCAACACGAACCGTAACTTGTTCATCCAAAAGGTTACCAGCATTATCAATGCGCGCATTAGCCTGTGCTATGATTTCATGCCCTTCACGTGATGCATCAAGATGTATAACGTCTTCAGTAAGCTTGCCATCACGTATAACTCGGTAAGGAGTTTCAATAAAGCCAAAGTCATTAACCTTAGCATAAGTAGTTAATGAAACAATAAGTCCAATGTTTGGACCTTCAGGAGTTTCAATAGGGCAAATACGTCCGTAGTGAGAAGTGTGTACGTCACGTACTTCAAAGCCTGCACGCTCACGCGTTAAACCACCAGGCCCAAGGGCTGATAGGCGGCGTTTGTGTGTGACTTCAGATAGGGAGTTAGTTTGGTCCATAAACTGTGAAAGTTGTGAAGTACCAAAAAACTCTTTGAGCACAGCAGCCACAGGTTTTGGATTAATAAGATCATGCGGCATAAGTGTTGCAACTTCTTGCAAACTCATGCGCTCTTTAATGGCACGCTCCATACGTACAAGACCAATGCGATATTGGTTTTCAACTAATTCACCAACCAAACGTACTCTACGATTGCCAAGGTGATCTATGTCGTCGGCTGGGCCATGATTATCTTTAAGGTTAACTAAAACCTTAATGGCAGTTAAAATATCTTCATCTGTTAAAACACGTTTATCCAGATTTGCCTCAAGGCCAAGACGTTGATTAAGCTTATAGCGACCAACAGAGGACAAATCATAGTAATCAGAGCTGCGGAAAATATTATCAAAAAAGCTTGCGGCAATTTCGGCAGTAGGAGGTGATGATGGACGCAAACGACGATATATCTCTTCTTGCGCTTTTTCCATATCGCTTATGCGATCCATAACCAAGGTGTCACGGATGGAAGATGATGCGTCTGCCCCTCTGGTGTGTAGTACAGCAATGCGTGTAATTTTTTCCTCACGCAAACGCTCAACCAAGCCCGCAGTAATTTCTTCTGCAGCTTCTGCTAAAACTTCACCAGTACCTTTTTGAATAATATCTTCAGCTAGGAATGAACCTACAAGGCTTTCAGGTGCAACTTCGATACGCTCAATTTTAGCGTCACAGATTTGTCGCCAAGCTCTTTTATTGATAGGTTTGCCGGCCTTCACTATGTTTGTGCCATCTTCGGTTGTGATATCAGCAAAAGCGTTTTCTTTACGGAATAAGTGTTTTTCAACTTCCCAGAAAACACGCTGATTTTTTTCTAGCTGATAGTATTCACGTGTATAGAAGTATTCAAGAATTTGAGCATTGTTCATGCCCATTGCTTTGAATAAAATAGTTGCAGGCATTTTGCGGCGACGGTCAATGCGCACATACAAAATATCTTTATGGTCAAAGTCAAAATCAAGCCAAGAACCGCGCATTGGTATAACGCGGCAAGAATAAAGTACTTTACGGCTTGTATGGGTTTTGCCGCCATCATGTTCAAAAATGATGCCGGGTGAGCGTTGTAATTGGTTTACAATAACACGCTCAGTACCATTAATAATAAAAGTGCCTTTTTCCGTCATAAGTGGCAAAGTACCAAAATAGATATCTTGTTCCTTAATATCACGTATAGTACGGTTGCCGGAAGTTTCATCCACATCGTATACGACTAAGCGTACTTTTATGCGTATTGGAGCCTCATAGGTAAGCCCCTTAGAAATACACTCGGCTTGATCATACTTTGGGTCTTGAATAATGTAGTCTACAAATTCAAGGCTTGCTGTGCGATTAAAGTCCTCGATGGGAAATACAGTGCGAAAAACTCCCTCAAGACCTTCATTGGGCACGCGCGTAGCAGCACCCTCTTGAAGGAACTTGTGATAAGAATCCATTTGTAAATTTAACAAATGTGGGATGGGAAGTGTAACTTTGATCTTGCCAAACTGTTTGGTGATCTGGCTCATTGGATACCTCAAAGAGCTAACGGTTGTCCCGCTTTGCGGGCTAGGATAATGCCGTCAAATTATGCGTAGCTGACATAAGACGACAAAAACCCATACCTTACCTTCAATGAGGTAGGCTCATGGGTTTAAATGCAATCACATTATTTGCTAATATAAACAAAGACTTGTTTCCGTGTTCAGAAAACGCCATCCTTTGTATTCGTTCATTGGGCGAAAAACGTAAGCGAAAATTGTAATTTTGGCAAGTGTTTTTTTGCAAAAAAATCAAAAAAAAATTAAACTTTTTCTCCTTAAGATGTATTTTTTTAATATATTGAAATAGCAAGCTATTTTTAAGTGTGTAATTAGTTGCTGTCCCGCAAACTTGCTTTGTATAATTTTAAAATATAAATTTGTGATATAATATAAGACTCCGCACAATTGTGCAGTAGTCTTCAGAGTGCTGACAAAGTCAGCACGACCCGATAAATCAAGAGCAGGCGCAATTCACTTGCGCCGTTAAGCAATTGATTTTCGTGCCTTACAGCCAAGGCAGCTTGTCTGCCTTAGGCGGCACAAACACCCGAAAGGGGGTTTGTCATCTGTCTAAGACTCCGCACAATTGTGCAGTAGTCTTCATATATATTGTTTTTAAAAAAATT
>CAYJPT010000062.1:0-12799 GCA_964372165.1 uncultured Desulfovibrionaceae bacterium | reverse complement strand
TGATTTATTCTGCTTGCAGAATAAATCAGCATTTACTTAAGTTAATTTTAGGGGAGATAGCATGAGTGCTGCAACGCATATTAAGGTAGGTCTTGTTGGGGTTACTGGTTATACAGGTATGGAATTGGTGCGTCTTTTAACGTCGCATCCAAATATGCGCTTGGTTTTAGCCTCATCACGCTCAGAAGCAGGTAAGCGTTTAGGAGAATTTTATCCTTTTATTGAAGGACTTGCAGGCTGTAATGTTATAATAAGTAAGTTGGATGTTGATGTAGTTGCTGAGAGTTGCGATCTAGTTTTCCTAGCTGTACCACATGGCACTGCTATGGAAGTTGGGGCACAATTACGTGAAAAACAAGTACGTGTGGTAGACCTTTCGGCTGATTTTCGTATTAAAGATGTTAATGTTTATGAAAAATGGTATAATACCAAGCACACCCAACATGCAAGCCTTGGGGAAGCCGTGTATGGTTTGCCAGAACTTTATGGCTCTGACATAACAAACGCTAAACTTATTGCAAACCCCGGTTGTTATCCCACCTCGGCTATACTTGGTTTATACCCGGCACTTAAGCATGGGTGCATATATGCAGATGACATTGTAATTGATGCAAAATCAGGTGCTACTGGTGCTGGACGTACAGCCAATGTTAGCACATTGTTTTGTGAGGTTGCAGACTCTTTTAGAGCTTATAATATAGGTAAACATAGGCATACGCCAGAAATAGAGCAAGAACTTTCACGTATAGTTAATGCGCCTATAACTGTTTCTTTTAATCCGCACCTTTTGCCTATTGGGCGTGGTATTTTGTCTACTATGTATGGTAAGTTAGCAAAAGAAATAGATATTGCTTCAATACACAAAATTTACACTGAAACATGGCAATACAGCCCTTGGGTACGTGTCTTGCCAATGGGGCAACTACCAGAGACACGCAATGTTCGTGGTACTATGTTTTGCGATATTGGACTTGTGATAGATGAACGTACTAAACGCTTAATTGTAATCAGTGCTATAGATAACCTTTGTCGTGGAGCTTCTGGCCAAGCCATTGCCAATGGTAATATTATGTTTGGTTTGCCAGCAACTACCGGACTTATGACAGCGCCGCTAATGCCTTAATTGCTTTGACTTGTTTGAATTATCATTCAATGGTTGCTTGTCGCTATGTGGATAAAGTATTAAATATGAAGCAATCTTGTAATACAATGCCTCTTAAAATGGGGTTAATTCATGATGTTTTGATTCACGATTTAAAGATAATTCCTACCAACGACGGTGCTGTACTGCATATGCTGCGTTTAGACTCGCCTTTATTTAAGCAATTTGGTGAAGTTTACTTTTCTGAACTCAATGTAAACTCTGTTAATGCATGGAAAATGCACACAAAACAAAGTCAGAATTTAGCTGTACCATATGGTGAAGTTAAAGTTGTACTATGTGATTTGCGAATACAAAGCCCTTGTTGTGGCGTTGTGCAGGAGGTTTTTTTGGGTCGTGAGCAAAATTATCAGTTGTTGTACCTACCTCCATTTATTTGGTATGGATTTGCGAACACAGGAAGTAGTAAAGCCCTTATTTGTAATTGTGTAGATTTACCACATGACCCTCAAGAAGGTTTACGAAAAAATAAAAATTTTATAGCATATAGTTGGGATTAGCTTTATAATTTTCTTAAAATTATAAGATTTTGAAATAATATACAATCGTATCCCTAAGTATAGGAGCTTATATGTCAGATTGTTTTTGTCATTTTTGCCAAAGTCCATTAGAGCATGTCTTTGCTGACCTTGGCACATGTCCTCCTTCTAATGCTTTTTTGCGTCCTGAGCAATTGTCAGCTCCAGAATTATTTTACCCATTAAAGGTTTTTGTTTGCTCCAAATGCTTTTTGGTGCAAGTACCGGAATTTAAATCTGCACAAGAGATATTTACGCCCGATTATGTGTATCTTTCTTCATATTCTGCTTCATGGGTAGCGCATGCAAAAAAATATGTGCAAGACATGGTCAGTGAGCTAAAGCTTGATAATAAATCATTTATTTTAGAAATTGGCTCTAATGATGGATATTTATTACAGCATGCTGTGCAGTTAGGTATAAATTGTCTTGGTGTTGATCCCAGTGTGCAGGCTGCAAAAGAAGCAGAAAAAAAAGGTGTTAAGACTATAACTAGTTTTTTTACTAAGGAATTAGCACTAAAACTAAGTGAAGAAGGTAAACAAGCTGATTTAATATGCGGTATTAATGTTTTTGCACATGTGCCAAATATTAATGATTTGCTGGCAGGTATAGAATGCATCCTTGCTCCGCAAGGTGTAATGACCATGGAAATTCCACATTTGCTCTGCTTGTATGAACAATGCCAATTTGATACTATTTACCATGAGCACTATTTTTATCATAGTGTGCTTTGTGTGCAAAATATTCTTAAAAAACACGGTTTACGACTCTTTCATGTGGAAGAGCTACCTACACATGGTGGTTCTATCCGCCTATATGCTTGTAAAGATGATGCTTTGCACAAAACAAGAGAGTCGGTGCAAAAACTTATTTTGAAAGAAGAAGCTGCAGGAATGCATAAATTAGAATTTTACCTTTCATTTCAAGGTCGTATAGATAAAATTCGCTTTGAACTTATGCGCTTTTTAATGCAAGCTAGGGAAGATGGTAAATTGGTTGCAGGTTATGGAGCTGCTGCCAAGGGCAATACTTTGCTAAATTTCTTTGGTATTAGGCAGGATTTACTTGCTTTTGTTGTTGATGCATCACCATATAAGCAAGGCTTGCTTTTGCCGGGTAGTCGTATTCCTGTAGTAAGTGATGCCATGGTGCATCAAGAAAAACCTGATTATATGTTGATTTTACCATGGAATTTGAAAGAAGAATTAAGCGCACAACTTAAATTCATTAATCAATGGGGTGGTAAGTGTGTAACAGCTATACCAAGTTTAGTTATAAAAGATTATTTCTAGCTTAGCATTATAACAATAAATGTTGTGATATTATGCGTATACTTATAACTGGTTCTACAGGCTTTATTGGCCAAGAGTGTTGCAAAATTTTGCGAGACAAAGATATTCATTTTTTTAGTTATAACAAAAATGACTATGACTTGCTTTATTTGCAAGATATAAAAAAAATGATTTTACATACTCGCCCAAGCCACATTTTGCATCTTGCGTGGTATACTGAGCCAAATTATGCTCAAAATGAAAAGAACATAGCTTGGCTTAATGCTGGAAAAGAGCTAATCAAAGCTTTTGCTGCTCAAGGTGGGCAACGCTTTGTGGGGGTTGGGACAAGTTTTGAATATGTTTTTAATGATGATGTCCTTTGTGTTGAAGAAGTAGAGCCAAATTTTGATACAATACCGCATACTTTATACGGTAGAAGCAAACTTGAACTGAGCAATTTTTTGCAAGAGTATGCTATAAAAAAATCTTTTTCTTGGGCTTGGTGTCGTCCTTTTTATGTTTTTGGAGTAAATGAACCAAAACATCGTCTTTTTTCTGCTGCCTCTAAAGCATTTGCGAAAGATTATGACTTTGTTACCAATGCGCTATATCGCACAATGGATTTTATTGATGTGAAAGATGCAGCTAAGTCATTAATTAATATTCTACTTTCTGATTATTCTGGGCGTATTAATGTGGGTACTGGTAAGGGGAATATGGTACAAGATTTATTGCATGCTTTATCACAAAAATTTGCCTATAAAGGAAAAATTTTATCAAATGAAGTACTAGATAAAACCCCACCAATAGTTGCTGATATAAAGAACTTGAGTGGAGTTCAAAGCATTGATTCCTTTAGTAGCTTAGATAAGAATTTAACAGATTATTATAATGAATACCAAATATATAGATAAAGTGCAGCAAGATTTTCTGCAAGAGGTTAATGAAAATATCAAGAAGCAAAGTAATGATGTTGAAGCATTAAATTTAGCCACTGCCTTTATGTGCAAGCCAAGCTTAAAAAAATACTCTTATAATTTTTCTTGGCTTGGTCGACCTATCATACAATATCCACAAGATATGATTGCCATGCAAGAGCTCATATTTAGAGTTCAGCCAGATTTAATAATTGAAACAGGTATAGCACATGGTGGGTCTATAATATTTTACGCATCATTACTGGAGTTAAATGCCATTTGTGGTGGTAGTATTGATGCTCATGTTATTGGTATTGATGTTGATATTCGCCCTTATAATCGCATAGCTATCGAAAATCACCCAATGTTCAAACTTGGGCGTATTAGTCTGTACGAAGGCTCAAGCATTGATGCAGATATGATTGCAAAAATTAAAACGCTTGCCAAAAATTATCAAAACATTATGGTGCTTTTGGATTCAAACCATACTCATGAGCATGTACTTGCTGAGCTTAATGCCTATGCAAACCTTGTAACTACTGGTTCTTATTGTGTTGTGTTTGATACTATTGTTGAGCGCATGCCCTGTGATGCATATCCTGATAGGTCATGGACAAAAGGAAATAGCCCCATGACAGCCGTGCAATCATTTTTACAAAAAGATGATACATTTGAAATTGATGTTGAAATGGATGCCAAGTTATTAATTTCTGTTGCACCAAGCGGATATTTACGGAAAAAATAAAAAGCTATTGGCATTTATATAAAGTGTATCATTATAGTTGTAGGCTATTTTAAGTACTTAGGCTAATATTGTCAGTAAATTTGTAATAATCATAAATGTAAGGTAATTATGAAAGCAGCAAAGGCTACTATTGGTATACCTGTTTATAATGAAATTAATTACATTGAAAACACTTTGCATTCTGTTGTGCAGCAAGAAGTTGATCAAATTGTGATTTCTGATAATGCTTCAACAGATGGAAGTTCTGAAATATGTTTAGAATATGCTGCAAAATACCCGCATATTAAATATCACCGTTTTGAGCAAACACAATCTGTTACAGATAATTTTTTAAATTGTATTAACTTATCAGAGCATGAGTATTTTATGATTATGGGTGGTCATGATTTACTTTCAAAAAATTATATTTCTAAACTTAGGCAAATCTTAGATACAACAGACAGTGTTTTAGCTTATACTAATGCTGTTCACTTAACTGATAATTATGCTTTTAAGCTACATTATGACTATTACTTTGCTAAGTATTTAGCACATGATGATGCTATGATGCGAGTGCTTGCAACTATTGAATGTTTATCAAATTGTACACTTTATTATGGTCTTTTTAGAAAAAATGTTTTTTTAAGAGCTTATTTAGAATGTGAAAAAAGTAGATTTAATGGTATTGATCATGCTGTTTTATCGCAAGTGGCAGCCTATGGCAGGATGACATTGTGTGAAGAGGCAACTTTTTTTCGTATTGATCCACCACGTCAAGAACCTAATCAAGAGCAAAAATGGTCTAGAGTATTGCAAGCCATGCATGCTTCTGCTTATGATAAAAATATACACATTCCTGAACTTATCCCCCTAGGAATTGCATACACGCAGTTTAATATTGCACTTGCCATAACACCTGCAACTGATGAAGGTAAAAAATTTCTTGGAAAAATATTGAAAATATTGCTGGACCGTTGGGCTGTTAATGATAATGCTTTAGGATTAATGTTAAAAGAACTGCGGCCTTTAATTAAAGAACGAGGAATTAACTTTTTATATTAATAAAAATGTGATAAAGAAATAATTGTGTAAAACACTTTCTATTGTATTTTTCTAGCAAAACGTGTAATGTTCTTATTGAAATAGCTGCTATTTCTGCACCCAAATTAAGGAGGTAGTGGATGATTATTTGGTTTACTTTGGGCATTGTTTTAATTTTGTTAGAGTTGGTTACACCGACTTTTATTTCAATGTTTTTTGGGTTTGGGGCACTAGGTGCTTCTTTTATTGCCTATGTTTATCCGGGGATACAGCAAGAACTAATTGCTTTTATAGCAGTTACTGCCATATCTCTTGTAGTACTTCGCACTAAAATGAAAAATATATTTCAGGGTTTTCAAAAGGGTGGGCATGATCAATCAACTATGGTAAAGTTTGCTTATTTAGGTAAAGAAGCTGTAGTAAGCAAAGACATATCACCACAAAGAGAAGGAGAAGTGTCTGTTGGCGGTAGCTACTGGCGAGCCACCGCAGATGTTTTTATCCCAAAAGATATGGTTGTTATTATTGATAGTCAGGATACTGAGGATCATTTATTGCTTATAGTTAAACCGCATAATTGATATTTTGGGGCAATTCTTTTTATGTAAAAATATGTGTTTAAAAATGTGAACATGTTTCTTGCTATAATTTTTTTATTCAGAGCAAAAAATCAGAGCACGCCGAATGAGAGCAAAAAACCACGCTTTTTTGCGTCCCACAGGGCGAATGAAGGCAGTGTGCCTTTATGGTTTATTCTGCTTGCAGAATAAACCAGCATTTCCTTAATTTTTTAAATTTCGACCATTAACTATTGAGGAGACTTAGCATGTTAAATGAAGGTGTAGTGACACTAGGGTTATTGGCTGTATTACTTATAGTAACACTTTTTAAAGCAGCCAAAATTGTACCTAATCAAGAAGCTTTTATTGTAGAACGCTTAGGAAAGTTCAATAAAGTTCTGTATGCAGGTTTTCATATTTTGATTCCATTTTTCGATGTAGTTGCTTATAGACGTACCTTGAAAGAGTTAGTACTTGATGTACCGCAACAAACTTGTATCACAAGAGATAATGTTTCTGTAAATATTGATGGGGTCATTTACTTGCAAGTTGTTACTCCTGAAAAATCTGCTTATGGAATTGATGACTTCTTGTCAGGGTCTATTCAGTTGGCTCAAACAGCTTTGCGCTCTTCTATAGGTAAACTTGAACTTGATCGAACTTTTGAAGAAAGAGATACGATTAATCAAGAGGTTGTGGCAGCTTTAAATGAAGCCACTTCGCCATGGGGATTAAAAGTATTACGTTATGAAATCAGAGATATAACTCCACCTCAAAGTGTCATGGAAGCAATGGAAAAGCAAATGCGCGCTGAGAGAGAAAAAAGAGCCGTCATTGCAGAGTCAGAAGGGCAACGCCAAGCTCAAATTAATAAAGCAGAGGGAGAAAGGGCAGCCCTTATTGCAGAGTCAGAAGGAAAGATGCAAGCGTTAAAAAACCAAGCTGAAGGTGAAGCCGCACTTATTGAAACTGTGGCTAAAGCAACAGCAGAAGGTATCAAACTAGTGTCATCAGAAGTTAATAATGAAAGTGGTTTAGTTGCAGCTAACCTACGCATTGCTGAATCATGGATTAGTGAATACGGTAAAATAGCAAAAGAAGGGACAACTATGATAGTGCCTCAGAATATGGCAGATATATCTGGTATTGTGGCTAGCTTGTCGCAAGTAGTTAAATTACCTAATATAAAGTAGTTTTTTGTGTGGTTGATAAAGTCTTACAAATTAAGCGACGAAAGGTAATGCTTTTGCATTACCTTTCGCTCTTAAAAGTTATTTTATTGTAAACAATTAGTTATAAAACACACTGGCTTCAAATATCCCTTTAGGTACGCCAGAAGCAAGTTATTTTGCCTTAGGCATTAAGCTGTTTTTAGTGTTTGAGCTACAATATTGCCAAAATCTCCCAAGTGTTTAATGATGGTTATTCCTGCATCTTCCATAGCTTTGATTTTGTCTTGAGCTCGTCCTTTTGAACCAGAAATAATTGCACCTGCATGCCCCATGCGCTTGCCAGGAGGTGCAGTTAAGCCTGCAATAAATCCAAATACTGGTTTTGGATATTTTGTATCTTTAATATATTGCGCGGCTTTTTCTTCATTATCACCACCAATTTCACCTATAATACAAACAGCTTTTGTATCGTCATCATGGCGAAACATCTCCAAAAGTTCAATGAACTTTAGACCTGGTACAGGGTCACCACCTATACCTATACAAGTGCTTTGACCAAGTCCAACATTAGTGAGCTGAAAAACTGCTTCATAGGTTAGTGTACCTGAGCGACTAATTAACCCAATATTACCTTGCTTATGAATGTAACCGGGCTGAATGCCGATTTTGCACTTTCCGGGGCTTATGAGACCTGGGCAATTTGGTCCGATTAACAAAGTATCTTTGGAATTAAGATATGCTTTTGCACGTACCATATCAAGCACTGGTATATGTTCGGTAATAATTACAACCAATTTAATGCCGGCATCAGCAGCTTCGCATGCACTATCGGCACAAGCTGCTGCTGGTACAAATAGAACAGAAGTATCGGCCTTAGTTTTTTCAACAGCTTCTTTAACTGTGTTAAAAATTGGTATACCTAGTACCTCTTGACCACCTTTACCGGGTGTAACTCCGGCAACGATATTTGTTCCGTAATCGAGCATTTGCTTGGTGTGAAATTGTCCTTCACGTCCCGTTAATCCATGCACTAAGATGCGGCTATGTTCATTAATTAAAATACTCATAATTTTACACCTTTGTAAGATCGGCTATTTTTTGTGCTGCATCTGACATGGAGTCTGCACTAATAATATTTATAGTACTATTTTTGAGCATATCACGCGCAATGTCTACATTAGTGCCTTCCATACGTACAACTAACGGTATTTTAAGGTTTAATTCTTTAGCAGCAAGTATGATACCTTCTGCTACAATATCGCAGCGTAAGATTCCTCCAAAGATATTAATTAAAATACCACGGACATTAGGGTCAGAAAGCATGAGTTCAAATCCTTGTTTGACCATTTCCACATTGGCGCCACCTCCGGCATCGAGGAAGTTAGCCGGTTCTGCGCCGGCATGCTTAATTGCGTCCATGGTGGCCATGGCAAGCCCTGCACCGTTGACCATGGTACCAACATACCCATCAAGGCGCACATAATTAATGCCAAGTTGCATGGCTTTTAATTCAAGCTCATCAATTTCATCAGGATCTTCAAGGGTCTTAATATCAGGGTGACGTTTGAGTGCGCTTTCATCAAAATTCATTTTAGCATCAAGTGCTAGTATATTACCATCTTTATCGACAGCAAGCGGATTTATTTCCACTTGGGTGGCATCTTTTTCTATACAAAGTTTAATGAGATTGGTAATAAGGTTTACACCTTGCGCTATTTGGCTGGGATTAAGGTCGCAAGCAAAAAGTAGCTCACGAGCTTGAAATGGCCATATGTTATGGTTTGCATCCAAACGGCTTGTAAAAATACGTTCAGGGTTATTTTCTGCAACTTCCTCAATATCCATACCACCATCAGGCGAAAGCATGACAGTAAGGCACTCAGCACCTCTGTCTAGCACAATAGCCAAATAAAGCTCGCGCATAATATCTGTGCCTTGCTCAATCCACACTTTATTGACTTTTTGTCCTGCAGGGCCAGTTTGATGTGTAATTAGTTGCATACCAAGAATTTGCTTAGCTGCTGATTCAACTTCCTCAAGGCTTTTGCATACTTTAACACCACCGCCTTTGCCACGCCCCCCAGCATGTATTTGAGCTTTTACAACCCAAATTGGGCCGGGTAAACTTTGCGCAGCACTCAATACTTCGTTAAAGTTGTGGGCAACAGCACCCTTAGGCACTGCAACACCATAGTCAGCTAACAGTTGCTTTGCTTGATACTCATGAATATTCATTTAGTTAACCCTATGTTTACATATTTTAAGGAGGATGCTTTATGCATCCTCCTGAATTAGTTGTACATATTTTTAATCTACAATGGGAGTCGCAAGTTCAATTCCAAGTTTTAAAGCTTTTAAATTATTTTCATGAAAGGCCTTTGGGAATCTACTTTCTAAAACTTTTTCTGCAGATTGTACAGAAATAATCTTAGTAAGAGTAATAAGTGCACCTAAGACAACTACGTTGAATGCTTGAGCTTTACCCAAGGTATCCATGACAGCTTGATACATTGGTAAAGGCTTGCGTATGGCATCAATGCGCGGGTCAACTAACACTAAATCAGAATCATAAAGGCACATTCCCCCAGGGCGAATGAGGGGTAAATATTTACTCATGGCCTCATTGGTAAGTGCTACAAGATAGTTTGGATCTGCAACCTTTGGGTAATAAATTGGCCCATCTGATATGATAACGTCTGAGCGTGTTGCACCACCTCTAGCTTCTGGACCATATGATTGTGATTGCAAAGCATTGTGTCCTTCGTAAGTGGCTGCGGCGTCTGCTAATAAAATCGCCATGGATATAACACCCTGTCCACCTGAACCAGACATAAGATAACGATGTTTATCCATGGTTTACTCCTTTACTCTGGCTACAATTTTTGCGTATTCTTCGCAGTATTCAGGACGTACTTCATCGCGGAATATGCCACGTGCGATGAGGCTTTTGTCTTCTTCAAGCTTTTTTGAACCAAGTAAAGCTGTGCCATCACGATAACTTTCAAGTAGTTCAATTTGACCACCAATTTTATTTTTACGCCCAAAAAATGTAGGGCATTGGGACATGATTTCTAGAACAGAAATACCTTTATGTAAAACAGCTTTTTTAATTAAACTAATGCATTCCTTAACATGGAAGGCTGTAGTTCTTGCTACAAATGTAGCACCTGCACCAAGTGCAAGATCTACAGTATCAAAGGCTGGGTCAATGCTCTTGTAAGGTGCAGTGGTAGCAGAAATTCCTTCTCCTGAAAGAGGGGAATATTGCCCACCGGTCATGCCGTAAATACGGTTATTAAGTATAATGGCTGTAAGGTTAATATTGCGGCGGCAAGCGTGAATAAAGTGATTACCACCAATGGCTGTTGCATCACCATCACCCATAGGTACAATAATATTTAAAGATGGTTTAGCAAGTTTTAGCCCTGTAGCACAAGCTAGAGCACGTCCATGCATGGTATGCATGGTATGAAAATCTACATAACCAGATATGCGTGCTGAACAACCAATGCCAGAAACCATGCAAAGGCTTGTTCGGTCAAGGTTAAGTTCATCAATGGCATGAAGAATACTATTTAATATAGTTCCATGCCCACAACCTGGACACCATATATGCGGGAAGGATCGCTCGCGAATAAAGTCTTTAAATGCCATTTGATACCTCTCTTCCTGTTGTGCAGCATGAAGACTTACATGTTTTCATAAATGTGATTAAATTTTTCACTTTAAAAACCTCTTCCTTCAACGGTGCGCATAACAGCACCAATATCTTTTGGAGTTACAAGCAATCCATCCATACGGTTAACAAGAAATACGCGGTGAGAGTTAACAGCTGCACGCATAACTTGCTCTTTCATTTGCCCCATATTCATTTCAACAACAAATATATTCTTAGCATTTTTTGTTTTTTCGCGCACTAATTGTGTTGGAAATGGCCAAAGAGTTTGAAGTTCAAGTAAACCAATTTTGTCACCCTTCATGCGTCTTGATTCTACAAGCTCACGTGAACTACGAGCAGATGAACCATAGGATACAATAATATTCTCAGCATCATCTAAATAATACTCTTTCCAATGCGCTAAAAGGTGAGCTCTATTTTCAATCTTATCAATAAGGTGGTATATTTTTTTAGTAACATGTTCAGAATTTTCTGTGGGGAATCCAAAAATATCATGGAATAAACCAGTGACATTATATCTATGCACTCCACCAAAGTCAGAAATCGGTAAACGTCCATCTTCACGAGGTAAATATGGGTGATAGTTTAAACCTGCTTTAACCTCAGTGCGTAGGCGATCAAAAACGGGTATGGCATCCTTAGGCGGGATAATTAGTTTCTCACGCATGTGTCCTACTATTTCATCTAAAAGCAAAATAACAGGTGTGCGATATGTTTCAGCAATATTGAATGCCTCCACTGTCATTTCAAAAACATCTTGTATTGATGATGCTGTGAATACAACAATACTGTGGTCACCATGCGTACCCCAGCGTGCCTGATTTACATCACCTTGGGCAGCCTTGGTTGGTAAACCGGTTGAAGGACCAGTTCTTTGTACATTCACGATAACGCATGGTATTTCTGCCATGCAGGCGTATCCTATAGCCTCTTGCTTAAGAGAGAACCCCGGTCCACTGGTTGCAGTCATGGCTTTTGCGCCAGCAAGAGATGCTCCACAAACAGCACACATGGAAGCAATTTCATCTTCCATCTGTATGAATGCACCACCACGCTTAGGTAAATCCACTGCTAAAATTTCTGCAATTTCAGTTGAAGGGGTAATGGGATACCCTGCAAAAAAATTAACACCAGAATAAAGTGCACCATGAACGCAAGCAGCATTACCTTGCACAAAATGAATATCTTGTGTTTTCATCATGCTACCTCTGCTTTATTGACTTTTTGGGGTTTCATGCTTTTGTCCACTGTAATGGCAAGGTCGGGGCAATATAATTCACACATGCCACAGACAATACATTTTGAGGCATCATGTACAGCTTTTTCCTTTTCTAGCTTTAAAGCACCCTTAGGACAAAAAGCAACGCATATGCCACAGCCTTTACACCATGATGCAGTAATAGAAACTGCTCCCATATTTTTCTCCAGTTAATACACATTGTTGTGTGTTTGCTTAATACGGTTGTATAGTACAAAATGTACTTTTAAGCTAACGCCATAAAGCAGTTAAGGATACAAACTGTACCCTGTTTGTATATTACGTTAATTATGTTACAACTTCCAGTATTTATTTAAAAATAAAGTAAATAGATTTGCTAAAATTTGATTGCTTGGTTTTTTAAATTGTTAGGTATAGTTTATGCACTCAAACAATAATTTTTTTATCGAAATTATAATTTTTAAACAGCTGATATACTGGTTATTTTATAATTTTTGTTTCGTGGTTGCATACTAAAATTTTTTATCTTT
>CAYJPT010000061.1:0-12934 GCA_964372165.1 uncultured Desulfovibrionaceae bacterium | reverse complement strand
AAGGAAACGCACAATATGTTTTTTAACTTGTTGATTTAATCAGCGTTTCCTTAAATACTTTATGCTGCTGCATGTAAAGATTCAATAAATTTTAATCTTTATGCTTTAATATAAAGCAAAACCATAATTATTAATCAATAACATTTTTTAATTGTAGACACAATACAGAGCATGAAAAAAAAGCAAATTTTCAATACTCAACTAATAACCTTACACACTCAAGTCAGCAGCACTTATTTGACAATTAACATCAGTCAAAACAACACAAAAACAGTGTAATCATGGAATTTTTTCTTGATTTAATGTTATGCTAAGAAAGGTGAATTTGCTTGGTTGGAGTTTACTTTTTTAAAGTTTGCCCCAAAAATAAGCTAAAGTTAAAATAGAGGTAATATAAAGACGTTTTAGGATATACTACTAGATACTGTCGTAAAATGCGCCTTTTTGGTTTTCTCTGCATCAGATTTCACATGCGTTTTCGGTCATGTATGTCTATATACACTGCCTCAAAGCTCGTTCATCTTCCTTGACAAAACTCAAAAATTTGCAATTTGACTACACTATCTAGAATTTACAAAAAAATTTCGCATGCTTTCAATATCACAACCGGAAAAATAGCAATCTAAATCAATGGATTCTAGAATTTTACTTATTGCACTTGCTGAATACTCAGCATCAATAAATAATTGTTCAAATTCTTCTATATGCGCTTGGGCAAAAAAATCACCATAAATTTTAAGTTTTTTGATATGCCCATTTTGCACATCTATATGACATTCAACTAAACCCCAAGCAAAACGCTCGCGGCGTTTTTCAGTAAAGGGTGGCGATGCTCCATAATTCCAAGCATTACTAGCATACTTTTCACTAGCTAAGGCATGAGCTGCAGTTAAAATTTTATCATCAAGCTTTATAACCTCATGGGCACAAGCTTTCATAAGTGACTGTTTCAATTCATCCATGCCAATAGTTAAAAATTCTGATAAATTAACCACACGACTTCTAATGGATGCAATACCCTTTGATAAATATTTATCTGGAGCACCGGTGAGTACAGCACCAAGCATGTCAAGATCTAGATTAACCATTAAAGTGCCATGATGCAAAACACGCCTAACACCATTATCTGCGCGGCGTAACTGAGCACTACCAGAAAATTTCCGACCATCACAAATGAGATCGTTACGACTGCTAAATTCTGCCTGTACTCCAAGAGCTTGCAGTGCATTCAAAATATTTTGCAAAAAAACACCAAAATCTATGCGATTTTTTTCATTTTCATGCAGGGGTCGTAAAAAAGAAAAATTAACATTACCAAGATCATGGTATACAGCACCACCGCCTGTCATGCGCCTAACTACTGGCAAATCATATCGCTTAACAAGTTCTGCATTAATTTCTTGTAAGGTATTTTGATGGCGTCCAACAATAATACAAGGCGCATTGTGCCACAGCAAAAAGTAACCCGCATCATGCTCTTGCAAATTATTAAAAAGATATTCTTCCAAAGCTAAGTTATAAGCTGGCACTGTGGATTCAACAAAAACACCGTACATATTTCACACCCATAGGCAAAAAAAAAGGGGAGAAGACAAGCCCTCCCCTTTTTAATATTAATTATAATTACATGGTTGAGCCAGAAGCAGCACGCTGCATCTTAACTTCAACTTTTTCAGTAAGACCTTCATAGTATTCACGTAGAATAACGAGAACTTCATCACGACCGAAGTGATCTGGAATATCAGCACCTTCGGAAAGCATTTTGCGAAGTTTTGTGCCGGAAAGGATAACACGATCGTCTTTGCCATGTGGGCAAGTACGCATGGATGCCATACCGTCACACTTTTTGCAGTAGAATGTCCAGTCAATATTCATATTCATGCAAAGCAAGTTCTTTGCATCGTCAGCATTTTTAGGCATTTTCAAGAAGATATCTTGAGCTTCAAACATGCCGTAGAAGTCACCAACGCCTGCATGGTCACGACCAACAAGCAAGTTGTTAATACCATAGTTTTGGCGGAAAGTTGCGTGTAGCAAAGCTTCACGTGGTCCGGCATAGCGCATATCAAGCGGATAACCAGCTTGAATAACATTTTCTTTTACAAAGTAATGTTCAACCAAGGTGTCAATGCACTTTACACGAACTTCAGCAGGGATGTCGCCTGGCTTTAACGCACCAACTAATGAGTGGATAACAACACCATCGCATACTTCTACACCAATTTTGGCAAGATATTCATGTGAACGGTGCATTGGGTTACGCAATTGCAATGCTGCAACCTTACCCCATTTACGCTCATCCATTCTTGCACGAAGTTCTGCAGGAGTTAGATATACACCTTTGAACTTTTCAGGGAAGTCACCTTGAGAAAGAACTTTTACTGAACCAGCAAGGTTAAATGCTTGTTGTTGCATAACCATTTGCACACCAGGGTGATCTTCAAGAGCTACTTCCCAGAATTTTTCAGAGTCAGGACCTTCGCCTTTAAATACGAGTTCACTTTCCCATTTTTTATCATCTTCGCTCATTGCGTAGCACTCTTCTACTTTTAAAGTAGCCATTACTTCGCCTTTGCGTACCAAAGCAACTTCGTCACCAGCTTTTAAGCCGTCAGCATCTTCCTTAGAAATATCTAAGGTCACAGGCACAGGCCAGAAAGTACCGTCAGCAAGGGTCATCTTTTCGCAAACACTTTTCCAATCAGCTTTATTCATGAAGCCATTTAGCGGAGAAAAACCGCCAATACCCATCATGATAAGGTCGCCCTTGGCACGAGAAGAAATTTCAATTTGCTTTAAGCCTGCAGCTTTACTTTTTTCTGCTTCAAGAGCAGCGCCTTCAAGTAAGCAGCATACAAGACCCTTACCGCCATGTGGTGGAACCAATCTGGACATAGTTGAAACCTCCAAAGGTTTTTTTGTATTTGTTAACGTTACCCCACACCATTAAAAGGTGTCACATCAATTCGATAAAGTATTTTGTGAAAAATTTAACAAAATGTCAAGGTGTCTTTAAACCTTTGTCACAAAAAAATGTAACTTTCACAATAACATCATGTTTTCAAAAAAAATTCACAAAGCCAGATAACAGGCTAACACAAAAACATACTGTGTTCAAGCAAATTTATCGTTTAAATTAATCCTCAGTCATTAAATACATTACTCACTGCAATTTTATGTGTTATCCCTTGTAAAAGCTTTACATAAAGTTTAATGCACAATTAGACGATAAAAAACTAATCCTAACATATTTTACAATTTTTTTGAGTAAAACTACATAGCAGTATATAAATTCATTGTAGCACAAATTAAGGAAATGCTGATTTATTCTGCAAGCAAAATAAAGCAGAAAGGCACACTGCCTTCATTCGCCCTGTGGGACGCAAAAAAGCGTGGTTTTTTGCTCTCATTCGGCGTGCACATATGTCTAACATTTGATTTTTCATGTTGTATATTTCAACAGAATCCCAAATGCATTTTTTCAAAGCTATCAATTTAAGACTCCTGCATAATTCATTGTGTGGAGTCTTTTGGAGCGTTGACGATAGTCAATGCGACCAAAAATCAAGAATAGGTGGAGCTTTGCTTCGCCGTTAAATGATTGATTTTTGAGGCTTTTGTCCTGCACAAGTAGATTTTTAAATAAATGCAAATTTACTGCAAAAACATAAAAATAGAACTAAAAAATAATTGTGCAGGACCCTTAATTTAGTGAAAAATCAAACGTTATAATGTTTAAGTACATATTTTCTTCTTGCAACTGAGGGTGAATTATGAAATAGTACGTAATAATTACTAACAATATTATTAAAATTATATCTTGCTTGAACTAAGACAATGGAGTTTGCATGTCTAAAATGAATGACACCTACGACTACATCTCATGCAAAGCAGAGCACATAGCCTTATTCTCACGCATTTCATCGCGCATGCTTAACGCACCAAGCGAAAAAGAATTCATTGAAGATACATTAAAAGACATTGGAGAGGTGCTACAATTTAGTCGTACCTATATTTTCAAAGTGATTGATGAGCTTTGGTCTATTACGCATGAGTGGGTACAGGATGGTATAATCTCTAACAAGAAAAAGTTTCAAAATGTTGATTTAAAAGATTTGCAAGAAGAAGGTGGGTTGTTACACACTCTATCAAATGGTCAACCTTTTATTGCAAGTGATGTTAATAGCATTCCGCACGCTTCGACTCGTAAAATACTACAAAAAGCAAATGTGGCAGCCATTATTACCATACCGCTTTTTAAGCAAGGTAAAACTACAGGCATGTTTGGTGTTGATATTTGCAACACAACATTTTCGTCCGCACAAGAAATAACAAATACAATCATTATTTTGGGTAATTTAATTAATAATGCAAAAAATTATTTCTTAACACAGCAAATTTTAAAGCAAAAAAAAGAGCAAGTACACTCACTTTTAGACGCTTTTCCTTTCCCGATATATATATCGAGGATGGATAATTATTCTTTGCTCTATTACAATAAGGCTATTAGAGATCTTTTTAATTTAGAAAAATTATCCCAACTTCCATGTCACAAACTTTTTCAAAACTTAGATGAACCTTGCCCTTTTTGCACCAATGACCAACTAAAAAAAGATGAACCACCATATGTGTGGCATCATCAAAACTTACTTACAAATCATCACTACAAAATTATTGATTTTTGCATGCAATGGGAGCATGTAGAAAATGCTCGTATTTCTATAGCCCTTGATATCACAGATTCTTTGCAATTACAGCGTGAGCAAGTTTTGGAACATGAAGCCAATCTTTCCAAAGGTATTTTTTTAGCGCACATGAGTCATGAACTACGTACACCACTTAATGGTATTATGGGAATGACACATCTTGCATCTAAAGCTAATGAAGATAAAGTAATTCAGCAATATCTCAACAATATAGATATTTCATCCAATAAACTTTTAGCTATTATTAATGACATTCTTAATTTTTCAAAAAATGAAAATGAAACATTACCATTGGATTGTTCATCATTTAATTTCACAGAACTCATCTTTGAGGTAAAAGCTATTTTACAACCAACGGTTGAAAAAAAGGGCATTCAGCTATATTGCTCAGTTGATGAAAATATACCGCAATTATTACAAGGTGACTCATTACGATTATCGCAAATAATTTTGAACCTTACCAATAATGCTATTAAATTCACGCAAAAAGGCAATGTACATCTTGATATATGCGCAAGAGGCATTAAAAATGACAAACAAAGTATAGATATTATTGTCGCTGATACTGGCATTGGCATAGCCAAAGATAAGCTTGATAATGTTTTTACAGAATATACCCAAGCGGACAAATCTACTACTAGAACCTATGGTGGAACAGGTCTTGGCCTTGCCATTGTTAAGCGTTTAGTTGAACGCATGGGTGGAACAATATCAGTAAAAAGTACATTAAATAAAGGTTCTACTTTCACATGCAGTATTGAATTTGATATAGATGCAAAAGACAAAGTACTTCAAGATGATAATACAACACAAACACCAATAGCTGAAGACGAAAATATAGAAGGTGTGCGCATCTTACTGGTAGAAGACAATGAAATTAACACATTGATTGCAATGGAACTACTTCAGCAATATGGTTGCATTGTTGATACTGCTGGAGATGGCCTCATTGCGCTTGAAAAACTAGAAATTAATAATTATGATATTATATTGATGGA
Organism: uncultured Desulfovibrionaceae bacterium; assembly: GCA_964372165.1. Taxonomy (GTDB): domain Bacteria; phylum Desulfobacterota; class Desulfovibrionia; order Desulfovibrionales; family Desulfovibrionaceae; genus CAYJAD01. Next base: position 7,230 of record CAYJPT010000061.1, on the reverse strand, counting down.
TATACAAATGCCAAACATGGATGGTCTAGAAGCAACTCAAAAAATTCGTACAGTTACGGAATTTGACTCTATACCAATTGTTGCCATGTCTGCACATGCTTTAGCGCAGGACCAGCAAAAAAGTAAGGCTGCAGGTATGCAAGAGCATATTACCAAACCATTTGATCCCGCAAATTTACGAAGTGTTATTTATCAATATACTCATAAACCCTTTATTTTTACATATTGATTGGACTGCGAGTTGTCTTTTACATTACTGAATGAAGTTAGAAGCAGGGTATACAAATGCAGAATATAACATTACCTAATACCAATATTTCAAAAAGCATAACTGATCTTTTTCTTAAAATTTCAAGCGGGATGCTTTTAACCTCAGACCACAGTACTTTTTTACAAGAAGCCTTGAAAGACATTGGATATGTACTAAATGTACAGCGTGTTTACGTGTTTGCTTTTGATGGTAACAACTGGAAAAATACATTTTCTTGGACAGATCCAATCCTCCCCCCCTTTACTGATTTATTGGGAGGTAGTAATCTGCAAGAAGTGTTAGCTGAAGATGGCATGTTAAAAGCCTTAGCTGTTGGTAATCCGTATATTCTTGATTCGCGTGATGATTTACCAGATGCCAATGCACGCCAAGTTCTTGGGCAGCATTTTATTCTTAGCCTCATTATGGTTCCACTATTTTCTGAGGGTAATTTGACTGGTTTTTTTGGTGTTGACCAGTGCAAGGATGTTCCTAATTGGGCTGCAAACACACTAAATACCATGCTTACCATTGGGCACTTGCTTAACAATGCCATAAATTATTTTCAAGCCTTAGAACTTCTAAAAAACAAAGAGACAGAGACTCAAGAATTATTGGATTTGTTCCCCTTTCCTATCTATATTACAAACATCCAAACACATGAAATAATTTGCTACAATAAATCTTTAGGAGATTATTTTAATGTATCAGATGTGCAAGACAAAAAGTGTCACCAAATCATTATAAATAGTGATGAGCCATGCGGTTTTTGTAAAACAGAGCACCTATGCCAAGTTGGTGACTGCCATATTTGGGATATGCACAATGACTATATTAATAAAGATTTCAAGTTAATTGATAGATGTATAGAGTGGGGAGAGCTTGAAAAAGCACGCCTTTCTATCTCACTTGACATAAGCGATTCATTGCGCATGCAAAGAGAGCAAGTTCTTAACCGTGAATCAAGCATTGCCAAAAGCCGCTTTCTTGCGAATATGAGTCATGAATTACGCACTCCGCTAAATGGTATTATCGGCATGACCCATCTTGCAATTCAGCACAATCAAGCTGACAATATTGCACACTACCTAGACAAAGTACAACGTTCATCTAGAAAACTACTGGGTATTATTAACGATATTTTAGATTTTTCCAAAATGGAAGCTGGTAAGCTTGAACTTGATCAGCATCCTTTCAGTCTGAGTGAAATTTGTGCCGAAGTTGAAGACAATTTGCACAACTATGCTAAAAACAAAAATCTGACTTTATCACATTCTATTGATAGTAATGTTCCAGAAACTTTATTTGGTGATTCATTACGCTTTGCACAAATCATGTTGCACCTTGTGCGTAATGCTATTAAATTCACAGAAGTCGGTGAGGTAAAATATTCCTTATCTATAGATACAAAAGCACAAAATGATGAAAGAACCATTATAGTAATTGAGGTTGAAGATAGCGGTATTGGTATTTCTGATGACGAGCTAAAAAAGCTCTTTGTTGAATTTGCACAAGCAGATGAATCAAGCTCAAGACGATATGGCGGAACTGGCCTAGGTTTGGCTATTGTGTATAATTTAGTAGAGCTTATGGGTGGTGTGATTTTTGTGCAAAGCCAAGTAAATAAAGGTACTATTTTTAATTGCCGCATTCCATTTGTGGTCTACCATGAAAATACAATACCTACCAAGGATGCTCAACCTGATGTTCAGCACTCATTAGAAGGTATTTCCGTACTATTAGCAGAAGATAATGAAATTAACAGCCTTATTGCTTCAGAATTGCTCATGCAATTGGGTTGCAAAGTGGATTGCGCATATAGCGGACAAGACGTTTTAAACTTACTCGAACATAATATCTATAATATCATACTCATGGATGTGCAAATGCCCATTATGGATGGGCACGAAACCACACACCATATACGTAAAAATTCATGTTTTGATCATCTACCCATTGTTGCACTCACAGCTCATGTCTTAAATGAAGAAATTAATAAATGCTATGCATCTGGCATGCAGGGGCATATAACAAAACCCATTGCACCTGAACAATTATATAAAGCTGTAAGCAAACACACCAAAGAGCCATTTACTTTCAAACGCTAAGAAATAAGCTTTTGAAATGTTGACTAACTATGTTCTGTAATCGGCATTGCAGCTTACATAATCATGCGACAAATCTGAAGCAAGCAATGTATAATTGCTTTGCCCTGCGCCAAGCTCAATGCGAACATGAATATCGCGCTCTTTTAGCGGATCTTTAAGTATTGCGTCAAAATCACCTGCTAATGGTTTACCCTCGCGGAACAATTCAACATCGCATAAAAATACCCTTACATCATTGGCACAAAACTCTGCTCCACTGCGCCCAACAGCCGCAACAATGCGTCCCCAATTAGCATCACGACCATACATGGCGGTTTTCACCAATTGTGAATGCCCAACTGTACGTGCTACTTTTTCAGCATCCTCTGCAGTTTTTGCGCCATTTACCTCTACTTTAATAACCTTGGTTGCACCTTCACCATCTTGTACCAACATATATGCTAATGCACCAAGCATCTCTTGTACTTCCGCCTCAAGCTTAACCATATCAGCAGCATTTAACCGTACTCCACTTGCGCCATTTGCAAGACCAAGTACGGTATCATTAGTTGAAGTATCACCATCAACTGTAACACGATTAAAGGTCTGATCTACAGCTTGTGCAAATAGTTGCTGCCATTTTTTTTGCTCTACATCGGCATCACAAATTAAAACTGCAAGCATAGTTGCCATATTAGGACAAATCATACCCGCACCCTTTGCCATACCTGCAAAACGAACTGTACCAGTGGAAAATTCAACTTCACGACTTAAAAATTTAGGAAAAGCATCAGTAGTCATCATGGCACGGGTAAAACTCTCTTCATCCCCATTGCCAAGCTCTTGCTTAAGTTTTGGTAAGGCTGCTTCCCACAAATCCATTTTAAATTGCGTACCAATTACACCAGTAGACATGGGTAGAATACTGTCATTAGGTAAATTTAAAATCTCAGCCATCATTTTTACAGTGGCTTTGCAATTTCCCAAGCCCTCAATGCCCGTACAAGCATTAGCCTGACCTGAATTGACCAAGACAGCTCGCACATCTGACTCATTTTCTAATATACGCTGGCACTCTAAAACAGGAGCTGCCTTAAAAGCATTGGTAGTAAAAACTCCGGCAACAACACATGACGTATCAGAAACTAATAATGCCACATCATTTCTACTAGGTTTACGAAAACCTGCATTTACAGAGCCCACAGAAAATCCCTTAGGTAATGCCATAATATTATCTCTTTTTATTTAGTTGATGTTGAACAACACATTTCATGTTGATCAAAGATGCACGTTGCCTACAAATACCCCTTTGGGGACACCAGAAGTGAATTCTGGTTTATTTTACGGCATAAAAAATTTTTCTTTGTAAAAATTTTGTGTAAAAAAAGGGCCTTTGCAAGCAAAGGCCCAATTACATCTCATATTTTACCCAAAAAGCTAATAGTTAACAAAGCAAATATAACTTTTATCAATCATCAGCCCTTCAGCATAAGCATGTATTTATGAAAACTAAGTACACGCTAATTATGTATTAATTAGGACAAATCTTTGCCCATTATGATTTCTTTTTTTGAATTTCTTCAGCAATGTTTGCCGGTACACGCTCATAATGGTCAAACTGCATGCTAAAGTTTGCACGACCTTGAGTGCGTGAACGCAAATCAGTTGCATAACCAAACATAGCTGAAAGAGGCACTTGAGCGCGCACACTTTGTGCACCGCCACCACGAGCTTCCATGCTTTGCACACGTCCGCGTCTACCATTAAGGTCACCCATTACGTCGCCAAGATATTCCTCAGGAGTTACTACTTCAACGTCCATAATAGGCTCAAGTAGTACAGGTGAAGCTTTGGCAACAGCGTCCTTAATAGCCATAGAACCAGCGACATAGAAAGCTTGCTCGGATGAGTCAACATCGTGGTAAGAACCAAATGTCAAGTTTACCTTAACGTCAACTGTTGGGAATCCGGCAATTACACCACTTTTCATGGCATCACGAATACCCTTATCAATGGCTGGGATATATTCTTTTGGAATAATACCGCCAGTGATGGAGTTAACAAACTCATAACCATTGGCCGGATTTGGCTCAATTTCAATCACGCAGTGACCATATTGACCACGTCCGCCTGATTGTTTGGCATGCTTCATATCAGACTTAGATGGCTTAGAGATAGTTTCACGATAAGCAACTTGTGGTTTACCAACATTAGCATTAACGCCAAACTCACGAGTTAAGCGGTCAACAATAATTTCTAAGTGCAATTCACCCATGCCAGCAATAAGAGTTTGATTAGTTTCTTCATCACCCTTTACACGGAAAGATGGATCTTCCTTGGCAAGCTTACCAAGAGCAGCAGATAATGCATCACGATCGCTCTTTGTTTTTGGCTCAATGGCTACTTCAATAACTGGTTCTGGAATATCAAGTGACTCAAGAACAACACCATGCTTTTCATCACAAAGTGTATCACCGGTAGAAGCTTGCTTTAAGCCAACAAAGGCAACAATATCACCAGCACCTGCCCATTTGATATCTTCACGCTTATTGGCATGCATTTTCAAAATACGACCAATGCGCTCTTTTTTGCCGGTATTAGCATTAAGAACACTCATACCTGACTCTACATATCCGGAATAAATACGGAAAAATGACAAGTGACCAATAAATGGATCTGAGAATAATTTAAACACAAGGCCAGCTAAAGGTTTTTTATCATCGCATGGGCATTCAATTATTTCTTCTTCTTTATGAGGATTATGACCCTTCATAGCGTCAATATCAACAGGAGAAGGTAAGTAGTCAACTACAGCATCAAGCAAAGGCTGAACACCCATATTACGAAACGCTGAGCCGCACATAACAGGCACGATACTACGGTTAATAGTGGCCTTACGCACGCACGCAATGATTTCTTCCACGCTTAATTCTTCACCACCAAGATATTTTTCCAGTAGTGTTTCATCTTCTTCAGCAATGGCTTCAATCATTTCTAAGCGTTTAGCATCATAAATTTCTTGCATATTTGCAGGCACATCACCCTCAATGAATTCAGCACCTTTTGTAGCTTTATCAAAGGTAATAGCCTTACCACGTACTAAGTCAACCACACCTTCAAATTTATCTTCTTCACCAATAGGTAATTGTAAAGCAATAGGTTTTGCACCTAAACGCTCAACAATCATATCTACGCAGCGGAAAAAGTTTGCACCAATACGATCCATTTTATTTACAAAACAAATACGTGGTACACCATAACGATCTGCTTGACGCCACACAGTTTCAGATTGTGGCTCAACACCGGCAACAGCGTCAAACACACACACTGCACCATCAAGTACACGCAAAGAGCGCTCTACTTCAATGGTAAAGTCAACGTGACCTGGTGTATCAATGATGTTAATTCTATAGTCATTCCAAAAGCAAGTGGTTGCAGCAGAAGTAATGGTAATTCCGCGCTCGCGCTCTTGCTCCATCCAATCCATGGTTGATTCGCCGTCATGAGTTTCACCAATTTTATGTGATACTCCGGTATAAAATAATATGCGCTCTGTTGTAGTAGTTTTACCCGCATCAATGTGGGCCATAATACCAATATTGCGCTGTTTATCAATGGCAACGGTGCGTGACACTGTTCTCTCTCCTAAAATAAAAGGGCTACAATAATAACCGCACCACAGTATGACCTCATGGTGCGGCATGAATAATTAAATACAAACTTTATGGGGTATCCCTTACGCAACTACCAACGATAATGAGCAAAAGCTTTGTTAGCTTCAGCCATACGATGTGTATCTTCGCGTTTTTTCACAGCACCACCACGGCTATTAAAAGCATCCAAAAGCTCAGCAGCAAGTTTGGCAGTCATGCCTTTTTCACCACGTGAGCGAGCGTAATTAATAAGCCAACGAATAGACAATGATACCTGACGATCGGGACGAACTTCCATAGGCACTTGGTAAGTTGCACCACCAACACGGCGTGCTTTTACTTCAAGATGTGGCTTTACGTTATCTAAAGCCTTTTCAAATGCGCGCATGGGTTCTTCACCACTTTTTTCAGCCAAGGTTTCAAGAGCTGAATAAAAAATCTTTTCCGCAGCACCTTTTTTACCGTCATACATAAGACGGTTTACAAACTTAGTAACAAGACGACTGCCATATAGCGGATCGGGTAAAATCTCCCTTTTGGGAATTGGGCCTTTACGGGGCATACTACTCTCCTTAAAATTGTGAATTCATGCGATGTCACCAGCCCCGCTCTTCTTTGAGTAAGAGAGCATGGCAAACATCACCACAAAAAATATCTAGCCAATCATGTCTACTAACAAAGCTCTTTTAATTAAGAACTTATTTAGGACGTTTGGCACCATACTTAGAACGACCTTGACGACGATCAGCAACACCTGCTGTATCAAGAGTTCCACGAACAATGTGATAACGTACACCGGGTAAGTCTTTTACACGGCCGCCACGAATCATAACAACAGAGTGCTCTTGTAAGTTATGACCTTCACCCGGAATATAAGCTGTAACTTCAATACCGTTGGTTAAACGTACACGTGCAACCTTACGTAAAGCTGAGTTAGGCTTTTTGGGTGTTGTGGTATAAACGCGAGTGCAAACCCCACGGCGTTGTGGGCAAGCCTGCAATGCAGGGGTTTTTTTACGTTTTTCCACTACTTTCCGCTCTTTGCGGATAAGCTGATTAATTGTGGGCATATTCTTCCTCCATAAAATTTCAAAGCTATTGCTTTGCAAAGCGAAATGCATAGACTATTTTATTTAAACTTGTCAAGTAAAACTTCTAGCTTTTTAGATAGTGTCGTCAAATTGCACATAGATATTATAGCATGATAATACTGTTTTTAAGGCTTACTTAAGGAAATGCT
>CAYJPT010000060.1:0-13180 GCA_964372165.1 uncultured Desulfovibrionaceae bacterium | reverse complement strand
TTTTTTGACTTGTTGATTTAATCAGCGTTTCCTTAAAGCAATTACTTTACGCATAAAAAACTTTTTTGTACTATCCGTCAAGAGCAATTACATAAGGAGTTTTTCATGCCAACCAATAATGCCCGTCATAATGCCATTCAAGCCATAACAAACTATCGCCCTGCACATGCTCCGCTTAACTTTGCAGACACAAGCCCACAAGATATTTTTGCTTGCAATGTATTTAATGATAACGTCATGCGTGAGCGTCTACCACGCTCTATATATAAATCCCTACGCAAAACCATTGATTTTGGTCAACGCATGGACCCAGGCATAGCCGACACCGTGGCAGCAATAATGAAAGATTGGGCCATTGAAAAAGGCGCTACACATTTTACTCACATCTTTTACCCTTTAACCGGAACCACAGCTGAAAAGCACGATAGTTTTCTTCAGCCTGACGGACATGGTGGCGTATTAGCTGAGTTTTCAGGGTCAATGCTTATACAAGGTGAGCCTGACGCTTCAAGTTTCCCCTCAGGAGGCTTGCGCTCAACCTTTGAGGCACGTGGCTACACTGCATGGGATGTAACAAGTCCTGCCTATATCATGGAAAATCCAAATGGGACTTTTTTATGTATTCCAACAGTTTTTCTCTCATGGACTGGTATTGCTCTTGATAAAAAAACTCCTTTATTACGTTCAAACCAAAGTATAAATAAGCAAGCTAAACGCCTACTAGAAATTTTTGATATACATACCGACTTACCAATTATTTCTTATGCCGGCATAGAGCAGGAATATTTTTTAATTGATGCAAACTTCAACTTTGCACGCCCTGACATACATATTGCTGCACGCACACTTTTTGGAGCTCGTCCCGCTAAAGGGCAAGAATTTAGTGATCAATATTTTGGTGTCATCCCACAACGTGTACTTTCATTTATGATGGAAGTTGAGCGTGAGCTTTATAAGCTTGGCGTACCCGTTATGACTAGACATAATGAAGCAGCACCAAGCCAATATGAAATTGCACCACGCTTTGAAGCAGGCAACCTTGCTGTTGATCATAACCATATTATTATGACTATGTTACGCAATGTAGCAAAGCGTTATGGGTTAAAGTGCCTCCTACATGAAAAACCTTTTTACGGTATTAATGGCTCAGGAAAACATCTTAATTACTCCATAGGTAATGCCGAGCTCGGTTCACTTTTTGATCCAGGTGATACTCCACATGAAAATGCTAAGTTCATGGTATTTTGTGCATGTATGATTCGTGCTGTGCACAAGTATGGTGCATTGCTTCGTGCAACAGTTGCTTCAGCATCAAACGACCACCGACTTGGCGCACATGAAGCACCACCTGCCATTATGTCCATTTTCTTAGGCGATCAACTTACTGATGTTTTTGAGCAATTTCGTGCTGGACGTGTAAAAGGCGCCAAGGGAAAGCGCATGATGAATGTTGGCGTTGATACATTACCGCCATTTCCAGCAGATCCAGGAGATCGCAACCGCACAAGCCCCATAGCTTTTACTGGCAATCGGTTTGAATTTCGCGCAGTTGGCTCAAGCATGTCAGCTGCTGGCCCACTTGCTGCGCTAAATGCCATGATGGCAGATTCCATCTGTTTTGCAGCAGATTACTTAGAGAAAGCCTGCAAAGGCCAAAAAAACAAACTTAATGCTGCTGTTCAAAGCCTCATTCAAGATATTATTGAAGAACATAGTGCAGTTATTTTTAATGGCGATGGCTATTCTGATATTTGGCATAAGGAAGCAGAAAGACGCGGATTACCAAATTTACCAACAACGCCTGATGCCCTGGCAGCACTCACTTGGCCTGAAATTATAGACTTATATTCTAGAAATGAGATACTTAACAAAACAGAATTAAAGGCGCGTCAAGAAATCTATTTGGAGCAATATTGCAAAAGTATTCGTTCCGAGGCACTTTTGGCACAACGCATTGCGCAAACCATTATCTACCCGGCTGCTATACGTTATGAAGGGCAACTTGCTTCTACCTATGCCAATCTAAAATCCATAGGCAAAAGCTATGATACAACAACACTTGATACATTACTCAACTTGACTGAAAAAATACAAACTGCAATTCTCAAATTACAAAAACAGATTGATAATGCAGAAAAAAAACAAGGTGATTTTATGGTACAGGCACAGTATTATTGTAACAATGTCGTACCGTGCATGCTTGAGGTACGCAAATGGGCCGACGCCCTTGAAGGCATTATAGCCGATGATTTGTGGGCATTACCAAGCTACCAAGAAATATTGTTTGGAAAATAGCAAATAAAAATTGCCAGAAGCAAAGTATGAAATGCTTTGTTTCTGGCAATTTATCAACGTAAAAAAAAAATTTTTAAGGAGATGCTGATTTATTCTGCAAGCTGAATAAATCAGAAAGGCACACTGCCTTCATTCGCCCTGTGGGACGCAAAAAAACGTGGTTTTTTGCTCTCATTCGGCGTGCAAAGTAGGCACAACTGCCTACTTTGTTAGGAAACGACAACCAAAATGTTGCTTACATACTTAATTTACAGAAAGGTATGCATTGTTTGTTAAATAGTTTTGTACATAGTCTTTAACACCATCTTCTAGACTATATTGAGCCAAAGGGCATGTTGTATTTGCAAGTTTTTGCATTGGCGCTTCTGTAAAGTTTTGATACTTTCCCTTTAGCTCTTCTGGCATATCAACATATTCTATATTTATGGGTCGCTTCATGGCAGCAAATACAGCTTGAGCAAGATCATTCCATGTGCGCGCACGCCCCGTTCCAATATTATAAATTCCAGTTACGCTATTGTTTTGTAAAAGCCATGCTATCATGCGTGTGCAATCTTTTACGTAGATGAAGTCGCGCATTTGACCGCCATCAGCATATTTTTCATGGTTTGAGCGAAAAAGTTGCAATGCACCACTTTGTTCAATTTCTGTATGCGCCTTACATACAACACTGCGCATACTGTCTTTATGGTATTCATTAGGACCATACACATTAAAAAACTTTAAGCTTAGCACTTTAGTTAAAAAATTATTGCGCTGTAGCCATAAATCAAAAAGATGTTTGGAATAGCCATACATATTTAGTGGGCGTAATTTAGTTAGCAAAACTTCATCATCTAAAAAACCCAAATTACCATCACCATATGTTGACGCTGATGATGCATTTATAAAACGCACCCCACGCTTCATGGCAGCCAAATATAAATCACGGCTATAATGGAAATTATTGCGCATTAAAAAATCAGCATCAGTTTCGGTAGTTGATGAACAAGCTCCAAGATGTACAATACCCTGAACATTTGCGTAAAGACCGTTGCTACGTATCATAGTAATAAAGTCATCCCGATGCATATAGTCCATATAACGCAAGCCAACGAGGTTTTTCCACTTTTCTGAGTGACTTAAATTATCAATTACCAGTATATCTTCAATACCTTGTGCATTAAGTTCCCAAATAAGCGCACTACCTAAAAAGCCTGCTCCACCAGTGATTATAAACATGAAAACTCCTCTTCATATTAAAACCCTACACTATAGATTATAATTAACTAAATGGCTTTTTTTCATGCTTTTGTCAAGGTCTATGCCTTGTATAAATGCCTGATTATAGTTAAAATTTTAACAACTTACGCTTATTCCTTTGTTTAAACAAAGCAGAAATAAGAAAAAGCTTGTGCAATACTTTATTACTTTCTTGACTGAAGCAATTTGGTCTATTTCCTGTCCCTACCGTGGTGAAGTTTACTGTGTTCAACTTTTATTCACTCGACAATATATAAAAAATACCCTACAAGATAAAGAGAATGAAAATTACGTCATTTATTTTTTTATTTTTATAGTAAGCTTTAATGCAAATGTATATTCGTTTTCCAATACATATACGCCATAATACTGACTTTATACACAAAAAACTTTATTGATATGCTTTATCATTTACGTTATGTATAAAGTGATGTGTGGAGGGACTTATGAAATTTTGTTTCGATAGGGTTGCTTGTTTAAATATACGTCGATCTCTTGGCAAAGAGTGGCTTTTGGCTAATGGTCTTGGCGATTATTCCTCAAGCACCATACCATATTGCAATACAAGAAAATATCACGGATTATTAGTAGTAAATTTACCCAAATTGAAAGGACGACATGTACTTCTTTCCACTACAGAAGACTCACTAATAGGAGCAAATAAAGAATTTTTCTTTTCTACAAGAAAACACCCTGATGTGTACTTTCCGTGTGGGCATGAATATCTACAATTTGTAAGCGTTAATGATTGGCCTAAATTCAGCTATCGCATTGCAGATTTAACCATCACACGCGAAATTGTCCTTGTGCGCAACCGTTCTTTATTACTCATGAAATACGTAGCTCAATGCGACCATTCCATACCGCCGCTAACCTTGCGCATAAAACCACTACTTGCTTATCGCCATTTTCATAGGCTTATGCATAAAAATAACAATGTACAACAAGCACTACAAGTACAATCAGATGGTATAAGCATACTCCCCTATGACCACATGCCCGCACTACATATGAAGGGCAAAGGCAATTTGCAAATAGATACCACTTTTGATTGGTATCATGATGTTGAGTACTTTGTTGAAGCTGAACGAGGATTTCCTGCAAACGAAGATTTGTTTAAACCGGCTTTTTTTGATTTTTCTCTTAAGCTAAATGAGCCAATATATTTAGCTGCCTCAACTGATGAAATATCAGAAGATTTGGAATTATTATGGGATGAAGAAACTCAAGCACGCTCAAATCTAACTCAAGTTGCAAGCGACCTTATAGGCCAACTTACCCGCCAAGGGTCAACCTTTATGATAACGCCACCACATGGTCTTTTGGAGGTTTTAGCAGGATATCATTGGTTTGATGCATGGGGCAGAGATGCTTTTATCTCTTTGCCTGGATTAACTTTTTGCGCTGGGCGAACTAGCAAAGGTAAACGTGTTTTAGAGTCTGCAACTAAAAGTATTAAGCATGGTCTTGTGCCAAATATTTTTGGAGCTTCAGAAGATAGCCATGCTTACAATTCAATTGATGCATCATTGTGGTATATTTGGGCAGCGCAAAAACTATTACAATACCAACCAGAAGAGGAAGAGTGGCTCAAAACCAATATCTGGCCGGCCATAAAAGGAATTATTGCTGCATATATGAGTGGCAATCACCAATATATTAGCGTTGATGCCGATGGCCTTTTGCATGCAGGTGATGAAAATACACAGCTTACTTGGATGGATGCACAAGTTAATGGCAAACCGGTTACGCCACGTTTTGGTTGCCCTGTTGAAATCAATGCACTTTGGTATAATGCCCTTGCATTTGCTGAATACCTAGCAACACGCTTTAAAGAAGATGCACCGGTTTCTTCAAAATATCTGCGCAACATGCGTATTGAATTCAAAAAAAGATTTTGGGTTGAGGATTGGGGAGGCTATCTTGCAGATGTTTGGCGTGAAAACGATTGCGACATAAGCATCAGGCCAAATCAAATATTTGCCGTGTCATTACCCTATCCTATTTTGGAAGATGATTTACACGCCAATGTTGTAGAATGCGTGCGAAATAAATTACTAACTCCCTACGGATTGCGCACCCTTACTCCAACTCACCCATATTATTGCTCTGCATATCAGGGTTCTTCTGAAGTACGTGATAATGCCTATCATCAAGGTACTGTTTGGACTTGGCTATTAGGGCATTACACAGAAGCTTTGCTACGCACAGCATGGGATATTGACGGTGCAGTTAAAAGCCTTTTAGATACACTTGCACCACTTTTTACAGAACATTTACTAGATGCTGGCATTGGTACTTTATCAGAAATATTTGATGCATCAGCACCACATCGGCCCAATGGGTGCATTTCTCAAGCTTGGAGCGTTGCTGAAGTTTTACGCTCTTTATTAATGCTAAAAGAAGCAGCTCCAGAAATATATGAAGCATGGGAAAAGCCAATTTTATTAACTTTAAACAATACACAATGCAGATAAATTCTGCTAGGTCATAGGTAATATATGCGCGTCCTTATGTTTGGTTGGGAATTTCCCCCTCATATTAGCGGTGGTCTTGGAACCGCTTGCCACGGCATGACCCAAGGTCTGCTTAAAAAAAATACCCAAGTTATTTTTGTTTTACCCAATTTACCAGATGGTGCACAGCAACAAGATGGTAATATTCGTTTGCGCTCTGCATCCGGCACACCTATTTATGCTCATATGCATGAAAAGCTTGATATGGGTGAAAGACATATCTGGCATGATCACTATCGTGAATATCGTTTGTCTTCGTTATTATTTGCTTATGACACTCCGGAAAGTTATTTGGCACGCCAAAATTGGAAAAGTCTTAGCAAAGAAGATATTTCTTTTGTCAGAACTTTTAAAGAAAGCTCTACTTATACCCTAAATGGTGGATACGGTCCTGACCTTATGGCTGAAGTTTATCGCTATAGTCGCTTGGCAGGCAGCATAGCCATGCAGGAAGATTTTGACGTAATCCATGTGCATGATTGGATGACATACCCGGCTGGAATGCTTGCAAAAGCCATTACAAAAAAGCCACTTATTGCACACATTCATGCTACAGAGTATGATCGCTCAGGCGAACATGTAAACAATATTGTGGCAGATATGGAAAGAGCTGGACTACATGCAGCAGACAAAGTCATTGCTGTAAGCCACCTTACAAAATCTATGATTATGAAGCACTATGGTGTACCTGAGCACAAGATTTCCGTTGTACACAATGCTGTTGCTCGCCATGAAGCGCAGCAGCGTTTTGCCCACCCACCACGTTTAAGCCATGAAAAATGGGTGCTTTTTCTTGGACGTGTAACCTTTCAAAAAGGTCCGGGGTACTTTATTGAAGTTGCAAAAATGGTGCTTGAAAAAGAAAAAAATGCACGCTTTTTCATGGCCGGAGCAGGTGATATGTTGCCAAACATTATTCGCCGCGCCGGACAATTAGGCATTGGTAATAGATTTCACTTTACCGGTTTTTTACGTGGTGAAGAAGTTGATAAAATGTTTGCTTTAAGTGACTTATACGTAATGCCTAGTGTTTCAGAACCATTTGGCATTACCCCCCTTGAGGCTATGCTCTATGATGTGCCGGTATTACTTTCACGGCAATCTGGAGTTTCTGAAGTGCTACAACATGCTCTCAAAGCAGACTTTTGGGATACACGCGATATGGCCGATAAAATATGCGCTGTACTTAAGTATCCAGCCTTGGCTAAGTCTCTGGTCAAAAATTGTAAAGAAGAATTAAAAAATCTGCGTTGGGAAAATGTTGCAGACCAGCTAAATCAAATTTATAACGAGTCTTTGGCAGGAGCTCATTAATATGCCAGCAATATGCCTTTATTTTCAGATACATCGCCCTTATAAATTACGTCGCTATACTGTTTTTGATTTAGGGCAAAACTCCATGTATGAAGATGATGACCGTAACTGCGATGCCATGCTTCATGCAGCGCGCACGTGCTATCTTCCTATGAATGACTTGCTCTTAAAGTTAATACAAAAGCACAATAAAAAATTTCAAGTTGCCTTTTCAATTTCAGGCATGGCACTTGAACAGTTTGAGCAATATGCACCGGAAGTTTTAGATAGCTTTAAGGCCCTAGCAGATACAGGTTGTGTAGAGTTTTTAGGCGAGACCTACAGTCACTCTATGACCTTTCTTTATGCACCGCAGGAGTTTGCACGCCAAGTTAAACTTCATAGCCAAAAAATTAAAGATTATTTTGGCAAAAAGCCAACAACGTATAGGCATACTGAGCTTATCTATAATAATGACCTTGCACAAGCAGTTGAAAAGCTAGGCTTTACTGCAATGTTAAGTGAGGGCAGTGATCAAGTCCTTGGTTGGCGTAGTCCAAACTTTGTTTATCATCCTGCAGCTTGCAAAAAAATGAAGCTATTACTTAGAAATGTATCACTGTCAAATGACATAGCCAAACGATTTAGTCAGCAAGACTGGAATGCTTGGCCTCTTACAGCAGAAAAATTCACAACTTGGTGCGACATCAAAAATGCCGAAGGTGATAGCATAAATTTATTTATGCCATATGAAACCTTTGGACTTGTGCACAATGAGGATACAGGCATTTTTGACTTCATGGAACATTTGCCAGCAACATTATTAGCCGCAGGGGCAAACTTTATGACCCCAGCTCAAGTTGCAAAACCTGCTAAAATAGCAGGCACTATTGACGTGCCATATTTTATGTCGTGGGCTGCTTCAGGACATGATCTTGACACATGGCTTGGTAATGACATGCAAAAAGACGCTATTCATTCCCTATATGCTCTTGCCAGTAAGCAACCTGAATTATATGGGGAAGAGCTTTGCCGCACTTGGCAGCGCATACAAAGTTCAGACCATTTTTCCTATATGTGCACCAAATGGTTTAGTGAAGAGCAAAGTGCACATATCAATAATCCATACGCAAGCCCTTATGATGCATATATTAACTATATGAACGTACTTGCTGACTTTGAATTAACCCTTAATGCAAGTAAGCCAGTAAAAGTTACAAAGCCACGCACACGTGCAACGGCTGCTAAAGCAGCAACCTCAAAAACAACTGCGACAAGTGCAAAAACAGATACAGCAAAAACGGCGAGCGTAAGTAAGGCTACTACACAAAAAGCTAAAACTAAAGCCGCAAGTACTAAAACTGAAGATGCAACTAAGCCTAAGAGTACTACGAAGAAGGCAGCAACAGCTACAAAGCGTGCATCTAACAAAAAAACATAGGATACATAAATAAAATTTTTTCAATCATTAATACATAAGACCAATTAAGGAGAAAACGCATGACATCTGAAAATGCTAAAACCGTTTTGTTTGAAGTTAGTTGGGAAGTTTGCAATAAGGTGGGCGGTATCTACTCTGTGGTAAGCAGCAAAGCTCTACACGCTGTGGATAACTATGCAGAAGATTACTTCTTGCTTGGTCCTGACATGAAAAACAATATAGATTTTGTTGAAACTGACGAGCCATGCTGGGATATTATTCGTCCAGCACTTGCTTTGCGTGACCTCAAATGCCGCCTTGGGCGTTGGAAAATCCCTGGAGAACCAAAAGTTATATTAGTTGATTTTGCAAAGCGTTATAATAGTAACCAACTTTTATATGAACTTTGGAATAGCTATGGCGTTGATTCTCTTTCAGGTGGTTGGGAATACATTGAGCCTGTGATGTTTAGTTATGCTTGCGGTGAAATTATTGCGGCTATACATGAAAGTTATGTCATACCGCAAGAAGGTAAAAGCATAGCACACTTTCATGAGTGGATGACAGGTGCTGGTCTTTTAGCTGTAAAAACACTGTCACCTTCCATTGGTACAGTATTTACAACCCATGCCACTATGCTAGGGCGTGCCTTGGCTGGATCTAGCGTTGATATTTACAAATATATGCGCCAGATTAACCCCATTAGTGAAGCCACAACGCATAATATTACAGCTAAATGCTCAATGGAATCAACTGCAGCTCGTGAAGCAGACTGCTTTACTACAGTTAGTGATATCACAGGTGAAGAGGCAACTTCTTTTCTTGGGCGCAAACCAAATGTAATTACTACCAATGGCTTAGACATGCGTGTAGTACCAGACTACAGTACAGATCGTACAAAACCTATAGAATACCGTAAAACATTATTAAAAAATCTCGCACCTGTACTTGGTGAAGAATTAGATGAAAACACACGTATTTTTGTTATTTCCGGCCGTTATGAATTTAAGAACAAAGGCGTCGATATTTTTATTGAAGCACTTGCTCGCATGGTTGGTGCTTTGCGTGAATCATCCACAAAAGTTTTAGCTCTATTTCTTGTTATGGGTGGGCATGAAGGAGTTAATGACGAAATCATTAGCGGACAGAAAAAACGTACCAATGACGATAAACAATTTATAAGCCCTTTCCGCATTTGGAATAGTAATGCTGACCCCATCATTGCTGCTTGCCGTCGCCTTGGCTTACATAATGAAATTAATGACAATCTGCGCTTACTCTTTGTACCCGCTATGCTAAATGGTAATGACGGATTCCTTAATATGCCTTATGAAGATGTGTTATCAGCCTGCGATCTTGGCGTATTTCCTTCTTGGTATGAGCCTTGGGGCTACACCCCACATGAAAGTGCAGCTTATGCTGTACCAACTGTGACCAGTGATCTTGCAGGTTTTGGCATTTGGGCTAACAATGTGATGAATGAAGATTCCTCATATGATGGGGTCTCTATTATACCAAGACATCACGAAGTATTATCTGAAGTAATAAACTCCTTGCATAAGTCATTACATGAATATACTTTTTGCTCTGAACAAGAATTGAGCAAAAAACGCAAAGCTGTGCGCAAACTTGCACAAATGTCCTCTTGGGAGAAGTTTTTTGCCAATTATATTACCGCATATGATATTGCTCTTGATCATGCCAGCAAACGTGATACACGTCGTGAGCATCTAAGACGACAAGAACGACTAACTCATGTTTTAACCCCAACATCTTCAACCATTCCACATTTGCGCCCAGTGACAGCCATATCAGAAATACCTCAAAAAATTTCACGCTTACATGAGCTTGCTCACAATCTATGGTGGTCAACAAACTTAGTTGCAAGACATCTATTTGCAAGTATTAGCCCTGCTCTTTGGGAAAGTACCAACCATAGCCCACTGCGTATTCTTGAAGAAGTTGACCCAAATCGTATGAAAGAATTGTCAAAAAATGATGATTTTATGCAAGTTTACACCGAAGTCATGCAAGAATTTGACGCATATATGGGTTGCACCTGCAAAGATGTTAATGCTTGCTTGCGCATTGATAAGCCTGTAGCCTACTTC
The DNA here is from genome assembly GCA_964372165.1 of uncultured Desulfovibrionaceae bacterium. Classification (GTDB taxonomy): domain Bacteria; phylum Desulfobacterota; class Desulfovibrionia; order Desulfovibrionales; family Desulfovibrionaceae; genus CAYJAD01. Next base: position 2,303 of record CAYJPT010000060.1, on the reverse strand, counting down.
TCTACAGAATATGGTTTACACGAATCTTTCCCCATATACTCCGGTGGTCTTGGTGTTTTATCCGGCGACCATTTGAAATCTGCAAGTGACTTACACCTACCCTTGGTAGCTGTGGGATTATTATACAGAAATGGTTACTTCCGTCAAAGTATTGATGGGCATGCAAGGCAAATACCTCTGTACCCCATAAATAATTTTGCTCACTTACCCATTGAATGCGTAACAGACAAAATTGACGGCAAACCAATTTTAGTAGATGTGGATATGCCAGGGCGCACTCTTTATGCACAGATTTGGCGTGCACGTATTGGGCGCACTTGCCTTTATCTTATGGATACAGACGTGCCAGCCAATACTGAAGAAGATCGCAGAATTACCTCAAGGTTATATGAAGCTGACCGTAACCTGCGCATTCAGCAAGAAATTTTGCTAGGTATGGGTGGAGTGCGCATGCTTCGCAAACTCAATATCACACCTAGTGTATATCATATGAATGAAGGTCATTCAGCCTTCATGGTAATTGAGCGTATACGCGCCTACATGCATGAGCAACAGCTTACTTTTGAAGAAGCTTTTGAACGTGTACGTAGCAATACAGTATTCACAACGCATACTCCAGTAGATGCTGGTAACGAGCGTTTTAGCATTGACCTTATGGAGCGTTATTTTGCTCAACATGCAGAAAACCTTGGCTTAACATGGAAAGATTTTCTAAGACTTGGACGTATTGATGGACCAGACCGTGGTGGAAGCTTTGAAATGACTGTGCTTGCACTAAAAAGTGCCAGTCGTGCCAATGGCGTAAGTCTTATTCATGGCATTGTTTCTCAGCATATGTGGAGAGATTTATGGAAGGGAGTTCCAATACCTGAAGTTCCAATTCAGCATGTCACAAACGGTGTACATACTCCATCCTATGTAGGTAACCCCATTAAGCTTATGCTTGATAGCCACCTTGGGAAAGGATGGATGAATGCCAAGCCAGAAGATCCCATTTGGAATAAAATTGATGATATTCCATCTGAAGAGTATTGGACTGCAAAGTCACAACAAAAAGAACCATTATTAGATGCTCTGCGTGTTTCAATCCCTGATTTTATGCGCAAATACAATATTGCTTCTCATAAAGAACAAACTCTTAGAGAAAATATCAGACCTGATACATTAATTATTGGCTTTGCACGTCGCTTTGCACCATACAAACGTGCAACATTATTATTTGCAGACCTTGACAGGTTAGAAAAACTACTACATCAAAAAAATAAGCGTGTTATCATTGTATTTGCAGGCAAGGCCCATCCAGCTGACCAAGCAGGAATTGAACTTATCCAACAAGTAATACACTATGCACAAGAGGACCGTTTTCTTGGTCGTATATTCTTTATTGAAGATTACAGTCTTGGAGTATCACGTCTTATGGCACAAGGTTGTGACGTTTGGCTAAATACACCACGTCGTCCACATGAAGCATCAGGCACAAGCGGACAAAAAGTACCAGTAAATGGTGGCATCAATCTTAGTGTTTCTGATGGTTGGTGGTGCGAAGGCTATAACAGAGAAAATGGGTGGACCATAGGGCCAGTAGTTGACAAAGCCTTACCATCGCAAGATCAAAACGACTATGCAGATGCCGAAGACTTATATAAATTATTAGAAAAATCTGTTATTCCGCTTTATTTTGAAGCAGATAAAAACAATCTACCTGAGCGTTGGATAAAGTTATCCAAAAATTCCATGCGCACTTTGACTGCCATGTACAGTTCTAATCGCATGCTCAATGACTATATTGAAGGATTTTACGGTCCAGCTGCTTTGCGTAACAGTGAAACACATAAAAATAATAGGCAATTGGCAAAACACCTAGCCTCATGGAAGCAAAATTTGCCGGTGCGTTTTGGCTCTTTGTCCATCAAAGAAATTGTTATTAATGGCATACAAAACGAAAGTATACCTTGCAATGCTCCCATAGCAATAAAAGTAGGTATAGACCCAGGGCAAATGCTCACTGAAGAAATATTAGTGCAATTTGTTTTTGGAGCAATTAATGACAATGGTGATTATATTGAAAAGCCATTTGCATTGGATTTAAAGCTAAAATCCAAAGAAGATATGCTAACTTATGAGGGGCAATATACCGCTGAACACAATGGACGATATGCTTATGGTATACGTGTTATGCCAATAACAGAGGGCATTGAATCACAACTAGAAAGCGGTTTTGTACTTTGGGGATAAAATCATAATATGGCAATCTTAAGCATCGGCTAATAAGTCGATGCTTAAAAAACGTATTAATACATTAA
>CAYJPT010000059.1:0-13236 GCA_964372165.1 uncultured Desulfovibrionaceae bacterium | reverse complement strand
GATTTATTCTGCTTGCAGAATAAATCAGTATTTCCTTAATCATGCAATCCATGTACAATGTGATATTATACATGTGAAAAGTCATTATGTTATAATGAATTTATTCAATCTAAACCTGTAATATTACATCTAAAAATTGCGACATTGACATTCTTTTAGTAATGATTTTTAATAAAACTAATACACTTAATCTTAGCCATGCATACTGCAAAGGAGCTAAATTATGAATAGACGTAACTTTCTTAAAATGCAATTAAAAACCTTGGCATTTTTGTCTACCGGCTCAACATTGCTTGCATCAGGTCTTTGTTTACCAAGCAAAGGCTTTGCAAAGGCACACCCAGATATTAGCATAGTAAAAGGAAGCCCTGCTGCCGCAACACGTGCTGCCATTGAAGCTTTGGGTGGCATGTCACGCTTTGTTCAACCGGGGCAAAGCGTTGTTATAAAACCTAATATGAGTTTTGCACAAGGTATTGATAGTGCTACAACTACACATCCAGAAGTTGTGCGTGAGGTACTTGTACTTTGCAAAGAGGCTGGCGCAAAAAGTGTGCGCATCCTTGACCACGGATTACAAAGCGTGCGACTCTCTTTAGAAAATTCCGGTATTTTAGCAGCTTGCGAAAGTGTTGAATCAGGTATTTGCCAACATCTTATGGATGAAGAATTTTATCTTACAAAAAATATTTCTGACGCTCAAGAAATGCAAGAAAATGCCTTTATGCGTGATGTATTAAAAGCTGATGTTATTATTGCTGTTCCAGTAGCTAAAAGTCATAGCTCAGCAGGTGTTTCCTTATCACTAAAAGGACAAATGGGCTTGATTTATAATCGTGGCATTATGCATTCTCGCTACGACTTATCAACCTCCATTATTGATTTAAACTTATTAGTAAAACCACATCTTGCAGTCATTGATGCTACACGTGTATTAACCACTGGTGGCCCAAGTGGCCCCGGTAAAGTTATACATCCAGGCGAAGTTATTGCTTCTGCTGACCCAGTTGCTGCAGATGCTACAGCTGTTTCAAAATATGTTTGGTATGGACAAAAAATTAAGCCACGCCAAGTTTCACATATTCGCAAAGCTCACGAGCGTGGTCTTGGTCGCATGGATATTGAAAACTTAAACACCATGCAGCTTAGTCTATAAATGACAAAGTAGATTAATATGAAAAAAAGGCGCGTTAGAAAAATTGTACAAGCTCTAAGCCTTGGGCTTTTCATTTTTTTACTGTGGCAAAGTGTATTTCCACTAGCAAACATGGGTATTGATATACCTTGGTCTTTGCCTGAACAGTGGTCTGCATTAAAAGATGTACCCATATTAAATGATTTGTCATTGCCACAAAGTTTATCGTTACCGGTAGATAGTTTTTTGCGCATTGACCCACTTGTATCACTACTTGTACCATTGGCAGCAAGAGACTATATACCAAGTCTTATTGTTGGAGTTATCTTACTTGGACTTGCTTTACTAATGGGGCGTATTTTTTGTGGTTATATATGCCCCATGGGTATTAGCCTTGATATTTCGCGCAATATACTACCCGGAAAGTTATGGAATACATTTAAACTGCCAAAGTGGTTGCGCCAAACAAAATATATTTTTTTTATCACTCTTACATTTTCAGCTCTATTTGGTATTAGCCATATTTTTTGGGGTTCACCCATAGCTTTAATCACAAGGCTTTATGCATTAATATTGCATCCAATAATATTACTGCTAGGTAAACTGGGGCTAGATTCAATACGGCCAGTAATAGATTATTTAGATAGCCCTTTACTTTCTTACTTACAAATAACACCTCGTGTTTTTTATAGTGTTTATTTTTTGACTGCATTTTTTGGCCTATTATTTTTGCTTGAACGCATGCGTCCTCGTTTTTGGTGCCGTTATCTTTGCCCGGCCGGTGCTTTATTGGGCTTTTTATCTTTGCGCCCACTTTGGAGGCGCAGGGTACATGTATGTATAGATTGTGGTAAATGTATTAGAAATTGCCCAACAGATGCTATTTGCAACGATCCAGCAAAAACAAAATATGCTGAATGTATAACTTGCCGCACTTGTGTAGACATTTGCCCGGTACGTGGAATTTCTTTTGCTTGTAGCACTAGTAAAAAAGAAAAAATACGCCCCAACACTCCGGCATTACGTGGTACAGAACGCCAAGTAGAACAAGTATCTATTGCTAATTCTGTCCCTCAATATGGTACAGAAATTCCATTTATACCGTCAAGGCGCGCTTTTTTATGCGCAGCAGGCAGCGGTGTAGGTATTGCTACTCTTAGCTTAATTAGCACTGCCTCTCCATTGTCTATAGGTTTTAAGGGCACAATGGCGCAGTCAGGCTGTGTGCGCCCACCAGGAGCAAGGCCAGAAGCGGATTTCTTGGCACGCTGTATACGTTGTGGGCAATGTATGAAAGTATGCCCTACCAATGCTCTGCAACCAACATGGATAACAGCAGGTTTTGAAGGTGTATTTAGCCCTGTTCTTATGACTCGTAGAGGCCCTTGTGAACCAGAATGTGCTGAGTGTGGTAAAGTTTGCCCTACCCAAGCCATCATGAAATTACCATTGCAAGAAAAACAACAAGCCAAGGTAGGCACAGCCGTTGTTAAGCCGGGTCTTTGTCTAGCGTGGGCTGAAGGCCGCAGCTGTGTAGTGTGCCAAGAAGTATGTCCTTACGGGGCTTTAACACTGCAAACAAATAACACTGCAAAAGTACCCGTGCCCGTTGTTAATGCTAATCGCTGCTATGGTTGTGGTTTTTGCGAAAAGCATTGCCCGGTGCACATTCCGGCCATTGTGATTTATCCATTAAATGCCTTGCGATTAAATACAGAAAATTACAAACAAAAGGCAGTAGCTGCCGGGCTTGATTTAATTCCAGTTGCTAAACGAACTAATGTACATGGCTTTTCTGACGACATACCAGAAGGTCAACTGCCACCAGGATTTACAGAATAACACCTATATTTACATGACTCTTAAAATTCTTTAAACTTTTTAGAAACCAGATAACAAACTACATTGATAGCAGGAGCAAATTATGCAAAAATTACTTTTACTTATTACTTGTTGCATTGTTTTACTTTCACCCAAACCTATATTTGCACAAGAAATTTTTAAGTATCATGTTGATGGTTATACTGTGTACCTTTTACCAGAAAATTCTATGTCCGGAAATACAAAGATATTAAAAGGTGCGTCGGCTGGAACGATTGAAGACTACTTTGATGATGAAAATTTCACAATGTATCTAAACACCATACTCATCAAAGGCCCTAATAATACAGTTTTAATTGATAGCGGTTTTGGTAATAAATTATTTGAGCATTTAAATACACTAAATATTTCACCTGATGAAGTAGATACTATTTTGCTAACCCACATGCACCCTGATCATATTGGCGGTTTGCTAAAAGATGGCAAAGCGGCATTCCCAAAGGCTGCACTTTGGCTTGCTGAGCAAGAAAAAGACTATTGGATCGATACTGAGAAGAAATTAGCTCTCCCAAAAGAAAAACAAAAAAACTTTGAAGTAGTACAAAAAATTTTAGATACTTATTTGGACAAAGTTCATACCTTTAACCCTAACCCATTGGGCAAAAAGCCAATTTCACTACCTAGTGGCATAAGAGCTATCGCAGCTTTTGGACATACGCCGGGACATACTGTCTTTGCAGTTGGTGAGGGAAAAGACACATTAATAATTTGGGCAGATTTAGTGCATGTTGAAAAAATTCAACTTCCCCTGCCAAACGTAGCTGTGATTTATGATGTGGATAGTAAAGAAGCAATTGCTTCTAGATTTGAAATGTTAGATTATGTTGCTAAAAATGAATTCAGAATTCTTGGCATGCACATAGGGCGCAAAGGCACTTGCATAGTAAAAAAGCAAGGCTCCGGTTATGAATTGATTGATGCAGAGTAATGTGCATTGATAATAAGTCGGCACGTGAAATGAGCCAGAATTGCGTTGCGTGCGATTCTCGTAAGCTTCGTTTTACTCAGCTAACGGGAACGGCTTCGCCGCCCGCTGGGTCGAACTTCTTGCGGCCGCAAAGCGGTATTTGGAGTGAGCGTGTTTATGCCACGGCGACTACAAACAATTGCAGGTTTAACTCTTAATAAAAGGAGTTGCGCTGGCGTCTTTTGCAGACAGATTAGGATTTGCAATGGGCCACTTTATATTCAATTCAGGAGAGTTCCACGCAAACACACCTTCATCTGTGGGATCATAAAAATCTGTAGCTTTGTAATGCACATGTGCAACCTCAGATGTAACAACAAATCCATGTGCAAGCCCCGGTGGAATCCAAAGTTGCCATTGGTTCTCTTGCGTCAATTCAACGCCGTACCATTGTCCGTATGTAGTTGAATTTTTACGTATATCCACAGCTACATCAAAAATAGATCCCAATGAAACATGAATAAGCTTACCCTGTGGTTTTGTTTTTTGAAAATGCAATCCGCGTAAAATACCATAACTTGAGCGAGAATGATTGTCCTGCACAAATGCTAAGTTTATACCTTGCGCCATGTATCGCTTTTCTTGCCAGGTTTCTACAAAATAACCGCGTGAATCACCAAATACTTGTGGCTTAATAAGTAGCACATCTGGAATGAGGCCTGCTAAAACTTCCATGTTTGGTCCTTTCAACTCCGAATACATAAGTCTTAAAATTAAAAAGGGTCATGACAAGCATGCCCCTTTTTAAATAAAAAATTGTCCTTGATGTGAGTATGAAAAATTATAAGAAAACAATAAAAACATTTTGCATTATGGTACATTTTTAACATCAACATTTTATAAGAACCTTTATGCTGACACATAAAGACCTTAAAACATTAAAACAAATTTTACATTATACAGCTATGCATGTCCCACTTTTGCCATAGAGCTTAAACTAGCTGTATTGGATTGTACCCTAAAAATTTGTACATGGTAATGCTTATCACGTGAACATTTCGGGCAACCATCTGTAACCAATAAACATTGTGAATCAAGCTCAATAGGGTCAATACCAGCACCTTGCAAAATTTCAGTTGATCTGCCTGGCTCCCATATTATGGGATTACCACATTTGGCACACTCAACAAACAACATTTCAGGGTCAACACCTTTATTAATAATATACGGAGCGGCATCAGCAATACGAATTTTAACATTATGCTTTTGCATATCCATTCCCCTTATAAAATATTATAAAAATTAAATCACCTTAAAACCACGCAATAAAACACTCTAACACGTCAAAAGTTTTGTGAAATATCTATGCTATATGGTTGCTGTATACATAACTACTAAAATTCATTTAGGCAAGGCATAAGCTGCAATTTAAATTTTGCAATCAATATTCTTTAAATTTAAGCAAGTTACAACAATAAAAACATGCAATCGCGACATAATATGCCACTTGCTCCTTTTAATATTTATGATTATATTTGGCAGATGAAGACTCAAACACGTGCCATAAACTTACTCCCTCCTGAATTAAGAAATCAAATTGCTGCAGGCGAAGTTGTAGAACGACCAGCCTCTGTACTTAAAGAGCTGGTAGAAAATGCCCTTGATGCCGGAGCAACACAAATTTATATCCACCTTGAAAATGGGGGGCAAGGCTGCATAAAGGTGCAAGATAACGGTCATGGCATTGCAGCGCATGAATTAGAATTGGCTGTTACCCGCCATGCTACCAGTAAAATTCAAAACTTAGATGACCTCTTATCAATATACTCTTATGGTTTTAGAGGTGAAGCATTACCAAGTATTGCATCTGTTGCACGCTTTAGCATAACCTCATGCCATACACCAAATAATTCACAACCAAGCAACCTTGCACAGTGTTTGCAAATAGAATTTGGGCAAATTAAAAGCAGTACACCAGCAGCCTTAACACGTGGAACAGTGATTGAGGTTAGGGATCTTTTTTCTAATATTCCTGCTCGTTTGAAGTTTTTAAAAAGCACAAATACCGAAAATAAAAAAGCACAAGAGTGGTTGGTGCGTTTAGCCATAGCCAAAACTCATGTTGGTTTTAATTTGAATATTGGCGGACGTGAAACTTTAAACCTTGCACCGCAGCAAAGCCTTGTACAACGCTTAAGTGAGCTTTGGCCCCCTTTAATAATGGATGGCATGCGCAATATTGATAATACACATAATGGCATACGTGTGCATGGTATGGCAGCACTACCGCATATTAGTCAACCTCGTGCAGACAGAATGCTATTTTATGTGAATGGGCGTTCTATTCAAGATAAAACGATATCTGCCGCCGTGCGTGAAGCCTATAAAGGGCGACTCACTACCAAGGACTATCCTCAAGCTGTTATATTTATTGAAATAGACCCTGAGGAGATAGACATAAATGTGCATCCTGCTAAAACAGAAATACGTTTTAGAGATACATCAAACCTTTTTTCTGCTGTGCGACGCTCCATACATAACATGCTCGAAGCTATGCAAGTAGCACCTCTGGAAACTACGTTCTCCAATCAAGGTGAGCAAGAACCCTTGCATAACAAACAAGAAGACTTATTCAATACACGCCCACAAGGCTTTTGGGGCAGGCTTGACGAAGAATCTATTATAAGCAGTAAAAAAATTCCCATACCAAACAGTGATCCAACACATACTGAGATTTTGTATGATGAAACAAAATCTTTCAGCAATACATCTTCAATGTCCGGACTAAACGAGGATACAGCAAGTTTTGACATTTGTGCTCAAAGCAGCATCAGATACGAAAACAATTATGACAATGCGGCGCATACACACATTGACAATGCGCAAATAAAACAACAAACACCTTTTGTTAACAATGAATTGGATAAATTTAAATATTTAGGTCAAATTGATAATACATATCTTTTATTAAAAGATAATAGCGACACTTTGCTGATTTTAGACCAACATGCCATTCACGAACGCATATTATTTACGCGCATGCAGGCAGATGCACTGCAAGGGACAGGACAGCTACTAGCTTTGCCACTAGAGCTAAGTTTGCATGATTCTGAAATAGAACGCGCCATGACTTTGCGCCCTTATCTTGAAAAGCTTGGATTTGCACTTCAACTTGAAGTACAAAATTTAAGTATTTCTGCCATACCTCCGGCACTTGAGCGTAATGAGGCTAAAGATTTTTTGCGCTCTGCCTTAGCTGGCCGCAAAGATGACCTTGATATGCTTTTTATTTCTTTTGCTTGCAAAGCATCAATTAAAGCCGGTCAGCAATTAACGACAGATGAAGCAATGGAACTTATTAACCAGTGGCTAAACACACCCATGCGAGATTTTTGCCCTCATGGGCGACCTTGCGTGCTGCGCTTTTCATCCCACGACTTGGAAAAATTATTTAAACGTAAATAGAAAATGCACGAAACAAAGTTTACAATAAATTAGTCAACCGTGAAAAATTTATTTCATTTTAAGTGTTTACTATGTTTTTTCAATACCGACTAATTCGCTAAACGCTCGCAAAGACGAGTAAAGCGTTTATGAGTACGATTATTTTTAACTGCCATGTTAAGCGCTCGTTTTTCGCCAACCAATATGACCAATTGTTTACCACGTGTCACACCAGTATATACTAGGTTACGCTGTAAAAGGACATAGTGCTGAGTCATAAGTGGAATAACCACAGCCGGATATTCAGAACCTTGTGATTTATGTATGGAAATAGCATAGGCTGGTACCACTTCATCTAATTCATCAAAGTCATATGGTACATTACGTTCATCATAACGCACAGTTAGAGTGCGCTCCTTTATATCCATAATGATAATACGCCCAATGTCACCATTAAAGACATCTTTTTCATAATTATTGCGTATTTGCATAACTTTATCATCAAGGCAAAATAGACGTTCACCTCTTTGCAATTGTTGTTCACGATTTGGTACTAAAGCCTTTTGTAACAAAGCGTTTAAATTACCTGAACCTACTGCACCTTTGTGCATAGGTGTTAATACTTGAATATCATCGACTGGGTTTAAACCAAAACGTCGCGGAATATGATTTTTAACCAAGTCAACTATCAATTCTGCCACTTTTTCAGGTTCATTTTGGCTAATAAAGTAAAAGTCACTTAGTCGCTCACGGCTAGATTCTAAGTATGGCACTTCACCTTTGTTGATAAGGTGAGCATTACAAATAATTTCACTCTCAGATGACTGCCTAAATATTTCTGTTAGCTCAACCACCGGAACAGCATTTGAAGCAATTATATCTTTAAGCACATTACCCGGTCCTACAGATGGCAATTGATGAACATCGCCCACCAACAAAATTGTTACCCCAAGCGGTGCAGCCTTTAATAAATGATAAAATAATAAAGTATCCATCATGGATGCCTCATCAACTACCATAAGAGAACATGCTAATGGATTATTTTCATTACGAGCAAAGCCATCTTCTGTGGGGTTAAATTCCAGCAAACGGTGAATGGTCTTTGCTTCACAATTGGTTGCTTCAGCCATGCGCTTGGCAGCACGTCCAGTAGGTGCAGCAAGTAATATTTTTGCTTTAGCTTTTTGAAAAACTTTTATAATGGCATTGATAATAGTCGTTTTACCAGTACCTGGTCCACCTGTAAGCACCATAATTTTAGACTTGGTTGACGTTCTTACAGCTTCTTCTTGCTCAGGTGCCATGCTTATGGGCATGCTTTTTATAACTTCATCAACTATATTATCAGCGCCATTAAAATGTACCGACTTTGGCGAATGCAAAATGCGTTTTAGGTAAAAAGAAATTTTTTCTTCATAATGATAATAGCGTGAAAGATAGATGCCTTCTTCACCATTTAAAGACTCACACACAATGCGCTGTTCAGCTTCTAAACTGGATATGGCGTCATCTAGCAAATCATAAGAAATTTCTAAGCTGTCAGATGTAAGGGTAAGCAGTGCATCCTTTGGCATATACACATGCCCATCATCATTACATTTGGCTAAAGTATAAAGCAAGCCAGCCTCAGCACGCAAAGGACTATCCTTACTAAAACCTAATTTTTGCGCTGCATTATCAGCAGTAATAAAACCTATGCCACGCACATCCATCGCCATAACATACGGATTATTTTTAATAATCTCTAAAGCCATAGGACCATAATGCTTGTAAATACGCACGGCATAGCTTGCCGTAATGCCATAAGGTTGCAAAAATACCATTAGCTCACGTGGTCCACGATTTTCCATCCAACTTTTGATAATGCGTGGTAAGGTTTTTTTGCCAATACCACGAATTTCCAAAAGCCGCTCCGGCTCCTCATCCATTATACGCATGGTATCTTTGCCAAAAGTTTCAACAATTCTTCCTGCCGCAACAGTACCAATACCTTTAATTAAATCTGAGGCCAAAAAAAGTCGCATACCCTCAGTTGTGGCTGGTAATTTTTCTTCACAGGTGCTCATGGAAATTTGGCGACCATAGCGAGGGTTATTTACCCAAGATCCCACAATGTGCACTTGCATACCCACTTGCGGATTTATCATAAAGCCAACGGCAGTTTGTGCGTCTTTAGCATCATCAGGCATAATACGCATAACAGTATAGCCGTTTACTTCGTTGTGAAAGTAGATACGTTCAACACTTGCATCTACCTCTACTTCTTGTGGTGACAATTCCTGCGTTTCACTCATTATTAAAACCCATTCGTTGTTGCATTAAAAGAGCATCTGCAATGCTTAAAGCAGCCATAGCTTTAAGCACAGGTACAATGCGTGGTATGGCACAAATATCATGCCGCCCCCCCACTTTAACTTGTACCGCATTGCCATCTACATCAATACTGTTTTGCTCTTTACTAATAGAAGGAATAGGCTTTACGGCAACCTGCATTACAATATCTTGTCCCGAAGAAATACCACCCAAAATGCCACCGGCATTATTTGATGCAAAGCAAGCCTTTCCATTTTCCATTGACATTATGGGGTCATTATTTTCTGAACCACGCATACGCGCAGCCTCAAACCCCTTACCAATCTCAACTCCCTTTACAGCACCAACACTCATAAGTGCCAATGCCAGCAGGGCATCTAATTTATAAAAAACTGGTTCTCCAAGGCCGGCAGGGACATTTTGTATCTCAATACGTACAATGCCACCAACAGTATCTTGGCGCATGCGAATTTTTTCAATAATCTTTTCCCAAACGACAATTGACGAAGCCGCTGCCGCAAAAAAAGGTCTTTGCTCAGCACCAATCATGTCTATCTCAGCATGTGCAACACCAACACCACCAAGCTCCAAAGTACCTGCATAAACATGTATACCAAATTGCTCAAGTAAACGCTCAGCTATTGCCCCACCTGCAACCCTTGCTACAGTTTCACGACCCGATGCTCGCCCACCTCCACGATGGTCACGCCTACCATACTTTGCCATATAGCTTATATCAGCATGACCCGGTCTAAAAATTTGTGCAAGTTGTCCATAGTCAGATGAACGTTGATTCTCATTTTCAATAACAAAAGCTATAGGCGTGCCTGTAGTTTTTCCTTCATACACTCCACTAAGCAAACGTACTGTGTCTGACTCTTTACGATTTGTAGTTGCAAGTGCATCGCCACCACCTTGTCCACCTGGTCTGCGACGATCAAGCTTATCTTGGATATATTTTTCATCAATGTTTATGCCGGGGGGACAGCCGTCAATAATACCCCCAAGGCCAACACCATGTGATTCTCCAAATGTAGTTAAACGAAAAATTTTCCCAAAGCTATTTCCTGACATATATTCTCCAGTTTACGCATTATATGTGATAATTTTTTGTACAATTTCAATAATGGATTGCGATGCATCAATTTCATGATGAGCTGTTGATTTATACAATGGTAAACGCTGCAAAAGTACAAGTGCAACCTCATTAACAGTTCCCTTTGTTGTGAGTGCCGGGCGTTTATTATTATCATTTTCAAGTCTTTGTATTAAGATTGCTTCAGGAAGTGACAAAAAAAAGACCTTTCCATGCGTAAGCATGAATTTACGATTTTGTTCAGCCAAAACCATACCACCGCCAGTTGCAATGACAGTGTTATCCGCAGTATTTTTTTGTAATACTGCACTTTCGCATTGGCGAAAAAAATCCCAGCCTTTTTTATTTACCAATTCTGCTATGCTACACGCCTGCTCATGCTCAATGCATAAATCTGTGTCAATAAAGGCCCAGTCCAATTGCTCAGCAAGAGCCTTACCAACAGTGCTTTTACCTGAAGCACGTGCTCCTATAAGATAAATTATTTTACTACTCACATTGTACCTACAAAAAATAATATGTTCAAAGTACCCTTATCCATTTAGTTTTGTCAATTAACAAAGCTTCCTAGCAAACTTATCTGCCTTATAATATTTTATAATTACTTTAATTTAAGGAAACGCTGATTAAATCAACATTTCCATAGATAGTGTCGTCAAATTGCACATTTTTGAGTTTTATCAAGGAAGATGAACGAGCTTTGATGTAGTGTCTAGAGACATACATGACCGAAAACGCTCGTGAAATCTGATGCAGAGAAAACCAAAAAGGCGCATTTGACGACACTATCTAAGACAAAAAGCACTGAAAAATCTATTTTACATATCTGTAGCTGCATGTTAATATATTATTTTTGTATTAAAGTTAGTGGTCCTCAAAATATTATGGTTAAATCTCTTACTTTTTAAGCCATTTGTAGGTGCTGTATCATAATCATATATGGCACTGCTATGTGATGATGATCACTTTGAAACAAAGTCAAAGCATAAAATACTAACTTTTGACCCATGACCAAGGATAGGCAGGATAGAATGTTAAAAAATAAACCACTTGTAGTTGGTATTGCCGGTTTTGGCACTGTAGGTACTGGTGTTGTGCGTGTACTTAAAGAAAGTGCAGCATTAATTGACGAGCGCATCGGACGTGACATTATTGTTAAAAGCATTTTGGTACGTGACTTAAATAAAGTACGTAACTGTGACATTCCAGATGGTGCAACAATAGTCACCGATCCTTGCGCCATAAGCCATGACCCAGATATTGACGTTGTGCTTGAACTTATGGGTGGCATTGAAGCTCCACAAAAACTTATCTTAGATGCCTTAGACCATGGTAAACACATTGTCACTGCCAATAAGGCCTTATTGGCAGAAGCCGGTACAGAAATTTTTAAAAAAGCACATGAAAAGCAATTGTGCTTACTATATGAAGCAAGCATTGCAGGTGGCATACCTATAGTCCAAACCCTCAAAGAAAGCCTTGCCGGCAATAAAATTCAGTCTATTATGGGCATCTTAAACGGCACAAGCAACTATATTCTTTCACAAATGACAACCGAAGGCATGGACTTTGACACAGCCTTAAATGAAGCTCAAGAACTAGGCTTTGCTGAGGCTGACCCCACCTTAGATATTGACGGGCATGATGCAGCACACAAGCTCGTTTTACTCATTCGTTTGGCCTATGGCGTTGAATATCCTTACACCGAAATGCCAGTTTTTGGCATACGTCATATGAGCAAACTTGACATTGCCTTTGCACGTGAGTTTGGATACCGCATCAAACTTCTTGGTCAAGTCAGAGATGTAGATGGAAAGCTTGAGGCAGGTGTATTCCCAACCCTTGTACATCATCGTTTCTTAATGGCCAGCGTGGGTGGGTCATACAATGCAGTTCGCCTTGAGGGTAATGCTGTTGGCTCACTCTTCTTACATGGACGTGGTGCTGGCGACATGCCCACAGCCTCAGCAGTGGTAAGTGATCTTTTATCAATTGCCAGAAATACACAACCTCATAATACTGGATTTATAGAGCAAATACTTAAAAGAGCAGAAATTTTATCCCCCGCACAAGCGCGCTCAAGCTATTATATGCGTGTTATGGTTCATGATAGCCCAGGCGTTTTGCGTGATATTTCAGGGCTAATGGCAAAAGAAGATATAAGCATTGCCCAAGTAATACAAAAGCCACAAGAGCAAGGCGCTGTACCTCTTGTTTTTATGACGCATGAAGCCTATGCATCTTCCATGAATATTGTATTAAAAGACATAGAAAGTGCAGGACTGTTACAGGCAGCACCTGTTACATATCGTGTCCTAGCCTAAGCGAAGCTGAAAAAATTATTTTCCAATGACTTTTTCAGCTTCAACTAGACAATCATAACAAAGGTATACGCTTTTTTAATATTGCACGCCGAATGAGAGCAAAAAACCACGCTTTTTTGCGTCCCACAGGGCGAAT
>CAYJPT010000058.1:0-13373 GCA_964372165.1 uncultured Desulfovibrionaceae bacterium | reverse complement strand
GGAAACGCACAATATGTTTTTTGACTTGTTGATTTAATCAGCGTTTCCTTAATAAGTTTAATAAATGATGTGGTGCCCTTAGGGCTTAATTGGGAATCTTGTGTAAAGCAAGAGCGGACCCGCCGCCGTAAAATCCATAACCTTGTCTTCCCGATTTTTATCGTGTGTGTCACTAGCAATGGGAAGACCGAAGGCAAGGGGATTGAGCCGGAAGACCAGCCATATTCGGTAAATGCTATTATGCATTAAGGCCTGTAGCAACGGGATTTTGCTATGGAGGTAAGTAAACGTTTCCTCCCTCAAAATTTTTTTGGGGGATTTTTTTTGGGGTAACGCATGCCAACGACTAAAATAAAATCGTGGCTTTTTGCTTTTTTTATGCTGCTGCTCTGGCTTTGTGTAATACCCATTGCCTGCTTTGCTGGCCCCATGCCTTTAAGTGTTAATGAGGTTGTGCATTTATTGCTTGCCTACCTAGGATTTGTGGATAGTGCTGGACTTGATGCATCAAAGTTATTGGTAGTTGGAGATATACGCTTAGCACGAGTGGTATTAGCTCTGCTTTGTGGCGGTGCTTTAGCTGTTGCTGGTATAACTTTGCAAGGGGTGCTACGAAATCCCTTGGCAGACCCTTTTACCTTAGGTATTTCAGCAGGTGCTGCATGTGGTGCAAGTATTAGTTTGACTTTGCATGCGCCGTTGGCTGCAAGTTTAACATATATTTTAGGTTCAAATTTGATACATAACTTTGGTGGATTAACTGCAATAGCTGCTTTTTTGGGGGCATTGTTAGCCTTATTTTTAACGCTAGGGCTTAGTAGAAGCAGTGGTGGCGTAGGTGGATTTGGTAATGTTGAACGTCATAGCGTTATCCTTGCAGGTATTGCTGTAGCCACATTTTTAGGTGCAGTGGTTGCACTTGTTAAGGCTTTGCATGAGGAATCCGTAACCAGCATAGTATTTTGGATTATGGGCTCATTTCAAGGGCGTACTTGGGATAGTTTGCCATTGTTGTCAGTGCCCATAGTGATAGGCATTGTGCTTGTGGCTCTGTATTGGCGTGAGCTTGATGTGCTTAATCTTGGGCAAAAACAAGCCATGCAAATGGGCTTAAATGTTGCACGTGTGCGCATTACCTTGCTTATGGCTGCAAGTATTATGACAGCAGGCTGTGTGGCTGTGTCTGGTATAATTGCCTTTGTGGGTTTAGTTGTACCACATATTTTACGCTTGTGCATGGGGTCTAACCATGGTCCACTATTAGTAGCGGCGTGGTTTATGGGCGGTATATTACTGGTATTTGCTGATGTTGTTGCACGTAGCATTTTGTCAGGCGGACAAGAGCTACCTGTTGGTGTGGTAACAGCACTTATTGGCGGGCCTTTTTTTGCATTTTTAGTGCAAAATAAAGGACGTGCTCTTTGATAAAGTGCGAAAACATTAGTGCAGGGTATGCCGAAAAGAATATATTAAAAAATATTAACTTCACGGCTCATTCAGGTGAATTTATAGCTATTTTAGGTCCAAATGGTAGTGGTAAAAGCACACTTTTAAATGTGCTTAGTGGGGTTACAAATTATAATAGTGGGCAAATTCATATTATGGGTCATGATGCCAAATCACTTGGCACACGAATAAGAGCTCACCACATGGCGGTTGTTCCGCAACGTCTTAATTTTTTACCGCAAATAAGTGTACAGGATATGGTATTGCTTGGGCGTTATGCTCATCTTTCTTGGTTAGGCTTATATTCTGAGCATGATTATATGGTGGCTGAAAAAGCCTTGCAAGAAGTTGGTGCTGCACATCTGAAGCTTAGAAAAGTTCATACCTTATCAGGTGGTGAGTTGCAGGGCATACTATTGGCTAGAGCTTTGGCGCAAGACACATCAATTTTATTGCTAGATGAATTATCTGCCGGACTTGATTTAGCTAAGATGATAGAAATATTTGATATCCTGGAAAGGAAAAAAAACAA
This sequence comes from uncultured Desulfovibrionaceae bacterium, assembly GCA_964372165.1. Lineage (GTDB taxonomy): Bacteria > Desulfobacterota > Desulfovibrionia > Desulfovibrionales > Desulfovibrionaceae > CAYJAD01. The sequence continues at coordinate 11,395 of CAYJPT010000058.1, read as the reverse complement.
TAAGGCTTGTATTGTTACCGTTATGCATGATGTGAACCTAGCGGGTTTGTATGCAACACGCTTGATAGGCTTAAAGCAAGGACAAATATGCTTTGACGGGGATATACAGCAAGTTTTTACAGAGCAAAATTTGCAAGAACTTTATGGTATCAAAATTGATGTTTTTAAGCATCCAAGCCAAGATGTTTTGCAAGCTTGTCCGAGGAGAAAATGAAAACTTTTAGACTTATAAACAACGATATTGCAAAAATGCTTTATAAAACAATGGCATTTTGCCTCTGCTTACTTTGTTTGGTTAATATCACCATACCTTTAGGATATGCCTTAGCTGCACAGCAAACGGAGCAAACATCTGATAGCTCTACACAAGAAGCCTTGCCAACACTTAAGCCTGGGCAAATTAGTATTATAGATGATACTGGTTTTGAGCTTATATTAGAAAAACCTGCAACACGTGTCTTAGCTCTTTATGGTGCATTTAGTGAGTTAATGTTGGCACTTGGGCAAAGAGAATTGCTGGTTGGGCGCACAGCAGCTGATGCTAGTATTGAAGAGTTAAAAGATTTGCCTGTAGTTGGTACACATATGCGCCCTAATATAGAGCTTATTTTGTCCTTAAATCCTCAAGTGGTGATACAATTTATGGGGCGTGAAGAGGCAGAAAGTTTAGGGATTGGTTTGCGCAGACATGGATTGCCTGTATTATTGTTTAATATGGAAACCTTTGACGACATGTTTAGGGTGATAGCTAAGCTTGGGCAACTTATTGGACATGAAGAATTGTCACAAGCTCTTATTGCAAACTATGAAGATCGCCTTGGCGACTTAAGACGTATTTTGATGGATAAAAAAAGGGTGCGCGTATTTTATGAAGTGCGCTATCCCAATTTGTTGGCGGCTGGGCCAAATTCAATTGTGACGGATATAATTCATATTGCAGGTGGTAGTAATGTTATTAACTTATCTGGAAGAGTTATTCGTATAAATGAAGAAGAGCTAGTTCATAAAAGACCGGATGCTTATATTATTCAGCAAGGTCCAATGAACATGCAGCCAAAACCTTTAGCAGAGCGTCCAAATTATGCTACTTTACCGGCAGTGAAAAATGGGCGAGTTTTAGTTGTTGATCAATTATCTTTTGCTCGTCCTGGGCCGCGTGCCGTTGATGCTGCAGAAAAACTTGCTAGGTGGTTACACCCCACAGTTAACTTTGACATAGAGTTGGATTAATATGTACGGAAAACTTTACGGTTTGGGCGTAGGCCCGGGTGCACCGGATTTACTTACTTTAAGGGCCATAAATATTTTGGCAAATGTGCCAGTGGTATTAGCTGCAACTTCACCACGTAATAATTATTCAACGGCACTTGAAATTGCTATGCCGCATGTGCATGAAAATGCACAAATAGAGCATTTAGAATTTCCTATGACGCATGATAAAGAAATTTTGCATGCAGCTTGGCATAAAGCGGCCAAGCACACATTAAATATACTTGAAAATGGTAAAGACGCAGCATTTATTACTCTTGGTGATCCACTAATTTATAGCACTTTTGGTTATCTTTTGCGTACCATACAGGAATATAAAACCGATATTGAAGTGGAAGTTGTTTCTGGTATTACGTCATTTCAAGCGGCGGCGGCGCATACTCAAACAATTTTATGTGAAGGGCATGAAAATTTGCTGATTTTACCCGGAATTAATGGAGGAGATAAATTGGCACAAGGGCTTGCATCTTCAGATAATACCGTAATACTGAAAGCGTATAAGAATTTTCCTGCTATTAAAGATGCTTTACAAAATGCAAATCGTATGCAAAACACTCTTTTGGCTTCACACATTGGGCAAAAGGGTGAGCGTGTGTATGCTCATTTGGATCAAGTTGAGGATGTACCTCCATACCTATCACTTATATTAGCGAAAAAATAATTATAATGCGCAGATTTTATTCATCATTTTTCTCCATTCATGAAGCAAAGCGTCTTCTAAAGCTTGGAGTACCGGTCTATATAGCTCAATTGTCTAGCTCAGGTATGACTTTTGCGGATACAGTTATGACCGGACAAGCCAGCGCTGTTGATATGGCTGCTGTTGCGGTATCAAGTTCGGTTTGGCACCCCATATCACTTTTTGGAGTGGGTATATTATTGGTGCTAACGCCATTTTCTGCGCAATTGGTGGGTGAAGGTAAAGCTAATGAAACTCCACATATATTACGCCAAGGCATTTGGTGCTCATTAATATTAGCACTGCCCTTAATGCTAATATTTTATGCAATCTCGATGAATATGGACCTTTTTGGGCTAGAGCCTGACTTGTCAAGGCTTTCAAAGGGATATTTACAAGCCATACTATGGGGTTTGCCTGGCTTATTTCTTTATGTAAATGTGCGTAGTTTTTTAGAGGGTTTTTCACGTACCGGCCCGGCTATGATCATATCAATACTGGCATTGTTGTTAAATGTGCCTATAAACTATGTTTTAATATATGGGAAATTTGGCTTTCCGGCTTTAGGGGCAGTAGGTTGTGGTATTGCAACAGCTATTTGCTTTTGGTTTATGGCTATTTGCATGATATTTTTTGTTATGCGTGATGCGCAAACTAAAGTACACAATTTGTTTGCACCGCTTTTTGTAACAAAAAATAATGAGCGCCGTTTGGTTTGGAATGACATATGGCGCGTATTTAAAGTTGGCCTGCCTGGTGCACTAGCCATGCTTTTTGAAATATCGCTGTTTGCAGCATCGGCATTGGTGCTTGCACCTCTTGGTACCATTGCTGTTGCAGGGCATCAAGTAGCCTTAAATGTAACAAGTATGTTATTTATATTGCCGCTTTCAATAAGTTTTACAACTACTATTCGTGTAGGTTATTGCTTGGGAGCAGGGCAGTTAATTCATGCACGTTTAATAGCATGGACAGCCATAACCTTAGGTGTGTTTTTTGCTGTATTAAGCTCAGTGGCAGTATTATTATTTAGAGAAAGTATTGCTATGATTTACACAAATGATGTAGCAGTGTTAGCTATATCTATGAGTTTATTACTGTATGCTATGGCATTTCAAATTATTGATTCAATACAGATAGTTGGCATAGGTATATTACGTGGCTATAATGATACACGTGCTATATTTGTATGCTGTTTTGTAGCTTATTGGATTATTGGTTTTCCTTTAGGCATTGTGCTTAGTCGCACTGATTGGCTTGGTCCGGCTCAAGGGCCACAAGGTTTTTGGCTTAGCTTTATTTTTGCTCTTATCTTTAGTGCATTTTGCTATATGCTACGTATTTTACATTTGCAAAAACAAAGTTCAGCTTTTATACGGCATAAAATTCATAATTAATGAAAAGTTTTTTATGGTGCTAACTGGAGATTGTCACAATAAGATTGTAAAATCAGTGCCTTGCAGAGTGAAAAAAAAAGTAAAAAAATGCTTGGCATAGTGCAACACTTTGTGTAATCTTCTTCGGCTATGGCTCCTTATTTGTCAACTGCAAAAGTCTTTTGCTTGACATGCTAAAATTTTTTGATTATGGAGCTTTTTTTGATACGCACGAGGAGTTATTTAGTATGAAAACTTTTAGTCCTACACCCAATGACATCAAACGCGAATGGTTTGTGGTTGATGCCAAAGATCAAGTCCTTGGGCGCTTGGCTTCACAAATTGCCCACCGTTTGCGTGGTAAGCACAAGCCTGAGTTTGCTCCACACATGGATAATGGTGACTTTATTGTTGTAGTTAACTGTGAAAAAATCCGTGTAACCGGCACCAAGCTTGATGATAAAAAATATTATCGTTACTCTGGCTATGTAGGTGGTCTTAAAACCACTGTACTTAAAGATGTGCTTGTAAAAAAGCCTGAACTTGCCATTATGAATGCTGTTAAGGGTATGTTACCTAAGAATCGCTTAGGTCGTGCCATGTTAAAGAAGCTGAAAGTATATGCAGGTGAGGCACATCCACACACGGCACAAAACCCCAAACCACTTAGTTTCCCATACTAATTAGGCGAGGATAAATATATGTCACAACATTTTGATTATGGTACTGGACGCCGCAAAACTGCAACTGCACGTACTCGTCTTTATGCCGGTAGCGGCACTATTGTTATCAATGGTCGCCCTTATGAGGAGTATTTTCCTCGTAAGACTTTGCAAATGATTATTCGCCAACCACTTATTTTGACAAAAACATTTGAAAAAATTGATGTTAAAGTAAACGTCAAGGGCGGTGGAGTTGCCGGGCAAGCTCAAGCTGTGCGCCACGGCATTTCCAGAGCTTTGCTTTCAGTTGATGGTGAATTGCGCAGCCAATTAAAGCGTGCGGGTTTTCTAACTCGTGATGCACGTAAAAAAGAACGCAAAAAATATGGCCTACGTGCCGCACGTGCTAGGTATCAATATTCTAAGCGTTAATCCCGGTATTAAAAATACTTTTTTTAAGCTAGTGATTATAGCTTCAAGATAGTTTTTTATAAAGGCAGGTCATGTATTATGCACAGACCTGTCTTTTTTTTATTGTTGATTAACGAGCTTGCTTATGTTTTTTCATTACATTCAAGACTCCACACAATGAATTATGCAGGAGTCTTAAAGTATAAAGTTTATAATAGTTCATATTAGGAGGCATAAATGAGTCATTTAAAGTATGTATATAAGCATAGTAGTACTGAAGCAACGACTGGATATTTTTCTTGTGAGCCAGAGCAAGCTTTAAGTCTTGAGCAGGGTTTAAGTCAGCTTGCGCATACATATTTTGATGACTTTTTACATCATAATGTTTTACGCATGCTTTTGAATATGTCACTTGATGATATTGTAAATAAATTTAAGCCAATTTTTGATGTTGAAAATCCCGATTGTGAACAAGCGGTGTTGATAGCTTTGCTTTTAGAATGCTCGATATTAAACCCAAGTCTGCAAAATTTAAGAAATTTATTATCAGAAAAAGTGCAAAAAATAGCCCTTGAATATACTCCCTTACCTCATCTTGCTTGGTACAATATGGAGCATAAGGATTTGAATAGAGCTTGGAGTGAAGTATTTGCAAATAATATTATTCGGCATAATAAATTGCCACATCCGCAAGAACTTGCAGATGACGATTTATCACCACTTTATACACATGATTTAAAAGATATTGAAAAAGTAGATATTGCAGCGCTGCATGCCAAACATAGTGCCTTAGGCGGTAGTGCTTGGTCACGTCCTGAAGCCCAGTATACAGCCCAGCAAGCTCTTACTATATTGGTTGAAAATGATATTTTAGACGGTGGTGAAATGCGTCATGAGGCATCTTTATCCCCCATTGCATTACTTCGCAATTGGAAAGTGCGTATGCAAGTAAGGCATGCCAAGCATGATTATAGTGTAGAGGGGCAGGGTACAACTTATGGTCGTGGACTATCATTAGCAAATGCACGTGCCTCATATTCCATGGAAATGATAGAGCGTGCTTCAGCATATGTTGATATTGAGCATGGGCATGTTAAAGGCTTAACACGCCCAACACCTTTATTTCATGCGCGCTATTCTGAGCTTATGGAGCAGGGTACTATGGCTCTTGATCCAAATACCCTACCATTGGAAGTGCCATATAGTGATGCTGCCCTTTATTGGATTGAGGCAGAAGAAGCAATTAGTAGGCAAACGGTGCTGGTGCCTGCTCAAGCTGTGTTTTTATTTTGCAATTTAGATGAACCGTCAATCTTTATGAATCCTGGTTCAACTGGTTTAGCTACCGGCAATACTTTGGCTGAGGCAAAGGTTGCGGCATTAACAGAAATTTTAGAACGAGATGCTGAAGCTGTTACTCCATTTTCACGTGGTAATTGTTTTACTTTGCGTTCTAATGATGAGCGCATACAATCTTTGCTTGATGATTATAAAGCACGTGGTATCAACGTGCAATTTTTAGATATTACTACTGAGTTTGGTGTACCTTGCTATCAGGCCTTTGTTATGGATAAACGTGGTAATATTGTACGAGCCACCGGCGCTGGGCTTAGCGGTTCACGTGCTGTTCTTTCCGCTTTAACCGAAGTTCCTTATGCTTATCCACATGGAGCTGCATCAGGCCCTGTTTTAGCTGGCATTGCCGAGCGTGTTTTGGAAGAATTACCTGATTATACATTAAAATCACCCACACAGGACTTAGCTTTACTAGAAGATATTTTGATTAGTAATGGTTACAAGCCACTTTACGTTGAAATAACACAAGAGGACCTTGAATTTCCTGTGCTGCGGGCTATTATACCAGGGCTTGAACTTGGAGCAGAATTTGATGATTTTTCGCGTATATCTTCAAGGTTGTACGCAAATTATTTGCGCCTATTTGTGTAAAAGTTGTGACACTTTATTTGAAGGATGAAAAGCAAATTCTTGCCTCTAAATGAAATGCCTTAGATATGAGGCTGGTCATGGAAGTCACAGTATCAACCTCAATAGGGCTTGTTGAAAGGCTACTTATTTTCAGTGTAAGATGTTCACCTTCACGTATGAAATTTACCTCTTGAACATGTTGGCAATGCAGGCGATCTAAGTTTTCAGCTAAGGATAGGAACAAACAAAAAAGTTGATGTTGATTATTATTGGCTGTGGATTCCTGCATAAATAGTTCATTTTTCTTTGTGGGCTTAATATTATGGTATTGCGTTAGGTCTGCCATAAAGCGTATTTCATCATTAGTGAAGCCTAATAGTTCTGTATTGCGGATGATATATGCGCCATGTGCGGCGTGACGTGCATAAGAGATAAAAATTCCAATATCATGTAATAATGTAGTATAATACAATAACTCTCTACCTTGATGATCAAGGCTCATAAGTCCACAATCCACAGCTGAATCATGCATTTGTAGTGTAAGATTTGCTATATGTCTGGCATGGCGTTCTTCAAAGTTACAGTGTTGTGCAAGTCGAAGTACACTTTGTTCACGTATACATCTGGCATGGCTAATGGGTTCTTGTAGCTTTCTACTTAAATAGTCCATCAAGATGCCATCTTGCAAATTGCGTGTGCTTATGGTGAGCTGTGAGAAATTCAGTTCTTCCATCAATGTTTGTAAAATGGCAGCTCCGGCTACCAAAACTTGAGCACGCCTAATGCTTATGCCTGGTAAAGCATAGCGTTCTTGTGCGGTGAGTCCACATATATATATACTGGCTTTTTTTAAGTTTTCCAGCGTTAGTGTGGTATTCTTATCATTTGGGGCATGCCCATAAGCCAGCCTAAAGGCAATATTGTGTAGCGCAAGTGCTGTACCTGAGCTTGCAATAAGTTCTTCTGGTGCAAATTTTTTAGCACGTTTAAGAACATGCACGGACTTTGTGCGTACATATAGGCACATCTCATTAAAAATTTCAGCAGATACTTCATTTTCACGTTTGCATAAAAAACGATTAGTTAAGCGCACGCAACCAAGCTTTAAAGAATCTAAACTTTCATATCCCTCTATACCAGCAACTGCAATTTCAGTACTGCCCCCACCAATATCCATTATAACACGTAAAGCATGGCTAAAGGGCAGACTGCTGTACACCCCAAGGTATATGAGGCGAGCCTCTTCTTTACCAGAGATGACTTTTAATTTAATGCCGGTTTTTTCATGAACTCTTTGGAGAAAATCTTTTGAATTAATTGCGTCACGCACTGCGGCTGTGGCCATTGGTAATATTTCTGTAACATTATAAGTTCTGCACATACTCATAAAGGAGCGTAAAACCAATAAACTTCGTTGCATAGCCGGCTCTTGCAGCTGCCTAGTCTGAAAAGAATTTTCACCCAGGCGCACCATGTGCTTAACTCTGTTAATTATAGAGTAAGCTCCATTAGGAAGTATTTGTACCAGCAAAAGACGTGCAGAATTGCTACCAAGGTCTATAATAGCAATGACTTGTCCCTCATTTTGTGTATGGGGATTTGCTAGTTTTTCTTCATGTAAAACGTCTAGTAAATTTGTCATTGTTAAACCTTAAATTGCACCAGCACATACATCATGGCCAAAAACGTGAACAAAAAGTTGTTTTTTTGCCTGAATTCTATTTATTTCAGCTTGGCAATTGTGGGAACAAGCAAGCTCTAAATACACTGTATTATGCCTTATGTGCGCGGTAATATCTTGAACACAGCCAGTATGGCTAAAGTCAAGCGCGTCAGCTAAGCGTATAATCGCAGCCAAATAAAGCATTGCTTTTTGCTGCTTTGTAGATAAAGCAGCAAAGCGCCAATGTCGCTCCGATGGGTCTGCTCGTCTATGGTAGCGTGCAACCATTGCTACTAAATTACGTATATCTTTTGGTACCTTTTCAACATGTCCTGCACGAATCATTGCGGCTGAGGCTTTGTGATGGCCTTGTTTTCCGTATAGCCAGCCAATATCATGTAATTGTGCCCCCTTATGCAAAATTGCAGCCCAATTGTCGCCTAATTTATGCAGTGGTTTTAATCCTTCAAATATAGCAATTGCAGCTTTAGCAACGCATTGTCCATGTTGCAAAGACTCTGCAATAATCGGTGATGAAATAGACATATATCGCTATCCAATGTTAATTTTGCGAATTTGCAACATATAGTCTTGTGCATTAAACAATTTTTTACCACGTGGAGCTTTTTTGCGAGCGTAGGTTCCATCTTCATGTAATTTATATGTTTTTGCTGTGTCGCTAAAGTGTGGTTCTAAAATATCTTGATAGATTTGCTCTCGTATTTCTGGATCTAAAATGGGCACTAAGGTTTCAATGCGCCTATCAAGGTTACGTGGCATAAGGTCAGCACTACCCATATAAACTTTTGGATTACCATTGTTATGAAAATAGAAAATGCGTGGATGCTCAAGGAAGCGTCCAACTAATGAGGTAATGCAAATATTATCACTTATACCCGGCATGGCTGGTTTAAGGCAGCACACTCCTCTTACTTGTGCATTTATTCTAACTCCTTCCATTGAGGCAGTATATAATGCTTGTATACAATCTTTATCCGCCAGTTGGTTGCATTTTATAATTATACGACCATTACCATGTGCTTTATGGCTGGCAATTTCTGCTTCAATTGCCTGTAAAAGCCCTTTGCGCATTCCATGCGGCGATACAAGCAAATGTCTATAATCTTCTTTTTCAGCATATCCTGTCATAGTATTAAAAATATCACTGACATCAGCGCAAATGTCAGGATGTGCGGTAAACAATGCTAGATCCGTGTAAATTTTTGCTGTAAAAGGATTATAGTTTCCAGTACCTATGTGTGCATAGCGGCGCACACCATTGGTTTCTCGTCGTATTACCAAGCACAGTTTGGCGTGGATCTTCATACCCGGCATGCCATAAACTACATGTACTCCGGCTTTTTCCATTTCTTCAGCCCAGTTTATGTTTAACTCTTCATCAAAGCGGGCTTTAAGCTCAACAACCGCTGTGACTTGCTTGCCCATTCGTCTAGCATTAATTAAAGCGTCAACTATAGGTGACGAACTGCCAGCTCGATAAAGGGTTTGCTTAATGGCAATAACACCAGGATCAACACTGGCAATGCGGATAAATTCTTGCACCGGCAAAAAACTATCATAAGGATGAAAAAGCAAAATATCCTTAGCTGCAATATGGTCATACATATGTGCATCACCATCATCTCTAAAGATGGGTGGTACAAAGGGCATAAAAGCTTCGTATTTTAAGCCCGGCCTATCAAGACCATAAAGATCCATCATTTCAGAAAAAGCCATAGGACCTTTAACCCTATATACTTGGAAAGGCTGTAGTTCAAGACGTTCAACTAAAAATTCTTTTAATTCACTTGGTGTTTCGTCAGAGACTTCAAGTCGTACCACATCACCAAAGCGACGTTGGTCAACCAAATCTCGTACCGCTTCAAGCAAATCATCTGCTTCATCTTCTTCAATTTCAATATCGGTGTTACGAGTGATGCGGAAAAATCCTGTGGATATGATTTCATGCCCTGGGAATAAAGTGTGCAGATGCTGCGTAATTAAATCGTCTAGTAATACTATGTCGTTATCTCTGGTATTGGCAGAAAAACCTAATGCCGCATAGTCTTTTGCGTCTTTAGTGCGTGGTGTAAACAAAAAGCGAGATACATTATTAGGGCTTTTTAGCCTTGCATAGCGAGTAATGTCATGCCTGTCTCGTAATTGCACAATGAAGTTGCGGCTTAAATTTGTAATAATAGGTAATGGGTGGCTTGGGTCAATAGCTTGTGGAGTAAGTACAGGATATATTTCATCTAAAAAATAATCATCAAGGAATTTTTGTTGCTTACGAGATAAGTCAACATAGCGTACAATACGTACACCTTTATCATGTAGTTGACGCTTTAACTTTTTACGCCAGTGATCTTGTGCTGATGTGACTAAACGCAGAGTTTGCCGTCTGATTTCTGCTAATTGTCTGGCAGGTTGAATTTTATCTGGCGCATTATTAGGCACGTGATTTATATATTGTCGTAAAACATTTGCCACGCGAACCATGAAAAATTCATCCAAATTATTGTAAAAAATGCTAAGAAATTTAAGTTGTTCTAACAGTGGTACGCGCGGCTCAAAAGCTTCTTGTAAAACCTTTGCATTAAACTCTATCCAGTTTATATCACGATTTAAGTACAGACTTGGACAAGAAAATTCTTTTATTTGTTGCGCTGTACACTGTATAACATTTTCTTCAGGTGTAGTATTGGTAGTAGTATTTTTTGCAGTGCGCTTTTCCTTGGTCTCGGTGGTATTAGGCTCAGGCATTTTTTTTTCTTCATTTATGATGTTTTTGTCTGAGGTTGACATATGAGTGACTCCTGCTGGTATTTTTTGTAAAGTACATATATGTTGTTTGAAGGATTTATTAGTGTATGTTGAGTGTAAAATAATTTATTTCAAATGGTTGTTGATATTATTAGTATCATTATTTAAAACTATTATAAATAGCATATGTAAAAATAACAACAAATTTATTTGATAGAAGTTAAGCGCTAATGTATGCGTTTCGGTAAAGTTTTTTTCGCGTTGCAGCACCTGCCCATACGCTCCGTCGCAGCAAATTGCTCAAAAAACCTTCCCCAACCTCATACATTTACATTGTTCAAATAAAATCTCTTATACAGAAATTTGAAATTAGAATGCCGTATTTTTGTCCGTTGAGTGATTGATTTTTGAACCTTTTGCCTTGCACGAGTAAGCTTTCAAATAAATGTAAACTTATTGCAAAAACGCAAAAATAGAACTAAAAAATAGTTGTGCAAGACTCTTATTTTAAGAGTCTTGCACAACTACTTTTTTAGTGTACTTTTGTTAAAATTGTAAAAAAGTTTTCAAAACAAAAAATTTACAGTGCAGGACTAAAAGGCAGCTTGCCTGCCTTAGGCGGCACAAACACCCGAAAGGTGGTTTG
>CAYJPT010000057.1:0-13374 GCA_964372165.1 uncultured Desulfovibrionaceae bacterium | reverse complement strand
GATTATATTCTTGTGCCATTTCATTTCGCACGACTTGAGGCACGCTGTCATCATTAGGGCTTGGCACTGTGTATGGTTGTCCGTTTTTATCAAAAGTATATGCACCACTAAGTCTTAATATTAAATTTGTATAATCCATCTTTATCTCCTATGCGATGCGAAAAGCCTGTAAATATAATTTAGGGGCATATGAAGGGGAAGTCACACTGTGCCCCCCTCCTACTAGCACAAAGTAAATTGGTGTTTGTATCAAGAAATCTAATTTAGCAGTATAAGAGAGTAGAAGCCATGTGCCGTAATTAGGCAGCGAAAGCGTAATTGGAGTTGTAGTAGTGTAGTTCTCTACTCTAATGTAACCACCAACAGGGACAACGCCCCCTGTAGCTCCAGCACCAGTTAACATAGGTAACTTAGTGCCCAAAGCATCATTAACACTTTTTACAGCTTTGGAACTTGCTGCCGTGGTTGTAGAAGCGCTTGTAATGCTATCAGAAAGCGGCGGTTGAGGGCCTTGCGGTCCCTCTTCTCCTTTGTTACCCTGCGGTCCAGCTGGTCCTTGTGGTCCTTGTGGCCCCTCTTCCCCTTGTGGTCCTATGTTGCCTTGTGCGCCAGATGCATAAGGCAATGCTGTCCAAGCTGCTGTACCATTACCAAACTTAAAGCCATAGGAACCATCTTCTTTAATGGCTAGGCCAATTTCACCCATTAACAATACGGGATTAATAGATGTCCAGTTCGCTTCTGTATCTATACGGTGTTGTATTTGAAATAGTGGCATACTACCTCCTAAAATGTTGATGCCTTGCCGGATTGAATAATACTAATATGCGTCTTTGCAGCCCCACCGCAATTAATGATGTCAAAGTGTGGTGCTTGCCCTATAGGGCCTTGTGGTCCTATTTCCCCTTGTGGACCCTCTTCGCCTTTGTCACCACGCGGCCCTTGTTCTCCTATAGGTCCTTGTGGCCCTTCTTCCCCTTGTGGCCCCGGAGGTATGATAAAGGTAAGCATTCCGGTACTGGCATCATAAGAACTAGCAACATTTCCATCAGTGCTGATCTGTGCAGATGTACTTAAATTTAAGATAGTATTGGAACGGTCAATAGAGATTTGGGCATATTCCTCGGCAGTAGTTGCAGCTATATTTGCGTTAAGCGCAGCATTTGTTGCTCTGTCTGCGGCTTCATAAAGTTTTTCTGAAAGTAGATATTTGTTGTCACTTGCTGCTGTTGCAGCAAGTTGGACAGCTCTATCTGTTGCTTCTTTAAGTTGTTGTCGCTCTGCAGTGGCTTTATCAAGTGCATCTTCAATCACTTGTGGATCAAAACGTGTTCCGGTTATTAAATCAACCTCTTGTAAAAAAGGCATATTACGCAAAATAGCAAGCTTATAGCCTCTTGGCAGTGGTAGATCATGACCTTCCCAGTAAAAAACACTACCGCCACTTTTAGTTATTTCAATACGCCAAGGGGTAACAGTTCTAGTAATGTCATTTGTATCTGTGACTTCAACTACTATTTGACTGCTGTCCCAAACTTTAAAATAAAAGGGAAAATTTGTGGTAACGCCATTGCCCTCATATATAGCTTTTGAAACATTATTATTTATCATAGTTATGCCCTCGTGCTAAAATCCATGTATCCATTTTTTCTGCTTCACGCCCCTCCCTTGCATTGGCTTGCATGGCGTTTGGTATAGCAGCGCGATATAATTGTTCAAGTTCTTGCACCTTGGCAGAATTATTTTTTAATAAGGATATAGCTACAAGTGCCGCAAGTTTTCTTGCAAGCATGTATGCAAATAGATCATCAAAAATACTTGGGTCTTCAATGTCTGCTGTATAAGATAAAAGTGCTTCATGTGCATTAGTCAAAATAGCAGGATGTTTACTACTCTTATCATAAGCAATAATAAAGCGACCGCTTTCTAAATCGCCGTGAATTTCGTAATCTTTGCCATGTGGATAAATACGCAAAGCCAAAAGCATATCTTCGGGTACAGCATAAGCATAGGCATATTGCTGTTCATAACCGTCAAGCATGGGGATTTGTGCAAGCCATGCTCTACGCTGTGCAAAATTCCAAGGATAATCACGCAAAGCTTGCCGCCTTGCACTATCCCAATAAAGGCTGCATTGTATGGCTTCTAAATTTCTTTCATCTTCAGATGCAACAGTACGTGTACCAATAAAGCCTAAAGCCATATTCCATATGCTAATTTTTGAAATCATGCATATTACTCCTTGCTCTGTAGCACCTCATTAAAAATGTGCGATGCTACAGAGCTTGAAAGGTGCATTAGTTTTGGTTTTATTTTTTCTTAACCAACAACTACGCCCTTATTGATATATTGTCCGGCTTCATAAGGTTCATCTTCAAAGCCAGAAATTGCGCAAAATAGTTTGCCGGCTGTTGGTGTGCCTGTTACGGTAACAGCAAGGCGTAACCAAGGGTTTACTACTGAGCGTGGTATAAAACGCCAACCGAACTTCTTGCCCACTTTGAAATCAGCTGCCGCAATTGTTAAAGAAGCACCATTTACGTCACTATAAGTACCACTTTCACTGTCAGACTGTTGCAACTTTATGGCCACACTGGTAGCACCTGCTAGATCTTCAGTAGCTTTAATGTTAATTAAAATTGGTTCTGCTTTGCCCGGTATTTGTAAAGAGTTAAGGGCAATGGCATCACCTGTTTTTGTGCTCACAGCACCTTCAAATAATATAAGGTTACTATCAATAATCATGTGTTTTCCTTGGTTTTGTTTGTGTGTAATTATATGCTACTTTCAGTAGAGATAATGGCATCGCATTGGCGTACAGGGCGACCAAAAATTAGTGGCATGCCATCGGACTTGAAGGCTTCACCATAAACAAGATGAACATTGCCAGCATCGGTGCTTTGTAGCTCAATAGCGGCCATAAGCTCTTCATTGGCATACCAAACAGCCTTTTGACGCATTACTTCGGGCATTTTGTTTTTTGCAGTGATGAATAATTGTTGCAGATCCACAAAGCCGCTTTGGCCTTTGCGCTTTGTAAGTGAAGCTACAGGAATATTGGCTATGCGCACGCAAGATCTCCAATCACGTAAAGCAAGCCCAAGGCTCCATTGATAGCGATTGACAATAGCTTCATAGTGGCGGCCTTCTGAATCCTCGACAGTTTGTATACCAAGGTCCTTGTGTTCAAGCCCACCCATAGAACCCTTGGGATAAATACCGTGAATGCTGCGCTCACCCCATGAAATAATCCAAGCAGAAGTACATGCATCACCAGTGCCGCCAGCATCAATTACATTGGGTGCATCCTTTGCAGGGTAGCGCAAAGAAAGACCTTTGAATTCATCGGGATTCACATCGGAATTGCCATAAAATAATGTTTTAGCCGCCTTTTGGCGCATGGCCTCAGCAAAGGCAATACTTTCACCATCAATGAATTTTGCCGCATTACCGCCATAAAGTTTAGCTTCCGCTTCATCAATCATCATGCGGCTTTCCATCATGGAGCAAGGCTCTTTTACTTGCGTCCATTGGCTTTTGCTGTAGGGTATGCCCTGATAAAGCCTGCGCCAATAAACTTCTGGTAAGCCGGTGCGAATACGGGTTAAATGTCCATCAGATTGATTGGACTCCATAAATTGCACATCATCCAAAATGTCATTGGTTTCATTCATAAGCTCAATAATAGAGCCTGCAGGTTCGCCTTTGTGGAAGTCACGTAATTCTGCTAAGGTAGCCACAAGACCCAATGGTTTTTTTGCCATTTTATTCTCCTTTTAATATGATTACAGTGAATTGTATTTGCCATATAGACGTTCATGGCGTGGGGCTTCAGTTTTACTTGGACTACCAAGTATAATTTTGTCTTCAGCGTGGGCACGCCCTATGGCAGCAAGGAAGCGTATGACATGAGGATTGTTGCCATATCCTGTATGTTCCAAGATTTCAAAAAGTTTACTTTGCGGATCAAATTTACTTAAACCTGCACGAGCGTAAGCTACGGTGCTTTCAAAGGCTGTGCCGCCAAGTTCTTTATCTTGACGGATTTCTTCTTGCCATGTTTTGATTTGCTTGTTGTGCGCATCTGTTTGATGTACTTGATTGCGCCTAGATATTTCTAAGAGTTTTTGTGCTCCATCATTGTCTAGCTTTAATTCTTGTGCTTGAGCATCAAATAGAGCACGTTGATCTGGTGTAAGTTCCATTCCCTCAGGCATGTTGAGGTTATAGCTTTCATTTATCGTTTCTTGCTCATGTGCTATGCCCTCAAGAATACTTACTTCTGCTTCAGCAGGGGTTTCTGCAGTATTAGACATGCTTTTCCTCCTCATAATCCATAATTAATTGTAAAATATTTTGAGCGGACTGCCCTAAACCTAACCAGCGTAAAAAAGCTCTTCCCTCTTTACGCTGCATAAGCATGCGTATAGCTTCGCGCATGTGACGATTAAAGGCTTGTGTTGCCTCTTTATGTTCGCATTTATTGCCATGAATGGAGTTAAAAATGTCGCTTTGCATTATGCAATACTCCAAAGTGAGGTTATGGTGTTTCCTTAATAGATGCACCAAGGTGGACTTAGTTAAGATGTTACAGAGTTTTGATTGTGTGCTGGATTTAATGCTCCTGCAATCGTGCCAAGTATTGAGTCTTGTTTAATTTCTGTTGTGCCTAAGTTTTGTGCTACTTTGCTTACCTCCTGTAACGTTTTAATGCTTTGTTTTTGACTTTCTTGAGCTAGTTTAGCTTGATCCGCCATTGCTTGTGCTTTATTGCGTTCATCTCGCAGCATTTCACGCTCAGCCTGAGAACGTAAAATACTTGGGGAAATGCCAAGGTAACTTGCGTACTCATCAACAGCACGATCAGTATCAATGGCATCATTAATATTAGGCTGTATGGGCGATAAAGTATTTACAAAGCTTATGAGTTTATCAACTGCTCCAGTAGCAACCATTTTTTGTGCTTGGGCAAGTAGGCTGACAAATTCAACTTTGACATCGTGCCCAGCAAGTTCTTGTGGCATAGGAGGAAGCATGTTTTGACGCCACATTAAGCGTGCGGTACGATTAATAAGGGGTATAAAAAACTCATTATGTAGGCGGTCAAGCACAGGGCCAATAAGAATGAGTTTTTCTTCTTCACGAACGGCAACCTCTTTGGCTGTTGTTTGTGATTTTTCAGAATTTAATAAGAGGCGAAAGAGGTCATTATAAAGACCTTGTTGAATTTGTTTTTGTACATCCTGTATAGCTGCCCGTGCAGCCTGTATATCAGGGCGTATTTCCATAATAGGTGTAGCAGCTTGTGGGCTTTGTCCAGGGGCTGCTTCCACATAGTTAACTCCACCTGGTGTTAAGTCTAAGCCTATCGACTTCAAACTAGCCGATACCGCTGTGGGTGGGTCGACTGATTTATGTATTGCTTTTAAGGTTGTTATGCCCATTTGCTGCAACATGCGACAATCTGGCAAAACATCCATAGCTGGGGAGCGTCCATAAACGTCATTACCAACTACGTCCCAACGCACACCAAAACCAGGGAATTCTTGAAAACCAGACTCTGACAGTATATGCATATGCCCTTTGCTTGAGCGTGTAATTGAGGCGTTACCTTCAAGCCAATATACTGAGGCAAAGGGCATTTGTTGTGCAATGCTATTATTATCCGATGCTACATTGCGTGGATAAATGGCATGCACGACCAAGTACTCATCATCAAGCTTTGCAGTGTTGTTACCTACATAATGCGGTAAGTTTTCTGCTCCAAAGCGCATGGCAAGTTGCCTTGCTGTCATTTGAAAACGTCTAAAAACCACATCAACTTTTTGGTTGTCATTGGTATCAAGGCAGTATTCACCTGCACAAAATGGTAAAAAGCGAAAACCATGCTCATAGTCCGCAAGCTCCAAAATAAAACCGGTTCCAAAAGTACCAAGCTCACCATAAAGGGTATGCACGGCATTATAAAAGTTTGATGAATTAAAGAGCTTACGCATTTGCTTAGTGACTTGCTCTAGCCAAAATTTAATATTCTTACTTTCTGCTAGGTGTGGGTCACTTAGACTTAACTGAAACCAGGGGCGTGCCGGGCTTGTCATGCCACCTTGTAAGCCTGATGCCAAGGTGCGCATTGCTAAAATGCCTGTGGAGTCTACTAGTTTATTATTGAGTAATGGCATTTTTCTCCATGCATCCGGATTTTTGCTAACATCACGAAAACGCATGGGTAAAAAATGATCTGCAAGGTCTCTCCATGCCGGTTCATAGCTTTGTCGTACTTCTAATAATCTAGAAAAACGATGGCTTAACCATTGATATTGTTCTTTATCAGTAGACATAGTTATGGCCTATTGTCCTAAAAGTGTTTTTTGCTGTGTATTGCTTTGATTTTGTAAGGGGCTTGTTAAAATACTTCCTTGAATACCAGCTGCCTTAGCCGCTTTTTCTTTTTGCGCATCTCTGGCTGCTGTGGCAGCTTTAGTTACAGGTTTTGGTGTTTCTGGTTTTTCCGGTGGTGTGTATTCCGGTGCGCTTGGTGCTGTGTATCCTCCTCCAAATCCCATAATTACCTCCGATGTAAATTTACATTTCCTTAAGTTTTGTAAAAGTTTGTTTCATGGTCTGTACTGTGCCTTCGCAAGCAAGATGCCAAAAAATGGGAAATATGTAATACTGATATGTTTCAGATGATTTTTCTTTTTATATTTGTGGGTTATAATTAAATTAAGTGCAAAAAAAATGCAAAAAAAGCACATAAAGGCATAGTTGCCTGTTATGTGCTTTTTTTGCGCTATAATGTTACATATTTTCACAGCCCACAAGGTACATGCACTGTAAAACTGTATTATACTATGTACTATAGATACAAATTTGATGTATTGTTATTTTACTAAATAATTATCCATTGCTATTACATTGTAAAATGCTGTATGATGCTACTATTACATTTGAAAAATATTTTAATATAGCAAAAATTAAGATTTATTGTATGCTATAATGTCTTATATATTATGCCACTTTTCTGTATAAATCCACCTTCGCATAACACGCTCAAGGTCTTTAATGACTATAGGTTTAGAAAGATAATCATTCATACCGGACTCAATAAACATATTACGCACATCCCCAACTGCATTAGCGGTTAGAGCAATAATTGGCAGAAGGCTGTATTTTTCCTCAGGGAGATTACGTATGCGAATAGTGGTTTCAATACCATCCATTTCTGGCATCATATGGTCCATGAATACCATATCATAAGTATGCTCTTCCACCATGTGTATAGCTTCTTGACCGGAAATAGCAGTATCTACAGTTGCGCCATACTCTTCAAGTATGCTTTGGGCAATAACAAGGTTGATGGTGTTATCGTCAACTACAAGCACTCTTACGTTTTCTATTTCCATGCTAAATTGAGCGTCATTATCTGCACCATTATTTGTAGAGTAAGCTTTTCCTTCAAGCAATCTTGCAACAACAATAGTTGTAAGAGGGGCATAGACGACCATAACATTGGGCTTAACGTCTTTACTTTCAAAAAAATTGCGTGAAAGGGCAATTACTTGTGTGTCAGGTATTTTGTCACTGTCAAAGCTTGTAAGGTTAACATGGTCAATAAATATGTGTGTAAATTGTTGTATATTGTCATTTAAATCAGTAATAATTTGCGCACTTGCACCAATATCACAAAGTTTATCGTATAATGACTTTGCTCTGGCGGGGCTTTTAAGCCAAACGCCAACATTAAGTGTATCGTAACTACCTATTGGTAGTAGTGGTGAAGCATCTTTTACAGATTGGGGTAATTCAAAAGAAAAAGTGGTTCCTTTTCCATAAACACTCTCAACATTTATAGAACCACCCATTTGCTCAAGGAGTTTTTTCGTAATAGCAAGACCTAAACCTGTGCCTTCAATATTTCTATTTTTCTTGGTATCTAGCTGTGAAAAGTTTTCAAAAAGTCGTGGTAAATCTTCTTGTTTTATGCCAATGCCACTGTCTTCTATTTGAAATTTAAAAATAACAGTCTCACCTTGTCCCATAGGTACTGCACGTATGTTAAGGCGTATAATGCCTTGATTGGTAAATTTAATAGCATTGGTTAAAATATTTATTAATACTTGCTTTAAACGTACACTGTCACCAAGTAATATGCGTGGGATGTCGTGGTAATCTTCAATTAGAAAATCAATAGATTTTCCAGATATACGCACATTCATAAGGGTTACTATGTCATTAATAAATGACTCAACATAGTATGGTTCATGCAAGATTTCAAGCGCACCAGATTCGATTTTGGAAAAATCAAGAATATCATTAATAATGGTTAAAAGTGAGCCTGCTGCGGTTTTAATACTTCTAAGATATTCTAAAGTTTCTTCAGGAGGTGATTGCCGTATGGCAATATCAGCAAGCCCTAGTATGGCATTCATAGGTGTGCGAATTTCATGGCTCATGTTGGCAAGAAAAGTACCCTTGGCTTTATTTGCAAGTTCAGCAGCCTCAAGGCGGCGTTGCTCTGTAATGTCAGTATAAAATCCCTCTAAAAGATGTGGTGTGCCATCAGATTTGAACTCCACAACTCGACTGCGCTCCCAAAGCCATTTGACTGTGCCATCTTTCATAATAATACGAAAGCTTGTTTCAAGGGGTAAGCCAAGGTTCAAGGTCTTTGCATTAATTTCAGCTAGTGCACCTGCATCGTCTGGATGAATCATGTCAAAAAATTGCAAAGCATTGTTATTCAATAGTTCTGATGAACTATATCCAGTAAGAGGCAAGCAGCCTTCGCTAACAAAGGTGAATGTGTAATGTGGTGGGTTATTTAAACATTGGTAAACCATGCCCGGCAAATTAGCCATAAGAGTTTCCATGCGCTTTTTTCTAACTTCAAGCTCTCGCATGGCGTGGTATTTTTCAGTAGAAGTTATGGCAAGGGCAACTAAATCTGCAAGCGAAGAACTAAAATTTTGCTCATCATTGGTCCAGTGTTTTATGGTATGAAATTGTTCGATGCACACAACGCCTGTTAGCTCACCATTAATACGAATGGGTGCATCAAGTAAAGAGCAGATGTTTGTACCATATACTTCTTCAAGGTCAGATAATACATTGTCTTTGCTTGCATCATCAATGCAAATTATGCGATTAAGATGTAATTGCTCTATGTAGCTTGCACGATTATCAAGTTGAAAATCTTGTTGAG
The DNA here is from genome assembly GCA_964372165.1 of uncultured Desulfovibrionaceae bacterium. Classification (GTDB taxonomy): domain Bacteria; phylum Desulfobacterota; class Desulfovibrionia; order Desulfovibrionales; family Desulfovibrionaceae; genus CAYJAD01. Next base: position 4,172 of record CAYJPT010000057.1, on the reverse strand, counting down.
TAAAAAAGTGATCGGACAATGCATCGTAGGCTATGATGCTTTGCAGTATATTATTTTTTAAATCAATGGTCCAAATGCCAATGCGACTTACATTTAAGGTATTGGCGCCAATGCGCGCTATAAACTTTGCTGCTTCAACAAGGTCTCCAGCTGTGAGTGCAGGGTCTTTGGTTATGGTAGCTAAGGCCTTACCTAGGTCATCAGCACTTGTTGTTGGAGATGCATTGTTCATAAATACCTCTTGATACTTTGAGTTTGGCACAAAGCAGCAAAAATATAGTAATGTTTAAAATTGTACAAAAAGTATAATTATTTCGTATGATATTTTGTATACCGTAAATTAATGCCAACACATTGCGCGCATCTCAATATTTATTGCACGCCGAATGAGATCAAAAAACCACGCTTTTTGCGTCCCACAGGGCGAATGAAGGCAGTGTGCCTTTCTGGTTTATTCTGCTTGCAGAATAAATCAGCATTATCTTAAGCATCTTCTTGCAGGTGAAACTTAGCAGCATTATGTTGTTGAAGCAATATTAAAACTAAAAGTCATTGCGCAGAAAATGTATCTCAATGATTACTAAGTGTTTTGCAAAACACGTCCTATACGAAGTAGTGCATCTTCTAACACAGAATCAGCTAATGCATACGATAATCTTATACAGCGTTCATTTCCAAAAGCAGAGCCGGGTACGACGGCTACTTGGGCTTTTTCCAAAAGGGAAGTGCAAACTTCAGTATCATTACTAAATCCGGGGCGAAAATACCCATGCACATCTATAAAAAAATAAAATGCGCCACCAGGCTTAGGGCATATAGCCTTATCCCATGATTGAATAATCTTTAATCCAAGGTCTCTGCGTCTTGTAAAAGCTACACGCATATCATGCATAAAATCAGTAGGACCTTCAAGTGCTGCAAGTGCCGCCCTTTGGGCGATGGAGCAAATGTTTGATGTGCTTTGTCCTTGTAGATTTTCAATGGCCTTGGCTAAGTCCCTACATGCTATACTGTAACCTACACGCCAACCTGTCATGGCATAGCTTTTTGATACACCATTGCATATGGCAACTTGCTCAGGATATTTTTCAAACCAATGTACAGCCGTTGCAGACTTATTGCCATCATAGACTAGCTGGTCGTAAATTTCATCAGAAATAACGAAAAGTCCTTTTTTTATAGCTAATTCCATGATATCATCAAATTCTTCTTGGCTATAAATTGCGCCGGTGGGATTTGATGGAGAATTCATAATAAGTATTTTACTTTTGGGACTAATGTATTTTTCAAGCAGGCTTGGGCTTATCTTAAAATCTTGTTCCACTGTTGCTGGAATCTCAATAGGTACTGCACCGGCAAGTGCCACCATATCAGGATAGCTAACCCAGTATGGGCTTGGTATTAGCACTTCATCTGATGTATTAAGTAAGGCTTGCATTATATTATATAGTGGCTGTTTTCCACCATTTGATATAGTAACATGTTCTGCAATAAGTGACGAGCCATACTCTTTATTATAATAATTTGCCACAGCTTTACGCAAGCTCATGATACCTGCAACTGCAGTATAGCGTGTAAATCCCTCGTCAATAGCAGCTTTTGCTGCATCGCAAATATGCTTTGGTGTATTAAAATCCGGTTCACCAACAGCTAGGCTAATTATTTCTTTACCTTGACTTTTAAGCTCAAGAGTTTTGGCATTAATAGCTAGGGTTGCAGATGGTTTTACAGATGAGAATTTATCGGCCAATTTCATTTTAACTCCGGAGAAATTGATTGTTAGTTAAGTTAAAAAAAACAAATCTTAAATGGTTTTTGAATGCATGGATTCAACATAGTTGTGGTCATTTTTGCAAAGCATAGCATTATGAAAAATATTTACAATTTTAGTTGATTTTGCATGAGGAGGTTTCGTGTAGGATTTAATCCGAAATATAAGTATTGAAAAGTAAACGTGCAAAAACAATTATATTATTACATAACTTAATGCCAAGTCATAATTTATAACATTGCTTGATTTTAAATAGTTACCTACGTATTATATGTTTTATTGTCAATAATATTTTAACCATAACTTAAACAATTATAGCAAACATTATGCATACTGTAAATGACCTCAAACTTACTATTACTGATGAACCTTTGATAGCATTTGCTCCTAACTATGTTGTTGGACGGTTTTTATATCGCCATAAAAGATTTAGTGTGGCAGTGGAGCTTGAAGATAAAGAAGTGTGGATTCATAGTAATAATTCAGGTTCAATGCTAGGACTACTACGCAAAGGCATGCCGGTTATGCTTTCTCCAGCTGCTAATGTATTGCGAAAATTGCCCTATACTCAAGAATGTGTTTGGTTAGCTCAAACTAAGCCAGATGATTGCCCTAGCTGTCCTCAAAATTATACGCAGGATAGAAATAGTTTTTGGGTTGGAGTTAATACTTCTGTACCCAATAAATTGTTACAAGCTGCCTTTGAAAAACAAATGCTTCCTTTTGCGCATGGCTATACCCATTTGAAACGCGAAGCAAAACGAGGTGTAAGCCGCCTTGATGCTTGTCTTACCGGCGCTGGACTTGTACCATTATGGGTGGAATGTAAGAATGTAACTATGGTAGAGGATGATATGGCTAGTTTTCCAGATGCTTGTACTGAGCGCGGACAAAAGCACTTGCTTGAACTTATTGATATAGTCAAACAAAAAGAACGTGCCGCCATGTTCTACCTTGTGCAAAGGCCAGATGGGCAATGCTTTGGACCTGCTGAAATGGTAGACAAAGATTATGCCAAACTTTTTTGGGAAGCCTTGCGCGTGGGCGTTGAGGTTTACCCTTATAGGGCGCATATTGATGCACGCGGTATTTACCTTGGAAAACTTATACCGCTGGCAAGGTGCTCTCAGGCTTTGTAAGTTAAATTTTTATACTGATGCAAAAGTACCAAAATAAAATTGAAAAACTACTTACAGGTCAATTATTTTTTTCGACACTTGAAACACCTATGAAATAAGCGTTTCAAGTGTCGACTTTAGTGTTGATTGCTGTCTATTTTTTATTTAACTGTTTAAGTATTTCTTTGGCATTTTTGTCGCCATTTTTAGCCGCTAATTTATACCATTTTTCAGATTCAACTAAATCACGCTTAACACCGGTACCTTGTTCATACATATACCCAAGGCTGAATTGAGCTGCTGCATCATTTTGTTCAGCGGCTTTACGATACCAAGCAACGGCAGTAGCATAATTTTTTTCAACACCACGTCCTTCTTCATATATAAAACCTAAATTGTATTGGGCGGGTGCATAGCCAAGGTTTGCTGATTTTTGATAATACTCAATGGCTTTTTGATAATTTAAAGGATAGCCCCGGCCTTCCATATACATAAAGCCAATGTTGTTCAGTGCTTGAACATGGTCTTGATCTGCTGCTTTTTGAAACCAGTGTACAGCACGTGTATCACTCCTAACTGTGCCTTTAGCATTCATATATATCCAACCAAGTGAATATTGTGCTTCGGCAAAGCCTTGCTCTGCTGATTTTTCATACCAAGCAATGGCATTTGCATCGCTTTTCTTTACTCCTCGACCATGGGCATACATATAACCTAAATTGTATTGTGCCACGGCATGGCCGCCTTCTGCTGCTTTACGAAACCACTTTACTGCGGCACTGTAATTACGCTTGATACCACTACCTCTTGCAAGTACACCGCCAAAGCTATTTTGCGCACTGATATCACCGGCTTTAGCTGCCTTTTCATACCAAATGGCTGCGGAGCGTGCATTTTTTGTAACACCTTGCCCCTCCTCAAAAAAACGCCCAACAAAATACATGGCCTCAGCATTACCTTTTTTTGCTAGTGGTAATAGTATATTATATGCAGTAGCAAAGTCTTTTTTTTCGATGGCTGCTTCTGCATCGGTTAAAGTGTTAGTAAATGCTGGAGTTGTTGAGCAAACAAGGCTTATGGCAATAAATAATAAAAAAATATATTTTTTCATGTAATCCTCAATTTTAAGGAAACGCTGATTAAATCAACAAGTTAAAAAACATATTGTGCGTTTCCTTACAAAGTAGGCAATTGTGCCTACTTTGCACGCCGAATGAGAGCAAAAAACCACGTTTTTTTGCGCCCCCAGGGCGAATGAAGGCAGTGTGCCTTTCTGATTTATT
>CAYJPT010000056.1:0-13714 GCA_964372165.1 uncultured Desulfovibrionaceae bacterium | reverse complement strand
CCCAAACGGCTAGATGATGATGTAACTATTGGTAAAATGCCACCCAAAATATTTGCCCATTGGTTTTGCCTTTGGGCGCGTTCTTTTTGCTTACACTTATCACCCTTGGTAAGAATAGGTAATAACTTTATATTATTAGTCATTGCAAATTCTACCAATTGTATATCAATTTTTTGTGGATCTAAGCGACAGTCCAGTAATACAGCAAGTGCCATCAGATTTTGGCTGGAGAGCAAGTATCTCTCCATAAGTTGTCCCCATTTTTGTCGTTCACTCTTACTACAGCGTGCATACCCATACCCTGGCAAATCCACAATATAAAATTCATCTGGTGTGGCACGATAAAAATTTAATGAGCGAGTTTTACCAGGAGTGGCACTAATTTTTGCAAGTGATTTTCTACCTGCAAGTGCATTTACCAGTGAAGATTTACCAACATTTGATCGCCCAGCAAGGGCAATTTGCGGTAAGTTTTGTGTAGATTCACAATCAATTTGTTCAAAAGTGTAAGCTGTTAATTCTAATATAAGACTGGATTGCATATGCATCTCACTCGCTTTGACTTGACAATAATAATAAAATAAGCAAATATTTCGCTTTTCAAGCATACATTTATATTTACCAAAATGCAAATGGATATCATATGAAGGTTTTAATATTAAACGGTCCAAACCTTAAGGCTGTAGGAATACGCCAACCACAAATATATGGAACACAAAGCCTAGACCTTATACCTAGTATGGTTAAGAGCATAGTGCAACAAGACGTGAGCCTTACTTTTTTTCAATCTAATAGTGAAGGTGCACTTATTGATAGAATTGAGCAGGCACGAGAAGAAAACATGGACGGCATTGTATTAAATGCAGGAGCTTACACGCACACAAGCCTTGCACTTGCTGATTGCCTTGCCTGGATTGACATACCTTGTGTTGAAGTACATCTAAGTAATGTGCTTGCACGTGAAGAAAAAATACGTCAAACAAGTTTTATTGGTAAACATGTAATAGGTGTAATTGCTGGCTTTGGTATTATGAGCTATGCTCTTGGCGTACAAGCACTTGTGCAACATCTAAGAAAAAATATACAGGAGTAAATATGTATTCAACAACTGACTTTAGAAAAGGACTTAAAATTGAAATTGATGGCACTCCATTTGAAATATTAGACTTTCAGCATTTTAAACCTGGCAAAGGTGGAGCTATGATGCGTACAAAATTGCGCAATATTTTAACTGGGCGCGTGGTTGATAATACCTTTCGCTCTGGTGAAAAGGTAGCACGCCCCGACCTTGAAACACGTGATATGCAATTTTTATATCGTGAAGGTGATGAGCTTATCTTCATGGACATGACCGATTATGAGCAATTGCAAATGAAAGAAGAAATCACATCCGGCAAAGCTGGTTTTTTAAAAGATGGTCAAGAATGCCGTGTGCTTTTATATAAAGGAAATCCGCTTGATATTGACATTCCTGTTTCCTTAGTTTTAAAAGTTGTTGCAACAGATCCAGGTGCTAAGGGTGATACAGTAAGCAATGTAACAAAACCTGCAACTCTTGAAACTGGACTAGTTATTCAAGTACCAATTTTTGTAAATGAAGGTGACAATGTCAAGGTTGACACACGCAGCAAAGAATACTTAGGCCGCGAATAAATTATATAACACCTGAACAAATATAAATTTTTATGACAGTGCACTAGCACAAGGAGGGTGCGCATACGGACGCACGCAAATTGGCCCGTGAATTCTTTGGGCTTTTTTTACTTTTTTTTGCCTTGCTAATATTGCTGAGTCTAGTAACGCATGACATTACAGACCCAAGCATTAACCATGTTGTAAGCAATAACGAAGGTATAAAAAACAATGCTGGCCTGTTGGGCGCATATATATCTGGATTTTTAAATGATGTCTTTGGTATAGCATCATATGCATGGCCTTTAGTTTTTGCAGCCGTTGGAGCTGCTTGCATATCATCATTCTATGAATTGGTATGGTGGCGTTGGCTTGGGTATTTTTTGCTAACCCTTTGTATGTTATGTGTTGGATCAGCTTGGGATATTCAACTAGGTGACATCAAAGGTGGAGGCATGATTGGTCAAGCCATTTATAAAAATGCTGCCCTATTGCTAAGTCCTAGCGGTTCGGCACTTATGTGGTTTTTCATGTTTATTTTAGCCACGCAGCTATCATTTGGTATTTCATGGCTAAACGTGCTAAAAGCACTTGGGGGTATAATAAAAAATCGCTCTCAAGGTTTACCGTGGGGACGTTTACAAGCACCCAACATGACAAATATTTTCAACAAATTAAAACCAAAAGCTAAAAATGATGCTCTGCCGGCATTATATGTTGACGTTGATGCTCACGCTAAAAATAATCAGAAAGATAATGATATAGACGCACATGATCAAGATGACATGTCAGATATTATTATTGTTCCACAACAAGATGCACAACAAACACCATCTGGTATTACAAAAGCCTTACAGCTTTTTAAAAATAAAAAATCGCACGCCCACAAAACTCCCCTACCGCCACTTGATTTATTAAAAGCTGGCACTCCACCATCTCAAACAGCAAGGGAAGAAATGGAGGAAAGAGGGCAACGCCTCATGGCTTGTTTAACAGACTTTGGAGTTCAAGGCGAACTTGTCCGCATTACTCCGGGGCCAGTTGTAACAATGTATGAAGTGCGCCCCGCTGCGGGAGTTCGTGTAAATCGTATTGCAAATTTAAGTGATGACTTAGCCCTAGCACTCAAAGCAATTGCTGTGCGCATACAAGCTCCCATACCCGGATCAGATACAGTCGGTATAGAAATACCAAATGTAAACAGGGATATGGTCAACTTTCGAGAGATACTTGAGTCATCATCATTCACCCAGAGTGCAGGCCCTTTAAGCATGGCTTTAGGTAAAGATATTGCAGGCATGCCATTTGTTGCTGACCTTTCACGTATGCCACATTTATTAGTTGCAGGGGCAACAGGTGCAGGTAAAAGTGTAGGCTTAAACTCCATTTTATTAAGCTTACTTTATACAGTTTACCCTGAAGAAATGCAGCTGTTACTCATTGACCCTAAGCGCATAGAAATGGCTATATACGCTGATTTGCCGCACTTGGTACATCCAGTCGTTACGGAAATGCATCAAGCAAAAACAGCCTTAGATTGGGCTGTACATGAAATGGACACACGCTATGCAGCTATGGCTCGCCTTGGTGTACGTAATATTTCAGGATATAATCAAAAAATTTCCACCCTTGGTGATAATAAACCTCAAGATATTGCAGATCTTGAACCAATGCCATACCTTGTCATAGTTATAGATGAACTTGCAGATCTCATGCTCACAGCTGCACGTGAAGTAGAAACAAGCATTGTACGTTTAGCTCAGCTTGCTCGTGCTGCTGGTATACATATGGTTCTTGCAACTCAACGTCCAAGTGTTGATGTAGTTACAGGATTAATTAAAGCAAACTTTCCCTGCCGCATCTCATTTCAAGTAAGTAGCAAACATGACTCACGTACCATACTTGATACTGTTGGTGCAGAACATTTGTTGGGTAAGGGTGATATGCTGTTCAAACCTAGCGGTGGGCGCATAATGCGCTTGCACGGACCATTTGTACCAGATGAAGAAGTACAAGCCGTAGTAGCACATTGGAAAACACACTTACCACCTTCATATAAAGTTGACTTCTCCGATTGGGGCAATACTGTAACTGACAAAAATAATAAAGCAAATAATGCTGAACAAGATGAACTCTATAATGATGTGCGCTCCTTTGTAGAAGAACAAGGTAAGGCTTCCATTTCTCTTATACAGCGGCGTTTTAAAATTGGTTTTAACCGTGCAGCTCGCCTTATGGAACAGCTTGAGCAAGAAGGCATAATCGGCCCTGCTGACGGAAGCAAGCCCCGTACAGTTATACGTTAACACTACTAGTACTGTATAAGAATTAAGCAAAAAAATTGCATGCTACAATACCACATACGATAAGCATATAATATACTAAAATATATATTTATTTTAGTGATAAATTTGATTTAAGCTATAACTTGCTAAAATATGAATTAAGTGCTAGTGAGCAAAGTTATAGTGTATTGAACAAAACCACATAAATAATTGTAGAACTAATATACATTTTAAGGAAACGCAGCTTAAATCAACAAGTCAAAAAATATATTGTACGTTTCCTTACAGAGTAGGCAATTGTGCCGACTTGCACGCCGAATGAGAGCAAAAAACCACGCTTTTTTTGCGTCCTACAGGGCGAATGAAGGCAGTGTGCCTTTCTGATTTATTCTGCAAGCAGAATAAATCAGCATCTCCTTAATATTCAAGAATGAGGTTAGCATGGTTTATGATAACTTATCTGCTTTGAATGCATTTTCAGGTGGAATAGCCCTAAGCTCGCATAATATTGCAAATATTAGCACAGCTAATTATACACCGGTGGAATATCACTATGGTGCTGGTTATGGTGGTAATGTGCAATTACAAGTAGACCCTAATCCACCACAACTAATACTTGCCGGTCAAACATCGCAATTGCCATCAACACAAAACCCACTACAAAACGAAATACTTGGCATGGCAAATAATACTGTTGATCTCGCACGTGAATTCACAAGTCAAATTTCTACACAACGCGCCTTTGAAGCCAATGCTATAGCTATTACAACACGTAGCGAAATGGAAAGTAGTTTGTATAATGATCTTTATGAACCGGCTTTAGTTTCATATCGTGTATAAGATTAATATCTTTGTGTAGTACTTGATGCTCAACTATCCAAACACTTATCTCACTTTGGGGAGCAAACTAAAACAATACACCAAGTCATACCATGAAGTTGTGCAGAATAAATACTATGTATTTAATCATTAATAATATATTTAATATGTACAAGCATTATAATTGATGAGTTTAGGCACTATAACGACCTTGGAGTCAATATGTCTACAAGCAATAAGCCATTTATTCAGCGTAAAGCTAACATTTGTGATTGCGATGCAGATGCACTTCAGTTGATATATGATAGTGAATATCTTAGTATGTTGTGGTCTGAAGATTTTGAGTTAATAGACTCAAATGATAGCGTGCTCAAGCTTTTTGACACTGATAAAGAAACTTTTTTAAATTCCTTTTTTGACTTTTCACCTCCTTTTCAACCCGATGGTCAACTTTCTGCAGTAGCAGCACTAACCTACCTTACAAAAGCACGTGACATTGGTTTTTGCGCCTTTACATGGATGCATCAAAAGAAAACTGGTGAGATGTTTTCTTGCAGTATTTCAATAGTGCGCCAAATTATAAACAATAAAACGTATTTAATTACACATGCTTTTGGAATAACACGTGTGGCAGCTGATATATCACTTGAGCAAAAAAATTACGAAAAAAACCAACTAATGCTCAAACATTTGCCTATAGGTGTAGATTTTTGGAATGAAAATTTTGAACTAATAGATTGCAGTGAAGGAACATTGCGTCTATTTGGCATGCAATCAAAACAAGAATACTTTGAAAAATTTCTTACACTTTCTCCTGAGTTTCAACCAAATGGTCAACGCACAGTAGATTTAGTACCTATTAATCTTAAAAAAGTTCTTGATGAAGGCTATAATCGTTTTGAATGGATGCATGTTTTGCCTAATGGTGAAGAATTGCCAGCTGAAATTATATTGCAAAAAATTCAAAGTGGTGATGAAAAATTTATTATATCGTATTACAAAGACTTACGAGAAATTAAACAAGGAATTAGTAACACGCAAAGGGCTGAGGAAAGACTTAAGCAGACAATTGATGCAGCCCCTTATTCCATTGCACTATGGGATAAGAACTTTTTACCGCTAGATTGTAACCTTGCCACATTAACTTTTTTTGGTTTTGAAGACAAAGAAGAGTTTGTCACAAACTATTTTCAAACCTTACCCACATATGAGCAAACAAGCGGGCATCAAAATTCTCCACTACATGATTTACTTAAACAAGTGTTTGATGAAGGTTATGCTTATTTTGAAGGCGAAGTAGGACACTTTAAAACTGAAGAAAAATTTTTTGTAGAGGTCATCTTTAGAAAGGTTTTGATTCAAGGTGAAGAATTTGTTGTTTCATACTTAAATGATTTAACATATCAAAAAGCAATGCTTGGTGAAATCATTGAAAGCCACAGGATTGCCTCCTTTGCCCGTGACGAAGCTGAAAAAAGTACGCGAATTAAAAGTGAATTTTTGGCAAATATGAGCCATGAAATACGCACCCCCATGAATGGCATTTTGGGTCTCATACATCTTCTTGGATTTACAACTCTTAATGAGCAACAAAAAGAATATGTTAAAAAAATTCAATATTCTGCAGAAAGTTTATTGCGTATTATCAATGACATACTCGATTTTTCAAAAATTGAAGCAGGCAAACTAGAAATTGAAAAAACTTCATTCACCTTGGCTGAAATTAAAGAAGATTTATTTACCATCTTTTCCTCAAAATTTAGCGAAAAAAATATAATTGGCCAAATTTTTCACAAAAACAACATCGAAACAAAGTTAATTGGCGATCCTTTACGTTTAAAGCAAGTGTTATTAAACCTCATTGGCAATGCTATAAAATTTACTAATGAAGGCTCTGTCATTGCTGAAGTATCTCTTGATGTTAATGTAGATACTTCCAAAGTAATGTGTTGTTTTTGTGTTAGTGATACAGGTATTGGGCTAAATGAGGAGCAGGTTCAACGTTTATTTTCAGCCTTTAGCCAAGCTGATACTTCAACCACAAGAAAATACGGCGGTACAGGACTTGGATTAGTAATTTCAAAACGACTGGTCGAAATAATGGGTGGCAAAATATGGGTTGAAAGCGAAGTTGGTAAAGGCTCTAAGTTTTGCTTTACCGCAAGCTTTGACCTTGACACTTCAGTAGTAGATATGGATGAATGTTTTGCAAATATTGATATTCCATCGGCTAATAGTACAGCCAATACAATTAAAACTTCAATAATTGCACAAAGAATGCCTCTATTTGGCTACATTTTACTTGTAGAAGATAATGACATTAATCAACTTATTGCCAACGAATTATTAACAGCAAAGGGACATAAGGTTGACATCGCAGAAAATGGCCAGCAAGCTATTGAAATGATAAATATTAATAAATACGACCTTGTACTCATGGATATACAAATGCCTATCATGGACGGTTTAACTGCCTCCAAAACCATTAGGCAAAATCCAAAGTTTAGTAGCTTGCCAATTATTGCAATGTCTGCTCATGCCATGAAAGGAGATAGGGAAATTAGCATTAACCATGGTATGAACGACCACCTTGCAAAGCCAATTAACCCAGAAGAACTTTACACATGCCTTGACTCTTGGTTAAGAAAAACTTTAACCACGTAATCAGCAATGCACTAGAAAAATTTAATATTTAAGCTTAATTTTTACGTTTTTAAAATTATTTTTTGCGTTTATTTTTTGTATCATTTAAAAATTCGCAATGTGTTATGCGAACATATTTGTCATTAAACAAGCCCTTACTAATACCACCAATTGTTACGCTATCTCCCACTTTTAACTTTGCAATTTCCTTTGCCATATTATTAGGAAATTCAAAGCGTACTCCCGTAAGACCAAATCCATCTATAGCAAAAAGTACCTCAGGAAAACCAAGCCCTGACTCACCAACTCTATGCACCTTACCATGCACAGCTATCAATAAGTCATTATATAAATCACTGGCTACTAAGATATGCTCTGTATACAGGTGATAAATTTCTTCAGTAGAAAAATTGCGCTGCAAGGCATACTTATTACGACACAATTTCTCAGCTTCAGGTTGGATGCCGTTTTTTTGTGCTTTTTCTAAACACTTATCATAGCTTACACGTTGTTTTAATAATTGATCCATAAGCTGAAACATTTTTGCACTGCTAATTTCATGCGCAGCCACAACGCCATACTGTGTGAAAGAAAAAATTAATATTAAACTTATGCAAATTTTTTTCACAATCAACCTCAATTCTTAATCAATTAAAATAAATATTACTATATAAAAATGAAAGCATATAAACCACAACAAGCTACTAGGAAACTATAACTATAACACCAAGTTACAGCAAGCAAACTTTAGCTTTCATACCACATAAAAACTACCAGGCACGCTGTTTCCAAAATTCTGGTGTAAACAAAATTAAAATAGCATATATCTCAAGTCTTCCAAGCAGCATAGCTGCACTTAGTATCCATTTACCAACACTTGGTATATGCGAAAAATTATCTACTGGCCCAACACTACCAAGCCCAGGACCAACATTTGAAAGACAAGACAAACTTGCTGTAAATGCAGTTTCTAAATCAAGGTTGCAAAGTAGTAAAAGCATAGTGCACAACACCAAAAGCCCAAGCAACAATAAAAAGTATGCCACCACCGCCATAATAACTGCTGATGATAATTTTTTATTATCCATCTTAAAGGGCCGCACTAAACGTGGATGTAAAAATCTAAAATTTTCGAGCATGGCAAGGCGAGTTAAAATATGTAGTCTTAGCATTTTTAAGCCACCTGCTGTGGATCCTGCACATCCTCCAGCCAAGCTTAATATAAGCAATACACCTAGAGCAAATGCAGGCCATAGAGCATAATTTTCACTGGCAAATCCTGTTGTGGTGCATATTGAAACTACTTGAAATGTCACAGTTCTTAATAAAGCCTCAAATTCCCAAAAACTTTGCACAGGTACAATATGTTTAAGCCATAAAACCAAACTTATTGCAATAATGCTAAAGAGAAGCACATGTAAGTAAGTACGGCACTCATCATTTTTGAAAAAACAAAACCAATCACCGCGTAAGAAACGTAAATGCAAAGTAAAGTTAATACCTGCTATAAACATAAAAAATATAATTACCCATTGAATAAACGGACTTGGGAAAGCAGCTAGTGAGGCATTGCGTGTGGAAAACCCTCCAGTTGCAACAGTTGCAAAACTATGATTAACCGAGTCAAACCAATCCATACCACCAAAGCGCAAAAGCATGATTAAGACTATGGTCATGACCACATAAATTTTCCACAACAAGGTTGCTGTATCACGCAAACGTGGAGTCAAACGATCTGGCATATGCCCTGAAACTTCGGCTTTATAAAGCTGTATTCCACCCACCCCCAAAAGAGAAAATAAAGCTAAAGATAATAGAACAATGCCCATGCCACCAAGCCAATGAGTAAGAGAACGCCAAAGCAATAAACTTTTAGGAAATACTTCAACATCCCTAAGAATACTAGCTCCAGTGGTAGTAAAACCGGAAACACTTTCAAAAAATGCGTCTGTAAAAGAAAGCCCACCTGCAAATATAAATGGAAGTGTTCCTACAAGGCTGGTCATAATCCAACATAAGCCTACGGTAGCAAAGGCTTTTTGCTGAGTAAGACCGGAGCTTTTTTTTCTATAAGCCGGCATGCAGATTAAACCGCAAGCAAGTGTTACAAGCATAGCCATCAAAATGCCATGCATTGCACCATCAGCATACCAATAAGAAACAGCAAGCAAGCTTGCCATAAAAAGAGTCATGCACAGCAGCAATAAACCTATGATAAATATTATTTTTGCCATAAGTTACAATATTAAGAAAGAATTTTTTCTACCTTACTTACAACATCACGCAAAGCCAAAAGTAATATGCGGTCTTTTTTGGCAATGATAGTATCTCCCTTTGGAATATACGCCTCATCACCACGCATAATGGCAAGCACTAACACACCCTTTGGCAAGCCTAAGGAATACACAGCACTACCAATTAATGGTGAATTTTTTTTAACTTGAACTTCCATAATTTCTGCAGCTTCATTTCCAACCGAGACACAAGATAATATGGATTCTTGGCGAACATATTGCAAAATGCTGTTCACTGCCGAATAGCGCAAACTTACACTATGATCTATGCCAATATCTTCAAGTAATGATAAATATTCCGCCCTATCCACGCGTGATACAGCTTCACGCATGCCAAGTGATTTTGCCAAAAGGCAAGATACAATATTAGTGTTTTCATTATTAGTTAACGCTACAAAAGCATCAAGACATTTAATATTTTCTTCTTCAAAAAGTCGCTTATCTGTACCATCACCATGCAAAACAGTTACATGCTCTAAGGCATTGGCAAGCTCAGCACAGCGCTGTGCATTATGCTCAATTAATGTGACAGCAATACCTTTTTTAGTAAAAGCCTCAGCCATGCAAAAACCAATGCGTCCCCCTCCCACTATACATACCGAAGAAATTAATTCATGTTTACGATTAAGTGCTTTTAATAATGCAGGTTGAGCTTGAGACTGGTAAAGAAAATAGGCTACATCGCCTTTTTTTAAAGTATTATCACCGGATGGAATAATTAAGGATTTTTCTCTTACAATGGCACCCACCATGATTTGATCTTCTTCTACAATATCACGGAAGCATTTAAGGGGTTTATCAATCAATGGCCCATCATGCATTTTCATGGCTACCATACAAATACGTCCTTCGGCAAATTCACCATATTCCACTGCACCGGGCAAAGCTAATCTTTTATCAATACTATTTACAATTTCTTGCTCAGGATTAACCAAGGCACTAATATTTAAAGCAGGATTATCTAAAATATTAACCTCGGTTAAATATTCCATATTGCGAATACGAGCAAGTTTTTGTGCCTGAGGAGCTATAGTATTGGCAAAAAGGCATGCTAAAATATTAGTCTCATCACTACTGGTTACTGCTAGAAATATATCTGACTCTTTTAATCCTAATTCGCACAAAACACGTGGACTTGCTCCGGAAGCACAAACAGTTTGTACATCCATAGTATCATCCATACGCTGCAAAGCTTGCTCATTCACATCAACAACAATTACTTCTTTTTGTTCATTGGCAAGATGCAAGGCCACGTGATAGCCTACTTCACCAGCACCCACAATAACCACTTTACGCGTATTTTGTTCTTCAACCTTAGGACCAAAAAACATGCAGCACCTAAAAGCTTTTAAGCCAATGTTCTAAGTCATTAATTTGTTTTTTAACCGCGTTTGGACCAGTACCACCATGAGTTTCACGTCTATTGACTGCAGCTTGATAGGCTAAAATATCGTACACATCAGCCGTAATTAATGGGCTAATATCTTGGAACTGCTCTAAAGACAACTCCTCAAGTCCTTTATCCTCTTGCTCTGCCAAGGCAACAGCTGTACCGGTTAAATGATGTGCCTCACGAAATGGTATACCCTTTACAACAAGATAGTCCGCAAGTTCAGTTGCATTCAAAAAACCTGCCTTGCAAGCCTTAAACATACGCTTGGGCATAAACTGCAAATCTTGCAACATGCCAGCCATAAGTATTAAAGAATTTTGCAATGTTTTATTGGCATCAAGAAATGGCTCTTTATCTTCTTGTAAATCCCTATTGTACGTCAAAGTAAGACCTTTTAAGGTAGTAAGCATACCCATAAGCGCACCATAAACTCGCCCTACTTTTCCGCGCATAAGTTCAGCTACGTCAGGGTTTTTCTTTTGCGGCATCATGGAAGAACCGGTTGCATAATCATCGGGCAAACGCACAAAACCAAAAGCAGGATTAGCCCAAATAATAATTTCTTCACAAAAGCGTGACAAATGCATCATGGTGCATGAAGCAACAAAAAGCCCCTCCGCTAAGAAGTCTCTGTCAGCCACAGCATCCATTGAATTATTAAAAATACCATACATATCAAGTTCTTTTGCAATAGATGCAGGGTCAAGCGGATATGTTGTGCCTGCCAAAGCACCTGCACCTAAAGGCGAAATACGCACTCGCTTTTCGCAATCTTGCATGCGCTCCACATCACGCTTAAACATCCAAGCATATGCCAATAAATGCTGTGCTAAACTTACAGGCTGAGCAGGCTGCAAGTGAGTATAACCTGGTAATATTGTGTTTTCATGCTCACAAGCACGCTGCACAAATACTGCAATAAGTTTGTGCGCAAGCTCTTGCCACATGCGCAAAGCGTCTGAAACATATAAGCGAAAACTAAGACCCACCTGATCATTGCGGCTACGTCCAGTGTGTAATTTTTTACCCACATCACCCACAAGCTCAGTAAGTCTAGCCTCAATATTCATGTGCACATCTTCAAGCTTAGTTTGCCAAACAAAATCACCCTTTGTAATTTCGTCCAGCACTAAGTCTAATCCTTTTACAATGCTCTCAGCCTCTTTTTCGCTTATTATACCTTGACGCCCAAGCATACGTGCATGGGCCTTAGAGCCTGCTATATCATGCTCATACAGCTCTTTATCATAGGAACATGATTGCGTATATTCAGCCACAATATCTTTAGGGCCTTGGCTAAAACGACCACCCCAGGCAGTATTTTTTGACATATATAACCTCAATTCAATACAATATTATCACTTTGTACAATTGCAAATTTAATTCAAATATATAAATGTAGTCTACTTTCTGTTCTTCATGGCGGCAAAGGTGCGCAGACGTAATGCATTTAATTTGATAAACCCAGCTGCATCATAATGATCATAAGTGGCACACTCTTCAAAAGTTGCTAAATCATGGCAAAATAGAGTGTTAGGTGAAGTACGGCTTAATGGCCAAGCATTTCCCTTATAAAGCTTCAATGTAACACTGCCGCTGACTGTTTCTTGTGCCTTATCCATAAGAGCTTGCATAGCTTCACGCTCAGGCGCAAACCAAAAACCATTGTATACAGCAGTTGAATAACGTGGGACTAGCATATCACGCACCGCTAAAACTTCACGGTCAAGGCAAATGCCCTCCAAATCACGATGCGCTGTGTATAATATGGTGCCGCCAGGTGTTTCGTAAATACCACGGCACTTCATACCTACAAAGCGATTTTCAACCATATCTAAACGGCCAATGCCATGCTTTGCACCCAATGCATTTAATGTTTGCACAATTTGCGCCGCAGACATGGCTTTACCATTGATGGCCACAGCATCACCACACTCAAAATCAATACTAATAATTTCTGGTGTGTCAGGGGCATTTTCAACCGGCACACAAAGTCTATGGCAGCTCTCATGCGGCACTTCGCCCGGATCTTCAAGCTCACTACCCTCAAAGCTACAATGTAACATATTTTCATCCATACTGTAGCGTTTTTGTGCACTTGAGATTTCTATACCATGCTTTTGAGCAAAAGCATTCAAAGCTGTGCGTGACATTAAATCCCACTCACGCCACGGTGCAATAACTTTTAAATCAGGTGCTAAAGCATTCACTGAAAATTCAAAACGTACCTGATCATTACCCTTTCCTGTAGCACCATGAGCCACAGCATCTGCACCCTCAATACGGGCAATGTCCACAAGTCGCTTGGCAATAAGCGGACGCGCAATGGAAGTACCTAGTAAATAACGGTTCTCATAAAGGCCGCAAGCGCGCATCATGGGGAATACATAATCTTTTGCAAATTCCTCACGCAAATCCTCAACATAGGCCTTGCTAGCACCTGTCTTTAAAGCTTTTGCCTCAACATCAGATAAATCTTCAGTTTGTCCTAGGTCCGCAGTCATGGTAATTACTTCACAATTGTATGTTTCAATAAGCCATTTTAAGATAACAGAAGTATCCAACCCACCAGAATACGCAAGCACAACTTTATTTACTTTTTGCATTTTTCCATCCTTATATTTTTTAATTCCATCCAAAAGATGTAT
>CAYJPT010000055.1:0-13747 GCA_964372165.1 uncultured Desulfovibrionaceae bacterium | reverse complement strand
GAGGCACTCTTAGTATAATGGCTTGGGTATGTATTTGTTTTGTAGCAGTCTATAATTTTGCTCTGGGATACATAATGAAAGAAAAATTTATACATTTTGTGTTGGCCTTAGCAGCAACGTTCTCATTGCTTTCTCTTATGGGTATCATGCTGTTTTTGTTTTATGAAGGTTTGCCAATCTTTGATATTGTCCCTGTAACATCCTTTCTTTTTGGCGAATGGTGGTATCCAACCTCAGACCCACCTGATTTTGGCATTTTCCCCTTGCTTATAGGCTCTTTTGCAGTGACTATACTTGCTTCTCTTATTGCAGTGCCTCTTGGGGTACTAACGGCTGCCTATCTTACAGAGATTGCCTCAACATCTGTGCGTCGTGTAGTTAAGCCCTTTGTGGAATTGCTTGCTGCTTTACCATCAGTTGTAATTGGTTTTTTTGGTATGGTGGTGGTTGCGCCGCTTTTACAAGATTATCTAGGTGCGGCTACAGGGTTAAATTTATTTAATGCAGGTTTGATGCTTGCTTTTATGAGTGTACCAACTATTTGCTCCGTAGCAGAAGATGCACTTTTTGCTGTTCCTAGATCTTTACGAGAAGCCTCACTTGCACTTGGTGCTACACGTTGGGAAACAACTATCAAGGTGGTGTTGCCTGCTGCTCTTTCAGGTATTGGCACGGCTATAATGCTTGGTATGTCAAGAGCCATTGGCGAAACCATGGTTGTTTTAATGGTAGCAGGTGGTGCAGGGTTAATTCCAACTTCTATTTTTGACCCAGTGCGCCCAATGCCGGCATCTATTGCAGCAGAAATGGCTGAAGCTCCCTATCGTGGTGATCATTATTTTGCACTTTTTGCCATAGGCATGATGCTATTTATTTTTACACTTTGTTTCAATATGATTGCTCAACACATTGCTGAAAAACATAAACAAGTTGGTAGTTCCAGCCTGTGAGGTACATATGAAATTTGCTGTATCAAGTAATTCCAGATTAGCACGTGAGCGCTGTATGTTTGGCGTGTTGCGCCTTGCGGCTTATATTAATGTTGGCGCATTAATAGTCATTTGCGTGTTTTTAGCTGTGCAAGGTATACCAGCCATAAGTTGGGAATTTTTGAGTGAACCGCCAAAGCGTATGATGACTGAAGGTGGTATTTGGCCTTGTATTTTGGGTACTTTTTTACTCTCAATGGGAGCAATTTGTATTTCATTTCCACTTGGTGTAGCCTCTGCCATTTACCTGCATGAATATGCAGGGCGAACCTCTTTTGCACGTTATATTCGCCTAGGAGTGAACAACCTTGCCGGCGTGCCCTCAGTTGTGTTTGGTCTTTTTGGCCTAGCCTTTTTTGTTACATTTTTAGGTATGGGCGTTAGTTTGCTGGCAGGAATTTTGACCTTGGCTGTTTTATCTTTACCGGTAATTATTGGTACAGCCGAAGAAGCTTTGCGCACTGTTCCTGATACATATCGTGAAGCGTCACTTGCGCTTGGTGCTAGTAAATGGCAAACAATTTCACGTGTTGTATTGCCTGCTGCAACTCCCGGCATGCTTACAGGTGCCATTTTAGGTATTTCACGTGCCGCCGGAGAAACAGCCGCCATCATGTTTACTGCGGCAGTATTTTATACACCAAAAGAACCAGATTCAATATTTAGTTCAGTTATGGCTTTGCCATATCATATGTATGTACTTGCAACAGCCGGCACTGAAATTGAAAAAACTCGTCCACTACAATATGGCACAGCATTGGTTTTGATTTTATTGGTACTTGGCATGAACTTATTTGCAATTTTTATACGTGATCGTATGCAGAAACAAAGATAATTATTTTACAATAATATCTTAACTATTGTTTGCATACAGCCCATATGGTGCGTGTGGTATTTTCTACAATATAGCTTTGCTGTGCAACACTTTGCCAGCCTAGAGCAATAAGATCGTCTTTTGGTGCAGCTTCAAGTGTTAAAAATACCACATATCCCTTGGGATGTATTTGATTTTGTACGAGATTTAGCACATCTTGCCACGGCATAAAGGCACGACTGATTACCATTTGTGCTGGATTGTGCTTTTGTGCTGTAAAGAAGTTTTCAGCACGTCCATGAAAAACTTTCGTATTTTGTAGCTTTACTCTTGTAAGCACAGTTTGCAAGAATAAGGCTCGTTTTTCTCTTGCTTCCACAAGGTGGTATTGCCCCTTAGTCCATAATAATCGCAGTACTACACCGGGCAATCCTGCACCAGCCCCTAAGTCCCAAGTATGTAAATCATCAGATAAGTTAAGATTTTGTATGAATTTATCTGCATAGAAAGAGTCAATCAATAGCTTTGCCAAACAATCTTGCCAAGTACCTGTACCCACTAAGTTCATAACTTTATTCCATTGCATAAGAAGCGATAAATATGCACCCAAATCTGGAAGAATATGCTTAGGCACGGTAATAGGGAGTTTGGCACATGCTAACTCCAATGATTCTTGTGATATATTTATTGTTTTTTTTGTCATATAAATGCCTTTTATGATATAATAATCATTTGTGCTTCACTGTATTATAAAAAATCAAAAGCTCAAAATGCTGACTTAGATGATAGCCTTGACATTCAATACTTGCAAGCCTTGAAAGTATTGTATATATGGTGGAGATAATTTTTTTGTTATGGAGTGATTATGTCAAAGCTTGTATTACTTTTTCCTGGTCAGGGTGCGCAAGAATTAGGTATGGGGCGTGATTTAGCCGAACATTCAAGCGAGGCCATGCAATTATGGAAAAAAGCCGAACGCATTAGTAATTTGCCATTACGTGAAATTTATTGGGAAGGCGATGACAATGCCATGGCTGATACAAAAGCATTGCAACCTGCTTTAACCGTTGTAAATTTGAATTTATGGATAGCTCTATCAACTCGCTGCACTCCTTATGGTACTGCTGGGCATAGCCTTGGTGAGTATGCTTGTCTTGCCGCAAGTGGGGCTTTGGACTTTGATAGTGTTATTAATTTAGTAAGCCTACGTGGTAGACTTATGGCTGAAGCTGACCCTAGTGGTGATGGTGCTATGGCTGCCATTGTAAAGCTTGATTTAGCAAAAGTAGAGTCATTGGTACAAGAAAGTGCAAATGCTAGTGGAAAATTTTTGCGTATTGCCAATTATAATACTCCTGCTCAATTTGTTGTGAGTGGGCATAAAGATGCTGTAGCACATATGCTAGGCTTGGTAAAAGAACAAAAAGGGCGTGGTATATCATTAAAAGTTAGTGGTGCTTTTCATAGCCCACTCATGAAAGAGGCCGCTGCAGAACTTGCACCAAGTATACAAAAAGCTAATTGGAGCAATCCACGTTTTGCTGTGTATTGTAATGTGCATGGACGTGCTGTTAACGATGCGGATAGCTTGCGCCAATGCATGGTTGAACAAATGACATCCTCTGTGCAATGGATTACTACCATGCAAAATCAATGGCAAGATGGTGCACGTAGCTTTTTGGAAGTTGGTCCGAAGGCTGTGCTGTCAAAAATGGTGTCACCTTGCCTTGCTAGTCTTGCAGACGAGGAAGTGGTAAGTCGTGCCGTGGTAAACCTTGAGCAAATTGAGCAGTTTGCGCTATAGTGCAATGTGGAAGTTGTTTTGATAATTTAATGTTGTTGCAATGTTTTGTCAGTACAGGGATTAAATTATACGCTGGCATAACATGCGGATTTGTAATATAATTTTTGTTAATATTTGAAAATTGGGGTAAATATGCAGCGCATGCAAATTCGAGAAGCGTTACAGAAAATAGTGCATGATATGGGCTTAACTTGGCCAGATAAAGTTGTTATTGAGCCACCGCGCGATGCTAAACATGGTGGAGATTTTGCAGCAAATATTGCTATGGTACTGGCACGTGAAGCCAAACTTGCCCCACGTGTTCTTGCTGAAAATATGTGTGCTCCCATTAATGCCTTGCCTTTTGTGGCTGATGTAAGTGTGGCTGGACCGGGTTTTCTTAATATTACGCTTTGCAATGATGTATGGCATCAAGCTATTTTAAATATTGCAGAGCAAGGTGAAAACTTTGGGAAAAATAATTTAGGCAAGGGCAAAAAAACTCAAGTTGAGTTTGTATCTGCTAATCCTACTGGTCCATTGCATATTGGTCATGGTCGTGGAGCGGCTGTTGGCGATAGTCTGGCACGTATTTTAGATTTTTGTGGTTATGATGTCTCGACAGAATATTACATAAATGATGTAGGATTACAGATGAATATCCTAGGTCTTTCTGTTTGGTTGCGCGCACGTGAATTGAAAAATCTTGTGGTGGAGTGGCCTGAGCAATATTACCGTGGAGATTATATTATTGATATTGCTAAAGAGCTTTTGGATGTGCGTGAAGATTTGCTATCACTGCCTGAAAAAGAAGGGCAAAATATTTGCTACCAATATGCCATGCAGAGCATACTTGATGGCATAAAGCAAGACTTGTCTGACTTTAGAGTAAAACATGATGTTTGGTTTTCAGAAAAATCACTTGTGGCCAAGGGTGCCGTTGAACAAAGTTTTAAAACACTTAAAGATGCTAAACTTAGCTATGAAAGTGAAGGGGCTTTGTGGTTTGAAACAAGTAAGCTAGGCGACGATAAAGACCGTGTGCTAAAAAAATCCGATGGCTTTTTAACTTATTTTGCTTCAGATATAGCCTACCATGATGAAAAGTATTCGCGTGGTTTTGATTATGTCATTGATGTTTGGGGTGCAGATCATCATGGCTATATTCCACGAATGCGAGCAGTTATTGCCGCAATTGGACGAGAGCAAAGCGACTTTGATGTCGTACTTATACAATTAGTAAATTTATTGAGTAATGGGCAAAATATTAGTATGTCAACGCGTGCTGGCACTTTTGAAACACTTGCTGACGTTATCAAAGAAGTTGGTGTCGATGCAGCACGTTTTATGTTTTTATCAAGAAAAAGTGATAGTCCCCTTGACTTTGACCTTGAACTTGTGAAACAAAGAAGCATGGAAAATCCTGTATATTATGTGCAATATGCACATGCGCGCATTTGCGCATTATTGCGCCGCGCGGATGAAAAACAAATTGTAGTAGATAAAGATTTAAGTGTGCAAGATTTAGCGTGTATCACACATATTGATGACTTGGCTTTAGCAAAAATGGCAGTACGGTTTACCAATGTGGTTGAATATGCCGCAAGTAATTTAGCTGCGCATCATATTAGCAATTATTTAGCTGAAATGGCAGGAGCTTTGCATGCATATTATGCAAGACATCATGTGGTGCAAGAAGAAGATTTGAATCTAACTAAAGCTAGGCTTGTGCTTTTGCAAGCTGTAAAGCATGTTTTTGCTAATGGCTTGAATTTGCTTGGTGTATCAGCTCCAGAAACTATGTAGGGAAAAAATGTCACAAAAAAAAAATTCCGAACCAGAAAAAGATGAGAAAAATAAGCCAATCAGTTTAAATATTAGCTTTTCTATCATTATAACATTTTGTGTGGTATTAGTTAGTTGTATTTGCTTGGCATTTGTAATGGGTGTTATTGTTGGACGTGGTGATAATCCGCAAGCGCATTTACCTACATTTCCAAGTGTTGTGTCAAACAACTCAGATGATAGTAATAGCGAAAATTCTTCTAGCGTTGTTAAGCAAGAAGTAATGCCAAAGGAGGAATTAGATTATTCTAATTCATTGAAAGATAAGAATGTTAACGCAGTTAGTAAACAAAAAGACCAAGAAAAAAGTTTGCTTGAAACGCAAGAACAAACTACTTTGGCTGATAAGCCTAAGGTAGATGAAAAGAATAATACTAATACACAGGTAACAACTGAAGAAGTTAATACAATAAAATCTAAAGATGAGCAAAATACGCAAACTGCACTTAGTGTAGGTGAAAGTGATGCGATTAAGCAAGCTGATGTAAAATCCGAACCAAAAATCTTTGATTTTATTTTTCAAGTTGCTACTTTCACAGCTGAAGAACCCGTAGACCGCTTACGTGCTCGTCTTGAGGGTGAAGGCTTACGCACTAAAATGGAAAAATCAGGTAAGTTTTATAAAGTAATGGTACTTATGCGTGGTAGTAATGAACAAGCTCAAGACTTGCGTAAGCTTATGGTATCTATGAAGCTGGGTGAGCCATTACAACGTGGTAAGAAAGAAATTGAGTAGTTTATGATAGCAAATATGTTTGCAAGCTTGGGGCGTTTTGCCCTTAGTGCCTTAGCAATTATGGGTAGCATTATGCTATTTTTATTTGCTTCTGTGCGAAATATTTTTAAAGTACCGCATTTGTGCTATAAAACATGGCTGCAAATCCATGTAATTGGTGCTAAATCTTTGTTTTTAATATTATTAATCGGAGTTTTCTGTGGTATGGTGTTGGGCTTGCAAGGTTATTATACCTTGGTGAAATTTGGCTCAACAGGCTTGCTTGGGGCAGCAGTTTCTTTAACTTTAATACGAGAGCTTGGCCCAGTGCTAACGGCCATTATGTTAACGGGTCGAGCAGGCTCTGCCATGACTGCTGAAATAGGTGTCATGCGTATTTCTGACCAGGTGGACGCCTTGGAAGTGATGGATATTAATCCTATTGGTTATTTGGTAAGTCCTCGTCTTTTAGCATGCATTATTTCTTTTCCTTTGTTGACAGCAATTTTTGATGTAATTGGTATTATTGGCGGATATTTAACTGGCGTACTTATGCTTGGCATTAATGCTGGTGCTTATTTACATGGTATTGAAAGCAATGTTGTTATGGCTGATGTTATAGGTGGCTTCATAAAATCACTAGTCTTTGCAATCATTGTTAATACAATATGTTGTCATCAAGGTTATTATACACATTTTAGACGTGATAGTGTTGGGCCTGCTGCTGTTGGTAATGCAACTACTTCTGCAGTTGTGATGGCCTGTAGCTTAATTTTAATTGCTGATTACGTGCTAACATCCATGCTATTGTAGGGTTTAATCTATGCAAGCTTACAGTATAAAATTTCAAGATTGTAGCGTGGGTTACGATGGAAAAAAAGTTTTAGACAATATTAATGCGACACTTCCAGCAGGAAAAATTTCAGTTATCTTGGGTAGTTCAGGTAGTGGTAAATCAACATTGCTAAGGCATATGGTTGGCTTGTCACGTCCAATTTCCGGAAAAATCTTGTATAATGATTTAGATTTTTTCTCTTTATCTCATCAAGAATTTAGACGCTTGCGTAGGCGTATGGGTATGCTTTTCCAAGATGGTGCAATGCTTGGGGCATTAAGCCTTTTAGATAATGTGGCCCTACCTTTACGTGAACACACAAGTCTTTCACATAAGGTAATACATGAGGCCGTATTGCGTTCATTACGCTTGGTTGGCTTAGAGGGTGCTGAAAATTTTTACCCAAGCCAGCTTTCAGGTGGCATGCGTAAGCGCGCTGGCCTTGCCAGAGCCATTATTACTGAACCTCCAATATTGTTTTGTGATGAACCAACATCAGGTTTAGATCCTATTATTGCAGCGCAAATGGATGATTTGCTACTTGCCATGAAAAAACATTTTCCGCAAATGACTATGGTTGTTGTAAGCCATGACCTTGCAAGCCTTGAGAAAATTGCAGATTATGTTTTAGTTTTACACGATAAACAGGCAGTTTTTTCCGGTACTTTAGCTGACTTAAAAAATACTGATAATGAATTTTTACAATCATTTCTTACCCGTATACCATTGGATAGTGCTCATGTAAGCTTTGAGGCACAAAATGTGCAAGTAAGTGAAGCACTTGAAGAATGGATGCGTAAATAGCGTATAACGCATTGGAATGTAACATGAATACAAGACGTGAAGTAGTTGTAGGTTTTTTTGTCCTTGTTGGGCTATTGTGC
The DNA here is from genome assembly GCA_964372165.1 of uncultured Desulfovibrionaceae bacterium. Classification (GTDB taxonomy): domain Bacteria; phylum Desulfobacterota; class Desulfovibrionia; order Desulfovibrionales; family Desulfovibrionaceae; genus CAYJAD01. Next base: position 5,882 of record CAYJPT010000055.1, on the reverse strand, counting down.
ACAGCATATTTGACGGTAAAACTTGGACGCATGGAAGTTTTTGGTGGTGATGGCTACGAATTGCAAGCACGCTTTAGCTCTGCTTCGGGTTTGCGTGTTGGTGCAGCTGTAGAAATTGCAGGCGTACAAATGGGGCGTGTATCAAATATGACGCTTGATATAAATACTTCTCAAGCAATTGTTACTTTGTATCTTGACAATAGGCTAAAAATTACAGATGATACTATAGCATCTATCAAAACAAGTGGTCTCATTGGTGATAAGTATATTAGCTTATCTCTTGGTGGTTCAGACATTGTACTTACACCAGGGGAAGAAATTTTAGAAACAGAATCGGCCGTGGATATTGAATCTATTATTAGTAAATTTGCTTTTGGAGGAGTTTAAAATGCGCAATTTCATGGCTTGTGTGATGTCTTTGATTATATGCAGCTGCATGATTGTACCAAGTTTTGCATCTAGTACGGCTGATGCACGAAATACGCTTGAGACTTCAATTGCACGAGTGATGGATTTTATTAAAAACCCTGGTTATAGTGATGCAAATACCAGACAAGATTTGAATAAAAAAATTGAAAAAGAATTGTATACTATATTTGATTTTAAAGAGTTTTCAATGCGCACTGTAGGACAACGCTGGAAAACATTCACACCTGAACAACAACAGAACTTTGTTGACGCTTTTGCAGATTTACTTTTTAGAACTTACCTTGATCGTATAGAAGGGTATAGTGGAGAGCGTATTGCATATGTTGGTGAAATTGCAAACAAAGATGTTACTCGTGTTGAAGTGCGCACAACCTTAGCTTTGGACGGTAATAGAGTTGTTCCTATTGCCTATAGAATGTTATTAAAAAATGGAAAATGGTATGTTTATGATGTATTAATTGAAGGTGTAAGCCTTGTAAAAAATTATCGGACTCAATTTGGAGAAATTTTGTCCAATGAAAGTCCGGAGGTGTTAACTGTGCGCATTCGTGAGCGGGGAGCAGCCTTGAGGAATAAATCTAATGAAGGTAGTAACTAAATTTAATATAATGTTTTTATTAGCATTTGTGTTTGTTTTTGCACATGGGTATAGTAAGCAAGCTATGGCGGCAATGAATGTTGATGCAGCCATGAGTGGCTATGAAAAAGGACGGCTTGGAGAGTCCCCAATTATTAAACAGCTTGAAGAAAATTCCGGAGAAAATCTTGATGATTATGACTCGACTCCGGTGCAAGGTATATCTGATCCCTTTGAGCCATGGAATAGGTTTTGGTTTGGGTTTAATGATATTTTTTATTTATATCTTATTAATCCACTTTATAAAGGTTATGATTATGTTATGCCAGATCCGGTGCAGTCGGGTTTAAGTAATTTTTTCCATAACGTGTTATTTCCGGTGCGCTTTGTAAGTTCGCTATTGCAAGGTAGACCTTTGGCGGCAGGGGCTGAATTTGGTAAATTTTTTATCAACACTACTGTAGGTTTGGGTGGATTTATTGATGTTGCAAAGCATAAAAAAACTATTGTGCCGCTTGATCCCTCAGGTGAAAATATGGATCAAACTTTTGGGGTTTGGGGATTTGGAACAGGTCCATATCTAGTTTGGCCAATTATAGGGCCAAGCTCGGTACGTGGAACTTTTGGTACAGCCGCAGATTATTTTCTTGATCCAACATTTTATTTTCAAACACCACTTGCAGTAACTGCAACAGCAGGGGGATTACGTTTTAATGACTTAGGCCCTGTACTTAATTTGTATAATGATTCTAAAGCGGTAGCTGTTGACCCATACATTGCTATGCGTGAAGCTTATGCAGCATATAAAAAGAGGCAAATATTTTATTAAGGAAACGCTGATTTAATCTACAAGTCAAAAAACATATTATGCATTTCCTTACAAAGTATAATTGTGCCTTTCCTTAAAATGTTTGCTGTAAAATAGGAATACATTTTTTTAGAGCCTTGCACATTATTGTGTGAGGCTCTAAACTTCAAGACTTAGACCCACAGGACAATGATCAGAGCCGTAAATGTGGCTTTCAATCCACGCATCACGTATGCAAGGACGTAATTCTTCAGAAACAAAAAAGTAATCAATACGCCAGCCTATATTGTTTTGCCGCGCGCGTGCTTTATAAGACCACCAAGAGTAATAACCCTCAGCATCACCATTATGTGCTCTAAAAGTATCCACATAACCTTTTGCCACAAAGGCATCAAGCCATGCACGCTCTTCTGGCAAAAATCCTGTATTATTTATGTTTTGCTTTGGTCTGGCTAAGTCAATAGGTTGGTGAGCAATGTTAAAGTCGCCACAAACTACAATAGGTTTACTTTTGCGAAGCTCTTCAGCATGTTGTAAGAAAGCATCAAAAAATCCCATTTTATACGGTACACGTTTGAATTTTCCAGTAGGTTTACCTTGCTCATTAAGTTCTGCAGCACCACCGTTTGGAAAGTAAACATTAAAGTAGTGGAATTGCTCAAACTCCATGTGAACTAATCGACCTTCACCTTGAAATTCACTTTGTGGTAGCTCTATATTAGTTGTAATAGGTTTAATTTTGCTAAAAGCAGCAACGCCTGAATAACCTTTTTTTACTACAGATGAAGCAAAAAGACTTTGCCAGCCTTCTGGCTGCACTAGTTGCTCGCTTAATTGTGATGGATTTGCTTTTGTTTCTTGTAAGCCAATAATTTGTGCGTCACTTTGTTCAAACCAAGCCCAATCAGGCTTGGCAGAAACCGCCCGCAGTCCATTAACATTCCAAGAAAGTAATTTAATAAGCATGTTTGTCCTTTAAGCATTTATATAAAAAATTGACAAAAAAGCATGATTTTTTGTTAATTTTTTACATGCTTTTTGAATAAATTTTTTCTTATCACAATATTTTTAACCATACTGACTGGTTAAGCGCTAAATTTTTTGGCTGCAGCAATAAACTCCCTAAATAGTGGATGTGCTTTCATAGGAGTTGATTTAAATTCAGGGTGAAATTGACAACCAACAAACCAAGGGTGATTAGGCAATTCAATAATTTCAACCAAACTTCCATCTGGCGATGTACCACTAAAAATCATACCATGTTTGCTTAATGTATCTAAATAATTATTATTAAATTCATAACGATGCCGATGTCGCTCTTGAATGAAATCAGTACCATATGCTTCATGTGCCTTAGTGTTTTGTTGTAAAGAGCAATCATATGATCCAAGGCGCATTGTTCCACCTTTGTCACTATCTGTTGCACGATATTCTTGCTCACCTGTATGTGGGTTTGTCCATTCATTCATCCAATAAATAACACTGTTTAAACCATCAGGAGCAAATTCCTGAGAATTGGCATCTTTAATTTGTGCAACATGGCGAGCATATTCAATTACAGCACATTGCATGCCTAAGCAAATACCAAAAAATGGTATGCCATTTTCACGTGCATGACGTATAGAAGCAATCTTACCCTCAACTCCACGATATCCAAAACCACCGGGAACAAGTATGCCATTGCAACCTGCAAAAGCTGTGGCAGCACTTTGGTCATTGATATCTTCAGAATTAACATAGCGTAAATCCATGCATACATCATTGGCAATGCCTGCATGAGTTAATGCTTCATGCAAACTCTTATATGCTTCTTTTAATTCAACATATTTACCAACTATGGCAATGGTTACTTTTGATTTGAGGTTTGAACAGTTATGTATTAAAGCTTTCCAAGCAGTTAAGTCAGCATTGCGTGCAGGAAGACGCAGCATAATTGCTACTTTCTGGTCAAAACCTTCTGCAAAAAACTTTAATGGCACTTCATAAACATTTTGAACATCTACTGAAGAAAATACAGCATCTTCATCTACATTGCAAAAAAGTGCTATTTTGCGCTTTAGCTCTTCAGGTATGGGTTGTTCACATCGACATAGAATAATATCAGGCTGAATTCCAATAGAAAGTAATTCTTTAACACTATGCTGTGTGGGTTTAGTTTTATGTTCACCTGCTGAGTGTAGATATGGGACTAAGGTTAAATGTATATTTAAGCAATTGTTACGCCCAAGGTCAGATTTAAGCTGACGAATGGCCTCAAAAAATGGCAGTCCTTCAATGTCACCAACAGTACCGCCAATTTCAATTATTGCAACATCAGGAGCACTATCACCTTCAGCTAAGGCACGAACTGTATCTTTAATTTCATCGGTAATATGTGGAATAACTTGCACTGTTGCACCAAGGTAAACACCTTGCCGTTCATTAGCAATGACTTTATTATATATTGCTCCGGAAGTAGTATTGTTTTTACGTGACATGGGTACACCAAGGTAGCGCTCGTAATGCCCAAGGTCGAGGTCAGTTTCTGCACCATCGTCAGTGACATAAACTTCACCATGCTGAAATGGGTTCATAGTGCCTGGGTCTACATTAATATAAGGATCAAGCTTTTGAATGGTAACAGAAAGTCCACGTGCTTTTAAAAGCGCACCTAGTGAAGCTGCAGCTAAGCCTTTGCCCAAGGAAGAAAGTACACCACCTGTAACAAATATAAATTTTGTTTTCATAGCTTGAAGTTTCCTTATTTGAGTAGTTTTAATGTGTGTTTTTAGATTAATGCAAATAAGAATTTATTAATATTAAATGGTTATGAGTGATTAATCAGTCACTCAAATATTATATACATATTGCATGCAAAAAGCTAGTATTGACCTTGCAAGAAAATGCATTTATTATGCAAGCCCCTTGCTTAACTGCATTGTGTATGATTTATTATTGTGTACTATGGTATATGTATAAGGAGTGCTAGTCATGGGCAAAGTTAATACAATTGTTATTACAGGTTATGGTACTAATTCGCATTTGGAAACAGCCCATACTGCACGCTTGGCAGGTTCAGACAGAGCTGATGTTGTGCACTTTTCTGATATTGTTCAGGCCAAAGTTAAATTAACTGATTACCATTTTCTTATTTTCCCCGGTGGATTTTTAGATGGTGATGACCTTGGTGCTGCACAAGCTGCCAGCATGCGTTGGCGTTACCTTGAAGATGAAAATAAAATTCCCCTGCTTGAGCATTTACAAAATTTTATAGCCCAAGGCAAACTTATTCTTGGTATATGTAATGGCTTTCAACTCATGGTAAAGCTTGGTCTTTTACCAAGTTTTGATAAAGAAAGTTTTGTACGTCACGTTTCGCTTGGGCACAATGATTCTGCTCGATATGAAGATAGATGGGTAACCATGCGCATTAATCCTGATAGTCCGTGTGTTTTTACTAAGGGTTTGGAATATTTGTCTTGTCCTGTGCGGCATGGTGAAGGGAAAATAATTGCTACAAATCAACAGTGCTTGGATCGTTTAGTAGAAGAACAATTAATTGCTTTGCAATATGTTGATGAAAATAAAAATGTTACGCAAGAGTATCCTGCAAATCCCAATGGCTCACCCTTAGGTATTGCCGGCCTTTGTGACCCAAGTGGGCGCATGCTTGGCCTTATGCCACATCCTGAGGCTTTTCACCATGTTACTAATCATCCAGGTTGGACTAGGGGAGAAGTTTCCCCCCCTGGAACACTGCTTTTTGTTAATGCCATTAAATATTTACGTAGTATTTAGTGCTTTGTATGATAGATGCCATACGTGCACCTAAGCTTTTTAAAGTAATTTATAAAATTGAAAGCGGCTTGTATTTTATTATGATCAACCATGAGTCTTTGAGGCAATAAATAAGAATTTACTTATGCATGGTGCATCACGGCATTGTAGTTTGTTTTTTTTGATAATATTTCGTCGAATTGTGTTATACTATGATTTTTTTTATTTATTTGTAATGCTAAGTTGTTTTTTTGCACAACATATGTGTATTATGACAGTTTCATTTTGCAAAAAACGAGTTAGCAGTAGTGA
>CAYJPT010000054.1:10717-13887 GCA_964372165.1 uncultured Desulfovibrionaceae bacterium | reverse complement strand
CTGCACAACTATTTAAGAGTCCTGCATAATAATTTTTCAGTGCAATTTTATTAAAAATTAAATTCTCTGCACAATGAATCGTGCAGGAGTTTTTTAGGTTTGAGTAATTATCTTTATTACACATCTACATTTTTTAAGTGCAAATTATTACTCGAAATGGAAATTATAGATAAGGCGAAAACACCCAGCATGCAGCATTGCGCAACTTTGTAGGTAAATTAATTTTCAAAAGATCTTGCATAGTATATTGCGTGCTTTTACTTTGAATATAATTGAAGTAATTTTGCATTTTTCGTGTAAATGACGAATCAAAGCACTCTACATTTAATTCAAAGTTTAGGCGTAAGCTACGTGCATCAAGGTTTGCAGAACCAATTTGTGTATAATAGTCATCTATAATAAGTAGCTTGGTATGAGCAAATGGTGGCGGTTGGTAAAAAATACGAATTTCAGATTCAAGTAGCGTTGGCAAAAGATGCTGGCTGGCCCAATGCACATAAAATAAATTATTTTTTGCTGGCAAAATGATGCGGACATCAACACCACGTATTGCCGCAGCTTTTAGGGCTCCTACAACTTCGTGGGTCGGTAGAAAGTATGGAGTTATAAGGCAAATACTCTTTGTCGCTGCAGAAATGATTGAAAAAATTAATTCATGTAATGGATCTCGTCCTGTACCCGGTCCATCAAGTATCATACGGCAAAGTACATCACCGCATAAATTATCACCCGCTTGATTTACCGTATTGTAATCATTTGTGCAAAATCCCCAATCCAATAAAAATGCTTCACGCAGTTGAGAAACTATGGGGCCAGAACAAACAAAGTGTACGTCTTGCACATTAAACTTTGAGTGTTTTTTTAAATGATTGTCAGAAATATTCATACCACCGGTAAAGCCCACTCTATCTGCTACCAGCACTTTACGGTGATTTCGTAGATTTATGGCAAAGTTTGGTGGAAATAGACGGGGAGGTAAAAACTCAGCAAGTTTTACCCCTTCATCACTAAGTTTTTTCCAAGGCCATGAAAAGGAATAAAGCCTAGCACCAAGACCATCAACTATCACACGCACATCAACACCGCGCTTAGCAGCTTGAGCTAAACCTTTGCAAAAAGCTTGTGCAACATCTCCGCTAGTAAAAATATATGTTGAAAGATATATGTGTTCTTTAGCATTTTCTATGGCACTTAGCATTTGTGGGTATGCTTCATCACCATTTATAAGTGGCCGCACATCATTGCCACCACTTAGGCTTCTTTTACATATTTTTTGCCCTATACGTGCCAAATGTTGAATTTTTTTGTTTAATATCTTTTTATTTAAATGTCCTGGAGGTTTTTCTTGACTTGTGCCACCATGCAAATATTCTTGGCTTTTGGCAGCATTGAGCTTTGCAGTACGCATGAGTTTTGCTGCACGACTCTCAGCCCTGCCTATTCCAAAAGTTAAATATATACATGTTCCAATTAGCGGTAAAAACAAAGCCACCACAGACCACCCTAGGGCAGACCGTGGATTATGCTTTGTGAGCAAGGCATGACCAACTGTAAACCATGATATTGCATGGATTACAATAAGCACACTGGGGTGAAATAATGTTAACCAGTCCATGGCAGTTGATTAAAGTTTTATACTTTTAAAGCAATTCGATTGCGCTCCACACTCATTTCTAATTCTGGGAAAAGGTCATGTAAGGCATCCATATCTCCAGCCTTTGCAGCAGATTCAACTGTGCGCGCAAGGCGACTAAGTGTACGTAATCCAAAATTCTCAGCACTGTTTGCAATACTACTTGCTGCCTCTGCAACTCCTTCTGCATTAGAAGCCTTAAAATGCTCTTTACCAATAAGCAGGTTAGAGTCTAAAGAATCTAATAAGTCGTGCAACGGGTTTGCAGGAGTAGAATCTGGAAGAGGTGGAGGCGGCACAAAACGTTGCGCCGGTCTTGGCTGGATACTAGGCTCAGGCTTGGATGCTTGAGCTATTGTATTAGCAAGCGGCGCCATGTTAAGATTAATTGTATCATCAGCATCATCTGATGGCGTATCTGCAACCATATCCACTTTTTGCTTGGCATCATGGCTAGGTACAGGTGCTGTGGATTGTTTTTGCTCATTTGCTGTATACGGCACAGTAAAGTTTGTTGATATAGCTTTACTATCTCCAGTACTGTTAGAATCTTTTGTATTTTGCTTTGAAATAGGCTGTGGCTCTCCTACCCATTCGTTTTTATCTACCGAATTTGCCTTTGCAACATCTTGCTTGGGCATGGTTGTAACCTTAGTTACTTCCTTACTTTGTGCCACTGTTGGCACAGTACCTTTTTCTGTGTTTTGTGATATAGTTATCTTAGGTTTATCTTTTTTTACAGAATCTTGTTTAGACATTGGCTTAGGTTCGCCCACACCATTAGGACTTAATTGTTCAGCTGGTTTTGCCTGCACGTCAGCTTCATTTTGTTGCTTGATAACCGGCTTTGCAACTGGTTTACTGCTTTTAGCTGTGCTTACTATAGTCATGCCTTTTTTAGGTGCGTTGTTATCTTCTACCTTTGAGGCAGTTACTCTATTTTTTGATGGTGCAGTATCCACTAAAGATGTTAAGTATGCAGCATTACTCTTATCTTTTTTAGGTTCTATAAAAGTTTCACCTTCACTATTGTCCTGCTTTGACTGCTCTTCAGGCGCAGGATAATCCATAAGTGGCAATAAGATTGCATCACTTAGTGAATTATCATGTTTAGATGTGCTACCTGATACCCTAGGCTTAACTTGAGGCACAGCTTTACTGTCTATGCTAGGCTCTGGCTGAGTAACTTGTTGTGTCGCTGCATCATTCTTTGATGTAACTGTTGATGAACCTTGTTGCCTATTTTGCTTAATATTAAGCGCAGTAGGTTTTTTTGTCGGCGTAGGTTTGGCATCTGAGTTAGCTTTGGTATTATTTTTCCCTTTTATTGCATGGGACTTAATCTGAATCTTCTTACTCGGTACTTCTGGTGCAGTTTCTGGTTCAATAGGCGTCACTGTAGGTGCAGCTTCTGGTTCAATAGGCATCACTGTAGATACAGTAGACATTACTTCTGGTGCAGCTTCTGGTTCAATAGGCGTCACTGTAGGTGCAACTTCTGGTTTAGGCTGTGTGAGAGCCGGTTTAGCTGTTGAGG
>CAYJPT010000054.1:0-10617 GCA_964372165.1 uncultured Desulfovibrionaceae bacterium | reverse complement strand
ACTGTAGGTGCAACTTCTGGTTTAGGCTGTGTGAGAGCCGGTTTAGCTGTTGAGGATTTAGATTTTGCTGGCTCTTTTTTAGTAATATTTATCTTTGGTTTAGTTACAAGCTTAGTAGAGCTTAAAGCTTCTTGATTGTCTAAGACTTGCTTGGTTTGAATTTCGTTCTGTTCTTTCTGCTTAGATATATACGCAGCTATGTCTTGTTCCGACATAGTAACAGGTTGCACTGCATCGTCGCTACTCATTATATGCTGAGACTTTGATACAGCATTTGATTTATGCTCAGGCTCTGGCATGGTTATTGGTGTAAACTCTGGCTGTGTTTGAGGTAAAGGCTCAGCTTTGGCCTCAGGCTCTACTGAGGGCAAATAAGTATTGCCTTCTTCTGATGGTGTTGTTAGGACAAGTTCGGGTTCTAAATTAAGCGATAATTCAGGTACACTTGATGGTTGTTTTTGACCGCTTGAACCGCTTAAATTATCTGCCACAGTCTCAGCCATAGTCGCAGATGTAACTACATTAGAAACTTCTGGTGTTGTTGTTTTATCAAGGCTTAATTCTGGCATCTCTACAATGGGCGTGCCAGTATCTATTATAACATCATCGTTTTGTAATTGCTTAAGCAAGCCAGCATCAGTTTTATCTTTAACGTCATCTTTTGACTTGCTTATCCAAGGCAATATAGTAGTAACGGATTTACGTAATTTACTACGTGTCACAGGCATGGATACTATGTAGTCAAAACCCATAGCTTCAAATTCTTGGTCCATTGTGTCATCTGCTGAAAGTGCTAAGTATAAAGCCGCAGGACAATTATGTTCTAATTCATATTGACGCAAGTTATTGATGGATTGCTCTAAGTGGTGCTTAGGAATACGAGCATCAAATATTAGCAGTTTTGTATCATGGCTGCTAAAAACTTCTAAGGTTTCTTTTGGGTTACGTGCTTCTACAATGGCTAAAGGTAATTTTTCAAGGAAAAAAGCCCATAATTGTCTATCAGCATCATTGTCAGAAATTACTACAACGCAAGGGTATTGCGTTTCTTTTGCCTTGGTGCTTCTATGTAACATGTCTTGTGTTGTCACATCACAATGCATAGTAAACGATACCGAAGCTCCATATGCATTGCTCTCAACACCCAAGAAACCATGATTTCTTGCAGCCAGCTCCCATGCACGAGCCAAAGCAGATATACTACGTTCTTGTGGGGGTTTACCTGTGCCTGTATCGGTTACAGTAAAGAGCAAGTGCCCTGGATTAATGCTTTCTGGCACTCTACGCACAGCAAGCTGTACAGCACCACGGTTGGTTGCACGTACTGCACTTTCTAATAATAAGCGTAGGACAAATAATAAATGCATAGCATCACCCCTGTAGCTTTGGGATAAATGCGGTGGCATAAACCATGAAAGTGCTATATTTTTATTGTCGGCAAGCGTAGATACACTATCGTGCGCTTGACGCAAAAGTCCCTGTAATTCAAAAATATCATCACTCATTCCCCCCATGGGTTGGGCTGTGCCTCTTTCATGTACGGGGGCACTAAGAGAATTTGATATATCCCTAGCCACTGTTGCCAGAGATGAAACATATTCACGCACTACAGGGGGTAGAGCGCATGATTCAAGGGCAGATACATCACGTAATAATTGGTCAACTGGCCAACGCAGATGTTCTTCAAGGTCATTTCCTAAGTTGCCTTCGTTCTTTTTTGATGATTTTTTGCTACTTTGTGCCTCACTTATGGTGACTAAGCGTAGGTTTGGATCTTCAAGATCATTTAATGTTTCTTTTGCAATTGCTTTAGCTTTTTTAGTTTTTTTGGCAGGTGCTTGCTCTTCTCTTTTTCTATACTCTTGCGGTGTGGTCGTGCCTGCAATAATTAATATACCAAGTACAATACCCCAAAGCGGTAGTGCTTGAAGTACGGACAAGGGTAGAAAATGTGGTTCATTTAGCCCAACAATAGCTAAAGCAACGCCTAAAGGTGGAAGAAGTATGCCTATTAAAAAGCGTCTTGCGCCTGGTAACCCACCAAGCCAAGCACCAATAGTTGTTGGCACAAATAACAGAGTAATGGCTGGCCATAAAATTAAATAGCGTACCGTCCATGCATACCCCGGCACAAAAGGAATTAGAGCAAGTAATATACCGGGTATGATAAGTAGCCTATATTGCAAATCAATAGTGCGTGAGTAAAAACTACTGCGCATAAGATGACGTGCCACATGTGGTAACAAAATTAAAGCAACACCCGGCGCAACGGCAGATACCATGTCTTTCAGAGCTATATAACCCTTAGCTGTAGGTGGCATACCCCATATTACGTATAATAGAACTACCGCTGTGTACAAGCTTGCCCAAAAACGCCATTGACCAGTTTCCGTAAGACCTCGTAACAATGCTAGTAGCATAACAACGCTAAGGGCCACAATAGTTGCAGGCTTAACCATACGCTCTAATGTTGTTGCTGCATCGTGAGGTGTGCGCAAAGTTGGATTAAACCAAGGGCTTGGTAATCCATTCATGCGTATATAAGCTGTAATTGTTCCTGTTTTTGCCTCAGGCATTAAGAAGATAGATTGCTGTGTTGGAGTATACTCTTGCCACTTTATGGTATCGGTAAGCGCATCATGCTTAGGGGCATATAGCGTAGGAGATTTAGGTATACCCTCTCCAAGGTCAAGTAATAGAGCACTTGAAGTATCAGAATCTTGTTCTGCTATAGTAAATCGTATCCATGCCGTACCAGTTTCATTGGATATTTTTTTTAAATCTAGCGGGGCGAATTGATCTTGAATTTCTTGCGCTTGGATATTTTCGATACTTAAAGTGCCATTGGTGTCAACATACCAATCAAAGTACTTTGATAAGGGCAAAGAGGCTTGCTCTAGCTTTGACGGTACTGGCTCGGCTGCAATACTTGGAGCAGCCCAAAATGAATAAATAAGCAATGAAAAAAATATACTTAAATATTGTAGTGAAATAAAGTATTTTTTTGCCATTGTTGTCTCCTGTTATAAATGTCCGGCTTGCTAAATCTTGATAAAGGTATTTCTTATAGTAACATTTTTTACTTCAAAAGCACACACATATTATCAAAAAAAGTAAAGTACTTCAATGTGTTTTGTTTACCTAAGAAACATATGATTGTATTGCTCGAAAATGACATTACATATAACAGTTTTTATCAAAAAAACCAGCGTGTTACTTCTTTAAGCTATCAATCATATCTTTCAAAGGTTGGCCATTTGGGGCCTTGGCATCGGGGGCTATGCGTAGTAGTTGCTCCCACTTTTCTATGCCTTCTGATTCTCGTTTCAGGTCATAATACAAAATAATTCCTGCATTAAAAAGAGAATGTTGATGTGTAGGGTCAATTTGATTTGCTTTAACATATGACTGTAAAGCCAATTCAAATTGTCCAAGATCACGATACATTGTACCACGGTCAGTTAAAACATCGGTATTGTTCGGCTGTATCTCTAATGCACGTGTATAGGCTTTAACTGATTCGCTAGGTTGTTTTGCATCAAAATATAAATTACCAAGGTGAATCCAATTTTGAGCATTTTCTGGATTTTTTTCTGCTGCGGCTATGGCACTTTCAATATGGGCACTAGGGTCGCTACTTTGATTACCAGCACTGCTCCCGTCTGCACTAGGAGTAGCAAAGCTACCAAAGCTTGTAAATAATGTTCCCATATACAAACCGAAAATTAATGCAGCCACTACAGATACTATTAATGTTGAGCGACGCACATATTGATTGTTATCTGATTCTGATTTGTTACGTTGATTCTTTGCTGCCATTGTTCTCTCCTAGGTAAAACAAATTTATGGATTAGTTTTTTTAATTTTTTCCAGTTCAGCCGTGATAGCTTTTTTTAATTCTTCAGATGCATTGGGATCTCTTAAACCACGCTCAAATTCTTCTATACCCTTAGCAATGTTTTCAAAATGATATACCTGCAAAATGCCAAGGCTATAGCGGGCCGAGGCATCTTCTGCAATAGCAACAACTTGCTCAAAAGCTTTTACAGCTTCATCATGCCGTTGTGAATTATACAAAATGATGCCGTGCAAATAGTGCGCTTGCGCATTTTCTGGTGCAAACTCAATAGCACGATGCACAAATGTTTCAGCTGCTTGCCATTCTTGTGTTTCCATGAGGTGCATTGTTAAGTTTATAAGTGTTGGCACGTCATCAGGATTATCTTTAACTGCTTGCATGAGGTTGCCTACTTCTGGTGACATAGGCATGCCTCCGCCTGTTTCTTCAGCAACCATATCTTGTTGTGGAAAGCCGCGTGTTTGTACTATTAATTGTGGATTATTAATTCTTTGTACTATGGATACAGCCAACATGCCCAAAACTGCAAGAGCCATACAAGCCAAGATCATATTGCGATGTGTTGTGTTATTCATGGTCAAGAGTCTCCTTTAGCTGTAAGCGTTGTTCAATATTATTTTGTGCTTTAGCAAGAAAGCACAAATACGTTCCAAGACCGAGCCATACAGCTATATTTGCATACATAAGCCAGTATATACTTTCCATGTGGTTCTCCTTTAGATGTATTAAAATAGTTGTTCATTTTGTTGTGTAATTAATACTTCTAGCCTTTGTTGTTGCTCTAGTTGTTTTTTTCTAACATACACTAAGCTTGCCCAAATAAAGCCAAAAGCAAAGAGGCATACAAAAACAGTTGTTTTCATATCAGCATCAAGGCCACCACCTTTGGAAGCAAAAACTGCTGGATGGATAGATCGCCAAAGTCTAGCTGATAAAAACACTAGTGGTACATCAATAAAAGCTATAATACCAACAACAGCACGAATGGTTGCATTGCGCTCTGCCGGCATGTCTAAAGACCTGAGGATTAAATAACCCATATATACAAACCACATAACTAGTGCAGTGCTTAAACGTGGGTCCCAAGTCCACCATACCCCCCAAGAATGTCTGGCCCAAATAGATCCGGTGATAATAGCCAAACCACTACACAAAACACCCACCTCGGCTGCCGCAAGGGCTAATGCATCCCATGAGCTTTTACGTGTGCGCAAATAAGCTATGGAGGCTACAAAAGTCACAAAAAAGCTCATAAAAGCCCACCATGCCAAGGGTAAATGTATATAAAAAATCTTTTGTACAATACCCATGACAGCCTCAGTTGGGGCATAAACAAATATAAACCATTGGCTTATAGCCATGGCTAATCCAGAAATAAGTGCTATTATTTGTATTAATTTTGGCATTTAATCCTCACTAGCATAAATGTACCCAAAAAGAAAAAGCCCGGCACCCAAAAAAAGTGCATCAAAGGCTAATGCTATGCCAAACCATGAGCTTAACCCTTCAATTAATGTTTCATTAAATGCTGCAGCTCCTACTCTAATGCCTGCAAGTAGCAAGGGTATAAGAAGTGGGAACAGCACAATGCTTAATAGTGACTCACGTGCTGCTTGTCCTTGAGCTAAAGCACCAAGTAGTGAACCAAGTGCAGCCATGCCAATATCAACTAAAATGACAATTAATATGGCCTCGCCCCATAAAGGTGAAACACTTTGCCCAAGAAAGACTATGGTTGCTGGTAAAAACAATATTTGTGCAGCAAAAATTAGTATTAATCCTGCAACACCTTTGCTAATCCATATTATTTGTATAGGTTGAGGTATTAGTAAAAGCCCTTGCCTAGCATTATTCATTTCTTCAATGCCATAAAGCATATTAAAAACTAAAACTTGGCAAAATGCAGAAGATAGCCAAAATATTGCCGCAGCCCCTTGGGGGGACATGACACTACCAACTTCTTGCGAAAGGCTAAACACAAAGAGAAGCAAAAGACCCAGTAGTAAGGCTTGTATAAGTCCACTACCACGCGCAAGAGTTAGGCAAATATCTTTACCTACTAAGGCTGATATTGCTCTTAACATGCTTTCTCCATGTGTGCTTCTATTGGGCCATCATAGACTAATTTGCCTTTTTCAATGCGTAGTAACCTTTGTGCCAATGGCGCATCGGCAACAATATCATGGCTTATCCACACGATGCCAGCTCCATTTGCTGCAGCATTGGTTACTTCACTACGTAAAAGGTTGGCAGACTGTACATCAAGCCCTGTACATGGTTCGTCTAAAAGCCAAAGCCTTGGTTGCAAAAGTAAAATACGTGCAAGATTAAGCCTTTGAGCCATACCACGTGAAAACACACCAGCCTTTTCATGAGCAAATGGAGCAAGATCCACCCGCTCAAGAATGTCTTTAAGGTTTGTTGCTTCTACTTTTGTACCGTAAAGCTCACCCCAAAAGCGTAAATTCTCCAAAGCTGTTAGCCCAGCATATAAAAACGTGCTGTGCCCAAGGTAGCCTAGTTCGCCATCTTCCACATGTAGGGTTAATTTTCCTGCAGTGGGTTTTGCAAGACCTGCCATAATACTAAGCAAGGTGGACTTGCCAGCGCCATTTGCACCCATAAGCAAACTTAGACTACCTTCGCAAACATTAAAGCTTATATTTTTAAAAATACATCTATTGCCAAAGAATTTTGTAACATTTTGTATTTCTAAAAGCATGTTAATCCGTATCTTCTACATTTTTTGTTTTACGCCGTCCAAGCCCCATAAATGGGAATAAACACATAAGCGTGCCACCAATCCACATCCAGTTGACTAATGGATTGATGCTAACCCTCACTTGCGCTCTGGTATTATTGTCGGTTAGTAAGGAAGCGTATATTTCATCACCTAGACTAAATAAAGTGGCTGCCTCAAAAAAACGCTGATTTCCAAATTTAAAATATTGCCTTAATTGAGGTGCAACTTCACCCACAATAGTATCATCTTTTTTAACCTGCAATGTTGCCTGCATATAGTTAAATTGTGGTTCAGATCCGGTAGTAATGCTGCTAAGGGTTATGATGTAATCTCCAAGGGGGGCACTTTCACCTTCTGATAAGATAAAATCACCTTCAATTTTATATGGTCCGGAGAAAGCAATACCAACAACTAGCATGATAAGGCCAATATGTACCCCAAAAGCAGCTACTGTATTACGTTGAGAACGTACTGCTTTGTCCATAAATAATAAGCCTATTGATACAATAGCCGCAACGGAAGCGCACGTGGCAATAAAGGCTGTAGGTGTGCGATATCCTGTAAACCAAAGTGCTATACCAGTAAGTATAAATGTTGCTGCAATGATTAAAACTTTTTTGGTATCCCTAAGTCCGCCATTCCAGCCAATCCAAGGGCAAAAGGCTAAAATTACACTGATTAATGCAAAAAGAGGTAGGCATACTCTATTATAGAAATCTGCCGCCAAACCTTGGGATTGATCGGAGAATAATAGGCTTATTAAAGGCCATAGTGTTGCAATACATATGATAACTGAGAGCATAAGCAGTATCCAAGCTGTTACAACAAGCATACCCTCGTGACTATCAATGCCAGCCAAACTGCGACGCGAATTGTTGCCAAAAAAGGCAATCCAAGCACAAATTGCAGTTGATGCTAATATAAATATTAATAATGGCATACCAACACCACCATCACCAAAGGCATGCACAGAGTTAATTACTCCGCTTCGTACCAAGTATGTAGCAAAAAATGCAGAGATGGTAGTTAAAGCCATGAGAAAAACATTGGTACGTCCAAGCTTATTGCGTCTACTTTCAATAATCATGGTGTGTATGGCAGCTGTGCCTATAAGCCAAGGAATTAGTGAAGCATTTTCCACTGGGTCCCACGCCCAGTAGCCACCCCAACCAAGTTCCATATACGCCCACCATGCACCAAGAACAATACCAGCAGTTAAGAAAAGCCAAGCAAGCAGTGTAAATGGTCGTGCTACATGCACCCATGAACCTTCTTCTTTTTCTTTACCGGAAAGACATTGTGCAAGAGCCAAGCAACCAGGGATAACAAAACCACCATAGCCCCAAAATAATAATGGAGGATGGAAAATCATACCAGGGTTTTGCAAAAGTGGATTAAGGCCATTACCATCAGGTGGAACTGGGGTTTGCACAATAAATGGATTGCTCCAAGAGGTAAGCAAAAGTGCAAAAAATCCCATAATGATTAGGAAAAATATCCAAAACCAAAGGCGAGTAGTTTCACTTAAACCTTTGTAAGCTTTTGTATAGAGGAAAAACAAACCACATAAAGCAACAGATAAAGCCCAGAAAAGTAAAGACCCGGCTTGTCCTGCCCAAAATGCTGTTAAGCGATAAAAAATGGGCAACACACGATCTGTGTAGCTTGCCACATAGATCAAAGAAAAGTCATTCCAAAATAGAGCGTGTAGTAATATAGCAGAAGCCAACACTAAGGCTGAAGTCATGGCTACTTGTGCGCCTTCTACAATTTTAAGTGCGTTGGTACGCCCTTGATATAATTGTAATATGGCAAAGGCAGCACCGCCAAGACAGCAAAAAAGTGCCAGCATGAGCAAACCATAGGCAAGAATGTACATGTAGACTCCTTTGAGTATAACCCAAAAGTTAATATTGGTTGTGGGATAAATGGTAAGATGGGAGTATTGCCCCTAGCCTTCCCTATTTTCCTTTTGATACTTAGAAGGACATTTAGTCATTAAAGTTTTGGCTGCAAAAACGCCTTCACCATTAATGCCTCCTTCCACAATAACCTCGGCTCCGGGTTGAAATGTATCCGGAACAGCTCCATGATAACGCACTACCAAGGCTTGGGAAGTGTTGTCTTTATCTACTAAGCGGAAAATCACACCGGGGCCTTGCTCAACTGATCGCAAGTCCTCGGCGGCAACAGTACCAAAAAGCCGTGCAGCTTTGAGCTTTTCATTCTCAACAGCTAAAGCTTCCGATACGTTAAGGAAGTAGACACTATTTTCTGTAAGGCCTGTGTACACCAAATAACCGGCTCCACTTAAAAATAAGAACAAGGCTACTAGGTACATGGGCGTAGATTTCTTTTTTTTCATAACAAACTCACAACTGTTTCCACTGGTGTGCTTTTAAGCATTTGCTTTAGTACAAAGTACTATCAATGCTTGTTGACAATAAAACCATCAAAGCTCTGGTAAGAGCCTTATGCCTTTTGCTCTGTTGCGTCCTTACGTCTTTTTCTTGCAAGGTCACGCAAATCAGCCACAGGGTCGCTTTCATCAACGATTTCGCGCCCTAAAATTTCCTCCAGCACATCCTCAAGGGAAACCACACCCGCCAATCCGCCGTATTCATCCAGTACGACAAAAAGGTGCGTGCGTGAACTTAAAAACTCTTGCAATAACTTGTCTAAGGTTTTGCTTTCTTGGACAAAGCGTACAGGCACCATCATAGAACCCAAGGTACATGTTTTGCCATCGGCCATATATTTTGCAAGAGTTCGTCGCTCCACTATGCCTACTATATCCTCATTATGTTCAGCATAAATAGGAATACGACTAAAGTGCCATATCTCATGTACTTTACAAGCATCATGCATGTCAAGCTCTGCAGGCAAAGAAAATACCACCGTGCGCGGGGTCATAATATCCCAAACTCTTTTTTGATCCAGTGAAAGTACATTTCTTATGGTACTTTCTTCGTATTGTTCAATGCGCCCAGCTTGACGTGAAAGGCTTGCAGCAGCACGAATATCTTCTTCTGATACTTGTGGACCTTTTCCAGATGGGGAAATAAGTTTAGTTAAAAAACCAGAAAACCAAATTATCGGGCTTAGTAATTTTGTTACTAAAAAAAGTGGGCGCGCAATGAAGGTTGAGACTTGGTTTGCATAAATGACACCTATGGTTTTAGGTATAATTTCACCAAAAATTAAAATAAGACAAGTGAAAACTGCTGCAAATACCCCCATATAAATAGAACCAAACACAGCAGTAAAAGCTGCACCAGCAACAGCAGAACCTGCTGTATTAGCAATGGTATTTAGTGTTAGCACAGCAGCAATGGGGCGCTCAACTTGCGTACGCATTTGAAAAAGTAATTCACCTGAAAGTTTGCCTTCTTTGCGCAATTTTTCTATATGCGCCCAAGTGACAGAGTATAGCATAGTTTCTGTAAGTGAGCATATAGCAGAAATAATCAGTGCAAAACCCACAGCAAGACTAAGTGTCAACATAAAAATACCTTAAAAGTTTTATTGAGTTAACCTGGCATGTCTAAAGTTTATTATAATACACTACTAACATAGCAAATTGTTAATTTTTTTTAACATTGCATATTGTAGAGTTGGTACAATAGACTGCTAAGATGATTTTACTTTACAGTATTAAATGTCTTTGAGCAATAAGCAAAGTATGGGTCTTTCACATAAGAAAGCTTGCAATTTATTCTAGCACACTTTTTATAATTTTTCATGACAAGACTGCAAGAAAGTCGTAGAAATTTTTGATTATTTCACATATGGTCTGATTTTATATTTTTAATCATTCTTATTGCCATCAACAAAAAAGCACATTTTTTATCTCTAAAGTTTGACAAAAAGCATCCGATAGTTATCTATGTTAAGGAAACGCTGATTAAATCAACAAGTCACAAAACATATTGTGCGTTTCCTTACAAAGTAGGCAATTGCGCCTACTTTGCACGCCGAATGAGAGCAAAAAACCACGTTTTTTTGCGTCCCACAG
>CAYJPT010000053.1:0-13918 GCA_964372165.1 uncultured Desulfovibrionaceae bacterium | reverse complement strand
TTATATGGTATGCTACTGTCAAATATTGGGGAAAACTGAGGTATATCAATACCACTTGATTAGGATGAATGAAAACACAAAAACATATGTCCCATAAGGCTTTATATACCTTATGGGACTTTATTGTTGGTAGAGTTGGTGGGCAGTGAGGGGATCGAACCCCCGACATCCGCCTTGTAAGGGCGGCGCTCTACCAGCTGAGCTAACTGCCCGCGCAAAAAAGTTTTTATATGAAATGTGCGTTGTTTGTCAACAAAAAAAATCTATGTTTATAAAAAAAGTTTTAAATTATGTAATTACGCAATATTCCAATGTTTTCTATTTCAAGCTCCATGATGTCGCCAGCCTTTAAAAATTTAGGTGGGTTAAAGCTCATGCCTACACCTGAGGGTGTGCCAGTTGCAATGATGTCACCCGGTAATAAGGTTGAACCTCTTGATAAGATGTGTATAAGCGTTGCAACATCAAAAATCATTTTCTTTGTATTTGAACCTTGCCTCACCTCACCATTGATGCGGCTACTTATGCGAAGATTTTGTGGATCACCAATAAAGTTTTTGTGCACAATGCATGGACCAAATGGGGCTGAAAAATCAAGTGCTTTCCCACAATACCATTGGCTAGTGCGTCTTTGAATATTTCGTGCTGATAAGTCATTAATAATAGAGTAACCAAACACATATTCCATAGCATTTTCTTTAGCAATATTGCATCCTTGTTTGCCAATAATAACTGCAAGCTCTACTTCGTAATCGTAGCTGTTGGTGACGTTTGTGTGGCAAGTAAGTTTTGAGTCTGGGTGTGCAATAGTTGTGCAAGGTTTTGTAAAAATAAAAGGATAATCCGGAAGTTTTTGCTCAATAGCTAATGGGCGCACAAGTTCATCAAGGTGTTCAGCATAATTTATGCCTGTGCACAAAATATTTTTGGGTGGGTTTGTGTATGGGGCTTGCAAAGTTGTTTCACTTATGGGAAGCCTTGCACTATTAATTTTGTCTGATTGATCGTCGGCATAAATTTGAGCTAGTTTTTCAAATATATCCTCGTGCTCGATGGCTAGTCGTAATGAAGTAGGCATGGAGGAATTTGCCAATTGTACATCTAAAATATAATTATTTTCAGGGTGCCAAAAGCCCCATCTAAGTTTGCCAGAATTATTTGCATGAAAAAAGCTTACAAGGCGCATATTTTTCTCCGTCACTTGCTATAATAAGTCAATCCAGAATAACACATTGCTATGAGTTGTTACAAAAAGGAACATTATAAACTAGTTATCCAATAAATTTCAAAAGGTCAAGTATTGACTACATATTAAAAATATTTAATATAATTGATGTTTATTTTATTGTAATGATGCGAATAATTTTTTCAATGCTTGTTGTTGCGTATTGTCAAATATGCTGATAATTAGACGCAAGATAAATTGTGGTTAAGAAAAAAACTATGGAGATAACTATGCCCATTAAAGATGGAGATACCGTACAGGTACATTATACTGGTACACTTGATGATGGAAGTGTCTTTGATTCCTCAAAGGATCGTGATGCTTTAGAATTTGTAATGGGCACTGGTATGCTCATTGCCGGTTTTGAGGCTGCTGTTAAAGGACGTGAGGTAGGAGAAACAGTTACTGTGCATATTCAGCCTGCTGATGCATATGGCGAAGTTGATAATGACCTTGTGTTCTCTGTGCCACGCAGTGAAATGCCAGAGCATATTAATGCAGAAGAAGGCTTGCAATTGCAACTGTCTAATGATGAAGAAGTTATGAATGTAACTATTACAGAGGTATCAGACGATGAAGTTGTACTAGATGCCAATCATCCCTTAGCAGGTCAAGCTTTGACCTTTGAGATTGAAATTGTAGCAGTAAAATAGCTTAAAAATTGTATGCCTATTGCTTAACTATAGGTAATATCACGTAATTATTGTAGTTGAATGGGAAGATGGTAAAAATTTTCTCATTTGACTATATAAATGATTCTGCTCAAATATTTTTATTTGAGGAAACGCTGATTAAATCAACAAATCAAAAAATATATTGTGCGTTTCTTTTATTTAAATAAGAAACATTGTTGCAAGCCCAAGGAATATAAAAAAGCCTGCACCGTCTGTAATGGTGGTTAGAAAAATACTTGATGCTTGCGCCGGATCACGTCCAAGTGCTCGGAAAACAAGGGGAATAGAGCCACCTGCAATGGCCCCTATTGTCATGTCGCAAAGTAGTGCACCCCCCATAACTAGGCTTAATGTGACATTGTGGGTAAAAGCCCAAACTACGCAACAAGCGCATATAGCCATGATTAGCCCTGTAGTAAAGCCAATTTTCCCCTCACGTAGCACAGCAAGCCATGATTTTTTTGCATCAAAACGATCTGTAGCTAGTTGGCGTATAATGACAGCAAGAGCTTGTTGCCCGGTATTTCCGGCTTGATTTGCAACCATAGGCATAAGCACAGCTAATAAAGCCATGGTGGCTATGGACTTTTCAAACATATATACTACAGAGGCGGTTAAGGCAGAGTTAAAGAGGTTAATCATAAGCCATGGTAAGCGTTTTCTTACTGATTCAAGCCAAGGTGTATCAATGGTTTCTTCTGGGTCAGCACCCACCATGCCAAGCATATCTGCACTGGCTTCATCGTGAATAATGTCTAAGATATCATCATATGTTACGACTCCCATAATGTGACCTTGATGATCTACCACAGGCATAGCCATAAAATTGTAGTGCGACAATAAGCTTGCAACTTCGCCTTTTTCCATATCGTAAGGCACGCTAATAACGCTATGGTTTGACAGTGCTTGGCTGATACGCATGCCAGGGCGAGAAAGCATAAGGTCACGTAAAGAAAGCACCCCTACTAATATGTCGTGATTATCAACTACATAGGCATAGTATGGACTTTCTTTGTCCTCCATTTCATTACGTATTTTTAAAATTGCTTCATCAACAGAAATATGATTATCAATTAAGATTATTTCTGTATTCATAACTCCGGCTGCTGAGTCAGGGTCAAAGCTTAATAAGTTGCGCAGCTCTTCAGAGTCTTCTTTTTCTAATTTATCAAGTAATACATCACGGTGATCTTCGTCTAATTCGTCTAAAACGTCGGCGGCATCATCAGGTGACATTTCAGCAATAATTTGTGCTGCTGTATCAGGGTCAAGATTTTCAAGCACATCAACAGCAACATTTTCATCAAGCTCTGCCAAAGTTTCTGCGGCATCTTCTTTTGGTAGGTGACGTAAAACGCATACTTGTTTTTCAAGGCTTAAGTTTTCAATGTGGTCTGCCATGTCTGCTGGGTGGGCAAATGACGTATCGGGGCGATCATCCTCACGACAAATTGCAGGAATTTGCATCCAATCACCAGCTTTATAGGCATTATCATCTTCAGAGATGGGTGGCATTTTGGTATTTTGCTGTTCTGGATTTGACATAATACAACCTATAGTAATAAAAAAAGTAGTGCGATTAATAAAATTGGCGCAAACGCTTATGGCTAATATATGCACAAAAGACTAAGCTGTGCCAATGTACCCATCATCTTGTGGGAACCTTGTAGCATTTAGACTTTATGGGGACAAGTCATGTCATATACTATTTTTCAAGAAAGTTTTACCTTAGAGGGTATGCAATATCTCAAGTCTGTTATTGGTTTGTCTTTGCAAGAGGACGGCCCTGATCTAACAGCAATTGGTATTTTTGAACCAACTCAAACTATAAGTGCGACAATATGGTCAAAGCAAGACAGCTTGGTTACATCTTTGCCATTTATTCCTATTATTTTACAAGTATATACGGACCTTGGTGGTGGTAATTGCTGTTGGAATGCTTTGGTAGATGAAGGTAGTTTTGTCAAAAACAAAACTGCCGTAGTACAAATTGAGGGGGCAGCCATTGATATTCTTAAATTAGAACGTGTGATATTGAACTTCATGACACATCTTTCAGGTATTGCAAACTTGACTGCTCAGTATGTTAAAGCTCTTGAGGGAACAGGAGTAAAATTGCTTGATACAAGAAAAACCTTGCCGGGGCTTAGGTGGCCTGAAAAGTATGCTGTGCGAATAGGTGGTGGTTATAATCATCGGCACAACCTTGCAGAAATTCTCATGCTAAAAGATAATCATATTGACGCAGCAGGGTCTATTGATAAGGCAGTAAAAAAGCTAAGACAAAAGTATGACCCATGCCCACCTATTGAGGTTGAATGCCGAAGCCTTGATGATGTAAAGGCCGCAGTTGAGGCCAAGGCTGAGCGTATTATGCTTGATAATATGGATGTTACAGCTTTAAAAATTTGTCTTCCTTGTATACCAAACACACAGGAGGCAGAAATTAGTGGCAATGTGTGTCTTGAAAATATACGTGAACTTGCTTTGGCAGATGGTGTGTCACGCCGTGCAGATTTTATTTCAGTGGGTAGGCTTACCCATTCCTCCACTGCTGCTGATTTTAGTATGCGTGTAGATGTATAAATAGCAAGCATTGAAAAAGTGTGTTAAGTTTCTATTGAATAGAGGGATGATATGGTATTGGCAAGGTTAAATACTTAAAAAAAGTAAGGTTAAGATGCCTATAGCAGCTGGGAAATATATTTGGAGTACGGGTTGTGTTGAGCTTGTGCCAGGTATGATTAATGGTGTTGGGGTAAAAAAAATTAAAGCACGCAAGATTGCTTTATCAATGTTGCATTCCTTGCGTGGTGATAGTCTTAATGAACAAGCTGACATAACTAAACATGTACATTGTATGTATGGTGAAAATTTAGTCTTTAATAATAATCGAGTTGCCTTGGTTGCGCACTATGACAAAGACGGACATATAGATGAAAGTTTGATTGAACTGTGTAAGCATTTTAAAAAACTAGGCTACAAGGTTGTTATTTGTTCGCATGCTAAGCCTAATATGCAAAATCACACTCAAGGTTTTCTGCAAGATTACCAGAATTTTGCTGATGCAATTATTTATCGTGATTGTGATGGCTATGATTTTACCAGTTGGAAAGCGGCTTTTGCATTTTTTCCTTCATTATGGCAATGCACAGAATTGCTCTTAACTAATGATAGTTATTTTGGACCAATAAATTTTGCTAAGCATGAGGCAAGCTTTGCTCCCATATATGCACACATGAAAAAATTTACATGTGATTTTTGGGGTATAAGCTTGAGTTGGCAAAGAGTTGCGCATATTCAAAGCTATTTTATAGTGCTAAAGAAAAATATAATTCAAAGCCAAACTTTAAAAGATTTTTTTGCCGCAGTTCCTTTGAGTTCAAATCGAGGTATTGCCATAGCGCAAGAATTGTCTTTTTCCCTTTGGTTAAGTTTGCATGGTTTTAAGGCTGCAGCTTTTTGTTTTCCCCTTGCGGCTTGTAATAGGGGAGTGCACAATATCAATCCCACATTACATGGGCATGAAATATTGCTTGCTAAAGGGCTTGCTTTTATTAAGCGTGAAGCCGTTCGTAGTCCGCATGGTTTTGCAACTATTTTAAATAACCTCAAATATAAAAATTTTGAAAAGGACTTTTTGCGTATAGAAAATTATTTTTTGCGTACCCAAGCAGGAGCAAATTTTGATCGTGGAGTTGGGGAGCATGGTATGTTTTTTCCACCTCATGTTGCAGCAGCTTTTGAACCCATAAATCTTACACTATGTAAAACTGAGGGGGCTACTCAGGATAAGGCTTTGCTTGTGTTTATACATGCGGAAAGTGAACTTGGAAAAATTGACATTGAAAACCTTAGTAATAATCTGAAATTTTTACCATACGGTGCGAAAGTTTATGCATTTGCGTCATGCTCTAACGCAGCAAAAAGTTTAATGCAGGTATTGTCAAAGCACAATTTTGAAAATGTAATTAAGCAAGTTAAGCCATATAATCACCCTTTAATAAGCTTACTTGAGCACATAAAAAATATTGATAAAAATCATTTCATACTACAAATCAATGCCAATGCAGAATCATTAAAATTAAGAGATTTATCTTATAATACCTTGGCAACTATGTTATCTAATCTTTGGCAAAAACATATTTATGCAAGCTTGCTTGGAAGTAGTGTACGTGTTGAAAATATTATTAATACCCTTAATGCAAAGCCGGATTTATTTTGTATTGCGCCGGTATTATACCCACCATTTTTGCGTACTACACAAGGTGAACATGCTAAAATTATACAATATATTCTAGCGCAATTGGGTATGGATTTTAATGATAATATAGCTATTGACTATCCTGCTGGCGGTATGTTTTGGTGTCGCCTACAAATGTTAATGCCACTTAGTGCTTTGCTACATAAACAACGAAAACAACTTGAAGAGCTATGCAAACAACATAAGGTTAGCCTTGGTGCAAGTCTTGAAAAAATACTTTTTTTCAGTTGTGCTTTGCAAAAAAAGCGCTGGAGTAGGGTAGTGCCAATGTATGAAAAAAATCGTTTAGCATGAAGATTTATGAAAATGCTGATTTATTCTGCAAGCAGAATAAATCAGAAAGGCACAATTGCCTACTTTATAAGCAAAGGCACAATATGTTTTTTGACTTGTTGATTTAATCAGCGTTTACTTATATTGTAAGGATTTTGTTTGTAAAATGTGAGCTATAACAAAAAAATATAAGCAGCAGCAAAAACAAAAAAATTGTTTTTATGACGTAATTGCAATGCTATAGGCTGTGTTGACTTTGGCTACCTTGTTTACACAAATGTGCAATTTGACGACACTATCTAGGCAAAATGTTTTTATAAAGGTCTTATTCAAGAAAAGTTCTTTATTTTATCTTGTAAGACTGCAAGCTCTCTTTCAAGTACTACTTGTGTGGTTTCTAGCACTGTAATGCGTTCTTGTAAGGTGCTATTTTCTTGCAGCAAAGAATTTGTGTGTTCTGTAAGTATAGAAATTTGATTGTAAAGATTTTTATTTTCTTTATGCAAATCCTTCGCTTCGTCTGTCACTAATGGGCGTATAACCTTTTTATATTCTTCATCTGTTTTGTATTGAATAGGGTCAATTGTAGTAAAAATTTTATTTACTATTTCTGACCGACTTACAGGGTGCACAACCCATGCATAATCCACAAAATCTTCATAGCGCATATCTACGATATTTTTGCCTATATCAAATACTTTGCTACGCTTGCTTGGTTTTTCAGTGCGCCAAAGTATGGTGTATGAATTAGCATCATCTGTTTGTGTGCAGTACGAAAACTCAGGAAATTTATCATGAATAGCAAAAATAACTTTGAATACATCGCCATACCAAGCAATGTCTCGTGAAAGACCAGCACACTTTTTCCATTCATCATGTTTTTCAATGGAGGGCATTGCAGAAAATTGATGACTTGGTATGGTATCATCAAAAATCCAAATAGTTTTGTCATGGCTATAGGTAAGACTATTTTCAAAATCACGTAAAGTTTGCTCATAAGTATGCAAACCATCAATGAATATCACATCAAATTTAAATGGTTTATTGTGATACTTGTTGCCTAATGTTTTTGCTCTTGCTTCAAAATTTTCAAAAAAAGTATCAGAAGTTTCATTATAAAAAATTGTATTTTCATTGGCATGCTGTTCAACGTCAAAACAAAATTTAGGATCTACCCCAATCTTAAATGGCACATCAAGGGATAAAAAAGTATCTCCTCGATACACACCAATTTCAAGATAGGTAGTGGCATAAAACATATCAATAAAAAGTTGAATATCCAGTGTTTTTGCAATGTAACGCTTGGCAACAAATTCCCATAATTCATTTTCTGAGATAGTTTGTTTAATTTTCTTTATTCTATAAAGTTCAAGCTCTTCACGGTGTTTTGCATTGTGTGGGTTAATGGCAACAGCTTTTCTTGCACAATCAATGGCATTATCAAGCTCTCCTTTGGCATCATGCATGGCAGCATATTTAACATATGCTTCACTCCAAAATGGATCATCATGCAGCGCTTGCTCTATTAAGTTTTGCATGGCGGCATATTGATTGTCCTTAAGTAAATATGTAGCAAGCATATTTTTACAAATAAAGTTGCTTGGTTCTGCCTCTACTGCTTTGTATGCATAATCAATGGCCTTGCTAATATTGCCACGTGAAAAATGCATTTGTGCGCATTGGGCATAACGCTCGCCAGCACGCTGATTATACTTTATAGTTTTTGATATAAGCTTAACCGCAGCACTATGGTCGCCTTGTTGATATAAATATCTGGCAAGGCAATCATGCGCGGCGAGATTTTTTGGTGCGATCTCAACAGCTTTTTGAGCAGTGGCAATTGCTTTATCAATTGCTCCATCTGCTGCGTGCACATCAGCAAGGGCAATATATGCTTCGCAATTAATGCGGTCATGCATAAGTATTTGTGTGAGTAATTTCTTACAAGTTTTGTAATCTTTTTGTTTGCACAAGTATTTAACAAGTTTGATTGTGTGTGATATGTTATCAGGATCTTTTGCTAAAGCATGCTGTCCATATATAATAGCTTCATTAATGTTACCCATGGCTTCATAAAAATCTGCCAATTGCATGCAAGGTTCACTCCAATTAGGATACAAATCTATTAATTGTAGCATAATATCAATAGCTTTCTCTTGCATACCTATGGATAAATATATGTGTGCAACTTCTCTGTATAGCTTGCTGTCAACGTCTCCTGCACTAATGGCTGCTTGTAATATTGCTAATTTATGATGAATTTTCGTTAATGGAGATGTAATACTTAGCCCTTGAATAAGATGATGCATTTGAACTATTGTGAAATAGTCATGGTACATTGATTCTTCTAGCAAGCCTTTTCTTTTTAGATGCATGCAAATCTTATAGGCACTTTGGTATTTGTGCTTTTGATATAAAAATATAGCGTGATAAAACAGTTTACGCGCTTTAGTAGGTGGCTTTGGTGTATTGTAATATGTTTCAGGGACTTGTAGGCTGTTATTGCTAAGTTTTTGCACTTGAGTCAAAATTTCTGGATTTACACTTAAGTTAGTAGTTAAATTTTGTGTTTCATCTAAAATATTGCTTAATGCATTAATGTTTATCATAAATACATTAGAACTACAGGCATTACCTCGGTGGCAAACCCTATCTTCAATTACATCAAGTAAAAAATAATTGTCTGATTTGTGGTGTGCAATTAGCTCATATTGTGTAGTGTGAATACGTGGAATAATAACAATACGAGTTTGCAATTCTTTAGTGAATAACATGCTGTGCTGTGCAGAGCCTGCTATCATTAGGCATACTTCGGCTGAACTTATAGCTGAAAGTTGCTTTTCAACTGATAATGTCTCAGGGTATACAATTTGCCAACCACGCTTTCTAAGCATAGCTTCGACATGCTTTTCGTTTACGCATCCTTTGTAATTTGCGCGCGAAAAATAGACATATTTGCCACTTGTGACTGGTTCTTCATGGTATGATAAAAATTCAACATGTTGAGGGTGTAAATGTGAATATATACTAAAGCCCGGTTCAGGAAAATGCACTTTACTAAAATTTGTTGGTTCTTTAAGAAAAATATGCGTGTTGTGTATTCCAAGATTTTTAAATATTTCCACTTGCCAACTTTGTACTTCATGCTTGGTTTGCTCACCCCAAGTTGCAACCCAAACAATGGGTAAGTCTAAACCCTTTGCGTACCAAAGCCTTTGCAATGTATCAATTAAGAAATGTCCCCAATGTGTGAAAAATATTCCACCATATATAACTTCTTGCGCAAGAGTTTGAGTAGGCTTTATATAAGGTAATTGCAGGCTTGTAGTTTCAGGATACATAAGGTGATGCGCTTGCGCCAAAGGCTTACTATTACTAAAAGCACCAAGAGCATAGGTGTTGGTTTGCTTTGCAATATGCCCAACCATTGGTAAAAGTGTCACGTCATCTAGGATATCACACTGTAATGGTTTGATATTTTGAAAGGTGTTTTTAGCTTTGTTATGCATTGATACTCCTTTGCTTACCTTATGTAATATAGCATCTTTATATTTGCTGTGCACAAATTTAAAAATATTATTTGCAAGTAAAAGGCTTCATAATATAACTTTTCAAAAATATTTTAAATCAAAGTATAATTATCGTCAAATGCTTTGCATTATAAAATAAATGCCCTGCTTACTTTAATGTTCATCCCTTGAACCAAAATTGCAGAAAATAAAGTGTTGAAAAAATAAAATGATAGACATATCAGACAAATAATTGTATTTTTTTTCGTAATTGACAATTATGATTTCATATGTGTTTGTGAATTGGTGATGCAATAACATGTTAATTTTTTGTATAATTTCACTTGTATGTATTTTAAAATGGTCATTAAGGGGTTTGAAATGTCTCAATCAGAGTTGGTTATAACTATTTCGGTTACAATTAAAGAGGGGCAGCGTGAAAGCTTGTTTGAAGCTCTTACAAACTTATTTGTTAAAGCTCGTAAACAAGAAGGATGCATGCAAATAACTGTGCATACAAATAATTCCAAACCTGAAGAAATGTTAATTTATGAAATTTGGAAAAGTGAAGCTCTTTGGAAAAAATATTTAATGGAACCATATATTACACAATTTTCTGAGAGTACCAGCACTTTAACTCATAAGTGGGAAGTTAAAAAGTTTACAAAATACAATATCTGATGCACAAGATTTACTATGTGGTTGTGAATAAGAGCTTGCTGCTTTAGGCTATGTATGAATGAAGGCATACCCAATGGGTATGATAGGCATTAAAGAATATAAATAGAGCAATTTGCAAAACTAAGAAGGTAGTATGCACAGCCCCACCACATTATCTTATTATAACAACCGCCCTTTACGCATTTTGCAAGTACATACCTTATACCCAACTTATGTCCCATATTATTATTCCCTGCATCCGGATATTGGAGAAAGAAATTTTTCAAAGCAAGTGCAAAATCTATATGAACATGGCTTACAGGAAATGTATATTGTGGCACCAATGCTTGCAAAAATGGGTTGTGAGACGCAACTTATTTACAGCAATGCTCACAAAGCACAAAAAGCATGGTGTGTTGAAAACGGTTTTGCATTGGATGTTTTTGAAAAACCGTTTTGGGAGCAAAAAGTTGTTGCTGCACAAATAGAATCTTTCAAGCCGGATGTCCTTTTTTTTACTGATAATCACCATTTTGATGGAAATTTTTTGGAGAAATTAAATTTTCAGCCAAAGTTGATTGTTGCATGGCGTCATGCACCTATACAATTGTTAACAAATTGGAACAATTATGACATTATTTTGTCTGGCTCACGTAGATTTGTCAATCTAGCAACTCACCTAGGGGCTAAAAAATCTTTACAATATACCTTTGGATTACCTCGCATGGAGGATAGATATGATTGTACTAAAAAACGAGATTTATTTTTTTGTGGTACTTATCGTTCTGTTTTTGAGCCTAATTGTCATGCTAAACGGCGTAAATTTTTAGATATAGCCGCTCAAGTATGCATTGCTGAAAAAGCAAGTGTTGATCTTTTTTTATCTGATGTTACCACGAGTTTACCCAAGCATTTACAAAATATTTCACATGCTCCCCTTTATGGATCGGGTATGTATA
This sequence comes from uncultured Desulfovibrionaceae bacterium, assembly GCA_964372165.1. Lineage (GTDB taxonomy): Bacteria > Desulfobacterota > Desulfovibrionia > Desulfovibrionales > Desulfovibrionaceae > CAYJAD01. The sequence goes on along the minus strand of CAYJPT010000053.1, from coordinate 2,354 downwards.
GTGAAATTTTTCAATCACGTATGGGTGTTGATATATTGGGTAATGCTACAGCAAAAATGCATGACACTTCAATATTACAGCTAACAGCTGGAGATACTGTAAATATGCGACTTGTGGAGTATGTCGCATGTAATACGCTTGCTTTTGCTGAATATAGGGGAAGGCTTTCACAGCTTTTTGAGCCTATGAAAGAAGTTGTAACATATAATTCAATTAATGATTTTGAAGATAAATTAAGATATTTTATTAATAATAAAGATGAAGCTATTGCTATCGCAGCTAATGGATACGCTCGCTTTAAAAAAGATTTGAATCAGCATAAGACATTAAGTAATCTTTTAAGTATTTTTCAGCAAGGGTTAAAGGATAAAGAAAGTCCTGAAAAAACATTACAAACAACAGTAATACCTCATGCATCGGTTTTGCAAAAAATGCTGACTCTGCTTGCAAAGTTTCCTGAAAATGCGGGGCAAGATGCTTGGGAGTTGGAGGAAAATATATTTAATATAGCTTGCGCATTAGCAGTAAAAGGTGACTATGCTAGTGCCTTTGAGCTTGATACTCTTATTAATAGAACACCCTTTGTGCAAGCAGACATGCAAGGTTTACTTGAAGAGTGACAAATATTAGTTAGTGATGCTGAAAAATCTATTTTTGTACTTTTTCTGTATGGCGTTTTTCTGGTTACAGTATAAAAAGGATAAGCATAATTAATTGTGCAGGGGTATTAATGACATCTGCAAGAAAGTTGAAGGTTAATGTTATTTTTCTTGCAGATGTCATATACTATTTTTGTTCTTTATAAATTCAATTATCACATTATTAGTACGTTCCCATGTGTTGACTAAGAACTAGCAGGTTTAAATACCATCATGTTGTGAAACACGATTATTATTTTGCAACATAAGCGGGATACTATTTTTATCATTAGGATTATATTCAAACATTACTGCTGTGCCAAAGCATGAAAAATATTTACTTCCATCAGGGTGAAAAGCCACATTTTCTGTGTACCCAACAATGGCTTGTGCACCTTTATTGATAGCACGTGCTGACATGCCAAAAAAAGCTTCTTCTGAATCGTAACCACGGCAACAAACAAGACCCAAAACTTTCATAATGCTGCGTCCTTCAATGTGGTCTGTTGTTACCACAGGAAAGCGTCCCGATAGGAAAAATTCTTTAACTTTAGCATTAATGGCACTAGGGGCCGGGCCTTTCTCTGTCTTACGTTTTTTCTTTCCATTATCACCTAGCAAAAAAAGCATGGCAACCTCCTTTGTATTGAAATTTACAATGCAAGAAAGCTGCCAAAGCGTGTTTTGCTTTTTAATACAGTGCAGTATAAAATAGACGTCAACTTTGTATTTGTTTGAGCCATGTTTTTGACACAAACTACATTAACCCAATTGCTACGGCTTTTTGCTAATACATACCTTTGCAGGGCGCAATAGTCTGTCTTTTAACTTATAACCACGTTGCATAAGCGTGCTAACAAGCCCAGCCTCCATGTCATTACGTTCCTCAAAAGATAGTGCTTCATGTAGCTCAGGTGTAAATTCATCGCCCACATTACCAATTGGTTCAAGGCCGTGTTTCTTTATAGCTTCCAATAACAACTTATGTGTCATTTCAACACCCATAAGCATGTCTTTGCAAGCTTCATCCTTACTGCCATATTGCAAGGCAAGATCAAGATTATCAAGGCTTGGTAAAATGTCTGTAAGCACTCTTTCAGCAGCATAGGCCAACTGATCTTCATGTTCACGCCCAAGACGTTTTTTGAAATTTTCCATTTCAGCCAGCGCACGGAGGCGATATTGGTCAGCATCTACCTTTTGTGTGCAGTGCGGACAAACATGCTCTTGGCAAAGATCATTAAGGTTATCCGGAAGTTTGGGAGGAATAATATTGCCAATTTCATCATCTTCCATGTTAAAAGGCAAATCTGTTGAGTCCTCATCACTGAATTCTTGCTGTGTTGCAGCTTTTTTATATTTATCATGCGGATTATTATGTGGCATGTAAAACTCCTTTAGTCGTTTACTTTTAAATTCCCTATGCCCAACTGTCAAGACCTTGTATTGAAGTTATTATACGAGTTACAAATTAAGACTCCTACACAATTCATTGTGTGCAGCCTTATGGAGAGTTGACAGCAGTCAATGCGACCGATAAATCAAGAGTCCTACCCGAAGGGCGGCGAAGCCGTTAGGCGAGGGGCGAGTCTTACGGATATATAGAGCAACGCAAGCGATTGATTTTCGTGCCTTTTAGTCCTGCACTGTAAATTTTTTGTAAACTTTTTTACAATTTTCACAAAATTATACTGAAAAAGTAATTGTGCAGGACTC
>CAYJPT010000052.1:0-14702 GCA_964372165.1 uncultured Desulfovibrionaceae bacterium | reverse complement strand
GGCAGTGTGCCTTTCTGATTTATTCTGTTTGCAGAATAAATCAGCATTTCCTTAAGATATTTTTTTTCGTACAGGGGTTTTTTATGAGCAAGCAAATTTGTATTATACATGCAAATTGTCAGGGGGACAGCATAAAGCAACTATTACTGAGTACGCCTGCATTTGCCAATTTATTTACGATTCAAAAATACACAAACTACCTCAATGAGACTGTTCCACAGGAATCCTTAGATAATTGCGCTATCTTTATATATCAAAAGTTAGCCTCAAAGTGGGGTGAAAATGCTACTGAAAAATTATTGCAAAAGCTTCCTGCAAAAACCTTAACCTTGTGTATACCCAATATGTTTTTTAATGGTTATTGGCCATTGTGGACCAACCAAACACACATGGCATATGGGGATTTGCTTATTGAATACCTTGCAAGCGCAGGCTTTGGTATAAGTGAAATACTACACTTATATTTACATGGTGATATAACAGCAAAGTACGATCTTAAACATCTAGTCACACTCTCTCGTACAAGAGAAATAGAAAAAGAAAATGATTTACCTATAACAACGCTTGATATCATAGATGAATTTTGGCGTGAAGAGCAACTATTTCACACCGTCAACCACCCTGGACCTAGACTTATGTTGCATGTTACCGATAATATATTAAAATATTTTGGTCTTGGCTATGTCCCACTTACAATACGTAATGAGTATAGTTGCCTTGAAGATGAATTTATACAACCTATACACCCACAAGTTGCTAGATATTTTAAACTGCCTTTTGTGACAAAAAACCTATTATATAATGTCTACGGGCAGAAACTTACTTTTGAAGAGTACAGTACAGCATACGTAAATTGCAGATTGCAATCTGGACCTAACAAGATTGATGATTTTGTTGTTTATCTGCATCTATTAGCACAAAAGGCTCAAAATATATGCGCAGCCTAGATAAAATACTCTTGGTGCGCGCATCTGGTGGATTATCCAACCGCTTACAAGCTATTTTGTGTGGCATCGCTTATTGCTTGTTAACACAGCGTGCTATCTGCGTTGATTGGCGTGATGGTTTATATTCTGATGATTTTTCAAATGTTTTTCCTCTTTGGTTTGATATAAAGAATATAAAGCACATGCAATATAATGATGTAGTGCAACAATACAAGCAGGGTGCAACACTTACGCCATTATTCTGGCAGGATTGGATTGAAGAGCCTATAGCTGTAGAGTATATATTTGACGCTAATGACCACATGCTACCATCAAATGTTGCTAAAACTTCTATCAACTTAAATGATACTCAACTTGCGCAAGATATAGCAGTATTTTGGGGATGGGATACAAGTACTCTAACAAGCCTTGTGCCAAGACTTAAAGAAAAAATACTCAGTTTAGAACACCTTAATCAATTTGAAATAGAGCGCTATCTTTTAAAAACACATCTTAAACCAGTGCCGAGCTTAGAAAGTGAGGCTAATATTTTTTTTAATAAGCACTTCAGCAAAGCTCCTGTCGGCATACACATTCGCCATACTGATTTGCAAAGTCCACTACCGCAAATGATTAAAACATTAGAAAAAGTTTTAAATGCGGATGATGAAATTTTCTTATGTACTGACAATGAGCAAATTGAAACAATGATGCAACGCCTTTTTCCACGCATCATTACAAAACAAAAAATATATCAAGGCAAAAATGTTCCTTTACACTGCTATGTGGAGGGAATAAGTAATGTGCAAAAAGGGTTTGATGCTATATTAGACATGCTGATTCTGGCAAAATGCAAACACATTATATACTACAAACACTCTTCATTTGCAAAAATCCCAATATTATTATCTAACCTCGAAAATGAATGCATACATCAAGTGTAAGTTGAAAAATTAATAGCTAATAAATAAAATAATAGCACGCCACAATATAACGCCAAATGCTATAGAGTTTTAAGAATAATTTTTGAAAGCTCTTTTGCTACGATAGTATTTGCATATGCTGATGGATGAACTTCTTCCGGGTATGATATAACGTATTTTGCAATATCATTTTCATAGTCTGGAAACCATTTTTGTATGTCATAGTGCTCTATATCGCCAAGCAATGGAGTAAAAAGTTCGGCAGCACGAGGGGGCCACAACAACACCTTAAAGGTGCTATTTGGATAATCCTGCTTTGTTATATCAACCATACTGCGCATTAATGCACCTTGAAGGGCAAATCTTTCTTCATCCGTGTCAAACGGAGAAAACGCAGCTTCAAGCAAATTATGCGTCTTTTTGTACAAATAACTACGCTCAAGCCACTTACGAACGGTATTTATCCTGTATAATGGCAGCACATCAGCAAAAGTGCCTACACGCACAGCCTTGCCATCTTGTACTTCATATAAAGGACCATTATTATCCCAAGATACAACACCAGCAGCTCTGCGCACATGATCATCAATGGCTACATAATAAAATTGAATTTTTTCATAATACTTTAGGTAAGGAAAGCCAGCTTCGATTTCTGCCAAAACACGATGTGAGCCATATCCAGACACACCTAAGTTAAATACTTGATATTTACTACCTAGCAGATTTCCTAATTTGTAAGCAAATGTTTCTTGATCTTGTAATCCATCACCAAATGTAAAAGAACAACCTAACAAAACAATAGCAGTTTTTGCATTTGACGCATAAGGCGTTATACGTTTGCCCCACTTGTTTGTTGTGTAAACCACATCAAATAAAGTTATATTTTGAGCAAGCATAGCTCGCACAGCACGTCTTCTAGAATATTGTTCGTGGGGATTTAATTTACTTAACATTGACTGTGGCATTGGATCTGCGACTAAACCAGATGAAAGCGACTTTTCAAACTTTGGTAAAGAGAAAAAAAAGTAGCCTTCTAAAATGGCTAAGGGTAGGCTTATCGAAAATATACCAATAATCAAATATTTTAAAATAATATTTCGCACTAAAACTGATAATGCAATGAAAAAAAACGTAAACATTATCAGGAGTAAAGTAAACTGCATTGCAAAAGGTTCACTAAAAAAAAGAAAAACAAAAGTAATGGCAGATACTGCACACATTACAAGCCAACATTTAAACATCTATAAACTCCTTAAGCATACAATCACATTGTAGGGATTTAGCAGTAGACAACAATATAATAGGCGTGTATTATAGTATAAGTCCATCAAATTAGCAATGATTTTATAAACAAAAAAAGCTAACAAAAAAGCTAGTTAGGTCATTTAAAGTTAAAATTTTAAATGTAAGCTAATCTGCAAATTTTTAAGATGAAATTCCTACTTATGCTCGTCTTAGAGCACTAAATAGCAAAAGGTATGGATATAAATGCTCAACAAAACAAAATTATTCACTACACTAGGTATGATTTCATCATAAACATTAAACAAAAACTCTAGCAACTGTAACTATCAAACAGCGGTTTAATAGCAATACCAGGGCTGTTATGCATCTAAATTTGCTGGTACAAATTTTTGGCTTTTATAAATTTAAAGATAATTATTTTTTCGCAAGAAAACAGCCTATTCCACTGACAGATTAACACGTAACATAATGATATTACAGTAATACTATACTTTTAACAAATGTATGTGAGCCATGGAACATAAAAAAAATTGTTTTGACGCATAATTTCACTGTACATAACATCAAAAATGTGTCACAACTGTTTTGCGGAAGAACATTTGTCCCAACTTAACTTTATAGGAAGGAGTTTAGAATGAAACAAGCTCGTATTGCTTTAGTAGCTTTAGTAGCTATGTTGGTTATGTCTGCACCTGCGCATGCACTACAGGCAGTTGGAATCCACCAAAAGGTAACTGACGGCATCCTTATGCTCGTTGATCAATCCGGTTCTATGTACATGAAACATAAAGCCACTGGTGTAGAAAAAATTGAAATGGCTAAACAAGCTCTAGTACGCTTAAATGCCAAAACCCCTCTTTTGGGCTACCAAGGCGCTATTTGTGCTATATCCCCTAACGATGTTGTTGCTCCAGCTGGCGCATGGGATCGTGATGCATGGATGGGCACACTTAACGGTATCGCTAATGGTGGAATGATTTATGGTCGTCTTACACCACTAGGCACAAGCCTTGACGGTGCTGCTGCTATGTTAGGTCAATTACCAAGCAACACTGCTATGGTATTAGTATCTGATGGCAACGAAAACCTTGGCAAAATGGGTGTTCAAGCCCTACAAGGCATCTATGCTGCTTATCCTAACAGCATCATGCACTTTGTATCTGTTGCTGACAACGCTGAAGGCATGGCTGTATTAAAGCAAATGGCTTCTTTAAAGAGCGAATCTTTATATGTTGACGCACGCGATATCATCAACACTGATGAATATGCTGCTAAATTTGTAAAGATGGCTTTCTATCAGCCAACAATTCCAGATCAAGAAGTTCAAAGCTTACGTTCAGTATACTTTGACACTGCTAAGTACGACATCACCAAAGCCACTGCTGAGCGTCTTGACAGACTTGCAGTTGTTCTTAAGACTCGTCCTGAACTTAAGATCTTCTTAGAAGGTTTTGCTGACGTACGTGGTAGCATTCCTTACAACCAAACATTGTCTAACAACCGTGCAAACGCTGTTAAGCAATATCTTGCTGGAAAGGGTTGCAACGCTGAAATCATCATCGACAAGGGTCGTGGAGAAACAAAGGAATATCCTTCTCTACAACTTAACCGTCGTGTAGATATTATGGTTATCTGGGAATAATTCTAAGATAGCTTGAAGATTATAAGTGGGAGGATTTATCCTCCCACTTTTTTTTTAAAAACAGTTATCCTTTGCTTAAGCGCAGATTGTTTTATGTAAAGCATTGAAAAAATGTATCCGTACAAATTTTTAAATTATGCTTCATACTCGACAAAGCTTCGAGTTTGACATTACTTAAATATATATTATAATTGAACCGTAAAACTAATACATTGTTATAGGCAATAAACATAACACTAATTATAATCAATATTGTAAACATGAAAATTTAATATGAACAAAAAATACTTCTTACAAAATACGCTAACTGGTGCTCTACTTGACGCTACTAATTTGATTTTAGCTTGCTGGAAGAAAAATGGTGAGTTGGTATATTGCTCTAAATCTTTTATGGAATTTTTTGGAATCAGTAGTATTGATGAATTTATAGAAAATAAAGCTTTTATGCCTAATACACAGGGTAATGGCAGAAACTCAATAGAGCTTGGTAAAGAATACTTAAATCAAGCTGTAAGTGAAGGTTTTTGCTCTTTTGATTGGTTGCATTTACTGAACGATAAAATAATTAAAATAAAATATGAGCTTACACTAATAAATGACTGTGATGAAGAAATTATTTTAAGCAAATTCAATGAAAATTATGAAGATTTATTAATTAATGAAGATGAAATCGAAGCTGACATACGTGCTAGGATAACTCTTGATGCTGCACCAGTTGCCATTACTTTTTGGAATAGAAATTTTGATGCGATAGATTGTAATGCTGCTGCAATATCTATGTTAGGATTTTCATCAAAGCAGGAATACCTAGACGGTATTTATAACTCATATCCTGAAAAACAGCCTAATGGTCAAAACTCAATTAGATTTGCGAAAGATGTCTTAGCAAAAGCATTAAATACAGGCAGTTGCACTGTTGAATGGACATATATTGACACAAATGGTGAGCCTGTACCGACTGAAGTGCATCTTGTGCGAATTAGTTATCAAAGTCAACTTATGATTATTGAGTATTCAAGGGATTTAAGAGAAATTAATGCTAGTAAGCTTAAAGCAATTCAAGCTGAACAACGTACTTTAGCAATGCTTGAGTCAATGCCAATTGGTGTAAACTTGTGGAATTCAGCATACGAAACAGTAGATTGTAACTTTGCCGCAATGAATATGCTTGGATTTGAAACCAAAAAAGAATACTTAGAGAAGTTTTATGATTGTTCACCAGAGTGTCAACCCAATGGAGGCTATTCTCTCAATTTAATGATGCTATACCTACAAGAAGCCTTTGAAACCGGCTATAAGCGTTTTGAGTGGGTTTTGAAAACTATTTTTGGCGAGCCTTTACAAATAGAAGTTACACTTATACGTGTAAGTATTAATGATGAATTTATGATTGCAGCATACCAACGAGATTTTAGTGAGCTTGTTGCTACAAGAGTGCGTGCGCGTGAAGCTGAGCAACGTGCAATGATTATGCTCGATACAATGCCACTTTGCGCAAACTTCTGGAATCAAGAATTTCATAACATTGATTGTAATCTTGCAGCGGTTAAGCTCTTTGAACTTAATAGCAAAAAGGACTATATTGAGCGCTTTTTTGAGCTTTCGCCTGAATTTCAACCCAATGGAATTGCATCTAGTGAGTTAGCACTCAAAAACATTTCTACAGCTTTTGAGCAAGGCTTTTGCACTTTTGAATGGTTACATCAAAAACCTAATGGTGAACCAATACCTGCTGAAATAACACTTATAAGAACTGATTATCATGGTGAGCCTATAGTAGTTGGTTACACCAAAGACTTGCGTGAACTTAAGAAAAGTCAAGAACTTATAAAAGCTGCTGAATCTAGAACACAAGTAATGTTTGATGCAACGCCACTTAGTATTAAGTTTTGGGATGATAACCAAAACCTGCTCGATTGTAATGAAGAATCTATCAGGCTTTTTGGATTTTCTTCTAAACAAGAGTTGCTTGACAATTTTTGGCAAACAATTCCTACAGAACAGCCAGATGGTAAACCTAGCTCAGTTTTGGTTTTGGAAAAACTAAGCACAGCTTTAAAAGAAGGTTTTTGTAGATTTGATGCTATGTATCAAAATCCGTCAACAGGATTGGCAATCCCAGCTGAGGTTACACTTGTTCGAATTAAAAATGATGATAAGCATGCTATAGTTAGTTATCTAAGAGATTTACGCGAATTAGAAACTATGTTAAGTGAAATCCATGAAGTTGAAAATGATTTGCGATTAGCACGTGATCTTGCAGAGAAAAGCACCCAGGCAAAAAGCGAATTTCTTGCAAACATGAGTCATGAAATACGCACACCTATGAATGGTATTCTAGGATTATTATACCTATTAGCCCAAACCTCTCTTAATGATGCACAAGAGGGCTACATACAGAACATACTTTTTTCAGCTAATAATCTTTTAAGGATTATTAATGATATTTTGGATTTTTCTAAAATAGAAGCAGGTAAGCTTGAGCTTGAAAGTATACCTTTTGCTCTTGATGAGATATGCTGCGAACTGAAAACTCTTTTTGCACCAAAAGCTGCAGAAAAATCTATTGCACTTAAAATTAATTGTGGTGATTTGAGCGATACGCTTATAATGAGTGACCCCGTACGAATCAAACAAATTTTATTCAATCTCGTTGGAAATGCCTTAAAATTTACACAGCAAGGTAGTATTGAACTTAATGTAAGTTCTCAAATAAATAATGGTATTTTAAGTTGCGAATTTGCCGTTAAAGATACAGGAATAGGGCTTAGCGAAGAACAAATTAAAAGAATTTTTTCTGCATTTAGCCAAGCTGACTCTTCAGTAACTAGAAAGTTTGGTGGTACTGGACTTGGTCTTGTGATTGCCAAAAGTATTGCGCAGATGTTGAATGGAGATATTAAAATTGTAAGCCAATTGCATACTGGTTCTACTTTTTACTTTACATGTGATTTTAATGTTGCTTCAGATGAAGATATATCTTGCTATAAAAAATCTTTAGATCCAAGTCCACTTGGTCAAGGCAAATATCATGGTCATCTGCTCTTAGTTGAGGATAATGAAATTAATCAAATTGTTGCTTGTGAGCTATTAAAAAACGTTGGATATACAGTAGATATTGCAGGAAACGGTGAAGAAGCATTAGATATGTTAGCAAACAATAGATACGACTTAGTGCTTATGGATATTCAAATGCCAATTATGGATGGTCTAACCGCAACAAAAAAAATACGTCAAAATACTGACTTAGATAATTTACCAATTCTTGCAATGTCAGCACATGCTATGTCAGGAGATAAGGAAATTAGCATTCAGCACGGTATGAATGACCACATTACAAAACCTATTAACCCACAGCAATTATATCGAAAACTAAGCTATTGGCTAAAAAATTAATTTTTATAAAAAAATACACTATGGGAACATACTGTAAATTCGATATATATTTACAAACACTTATATTTTTTTAAATGCCGATAGATAAGGCTCTACACAGTAAGCTGTATAGAGCCTTAAAAATTCATTAAAAAACTATATGCTATCAACTTGGTAAGTTAGTCGGCACTAAAAAGGCAAGTACGTTAGCACCATAATAATTCCTGAAAAGTGCATTCCATGCCCTTATTTATAGCATTACTGTTTATCCAATTTTGAAAAAAATAGTGTATTTTCAACATATTGTTTAGTTTTTCAATGCCGACTAAGTAACTTATTACCTATTGTGGGCAAATAAAATCATTTCCTACCATTTGGCAATCTCCCTTGCTTACCCTTATACGTATATCTTTATCAAACATAGCACTGTGGCGTATGCTACCATCTGGATCAATTACCTTGATTTCAATTTGCTTATTGGTCCTATTATAACCCAAGAAAATAGTGTCGGAATACAATAAAGCTCCATTTAATCTAGCGTATACTTTAGGTGTTTTCCCTTTATACTTTGGCAATTCATTGGGTGATATTTGAAAAATCACTTTGACATCATTATAATTTGATGCGGAAGAATTTTGTGAATTTGAGCTACTTTGACTAGATGATGAATTATTTGAATTTGAATCCACATGTACAGATCCACCTACATGACCTGTACCTCCTCTTACTGTGGCTGAACCATCAGAGGAAACACCAAAGCCAAAACCACCACCACGCACACTTCCTCCTATGCTAATAGCATGCACACTCTGTGCATAAAGCATTACTCCACAAAACAATAGTAAGAAAAATAAACGCTGCATGAATAAATCCCCCTTGTAAAATAATTAGTCCATGCTGAAAATTACGTTTACACGTATTTCTCAGAAAAAAACACACATCACAAGTGCCTCTTGGGTAGGCAAAATAATTCGCCCTAAAGAACACAAAGTGTTCTCGCAAACTTTGCAAAACATAACTTACGAAAAAAACACGCAAAGCAATATTAACTCATTTTGCAAGACTGTTAATGCCTAAAAGCATGTTTATTAAATTTACTTTAATATCAACGATATTTTAAACCCAGTTTTGTCATAAAATTATTAATCTCTTGTGTTTACCTTGCCCACTAAGCTAGTTGTTAAGCATAACAAAATACATGTATGCGCATTTTTGTTTTACTAAACTTTATGTTATGGACAATTTTTTGCAAACTTTTCTAACTTGCTTGGTATTTTACAAAGCTACACTTTATTACGCTGCAAACCAAAATCAATAAGTTTTTCTAATAAATCTCCAAAATTGATTCCAATCTCTGCTGCTTCTTGAGGAATAAGACTTGTATTGGTCATGCCTGGTAATGTGTTAGTTTCAATAACAAATAAGTTTTCATCATCCATAAGTCTAAAGTCTGTACGGCTATATCCATAAAGTCCTAAGGCACGATGAGCTTGTAGAGCCAATTCTTGCATTTTAGTATTTATATGTGCAGGTAACGGGGCTGGGCAAATTTCTTCTGCTCCACCTTTTTCGTATTTGCTTGCGTAGTCAAAAAAATCACCTTGAGGTCGAATAAGAATTGGTGGCAAAGCTATATCCCCAAGTACGCCACATGTTGTATCAACACCAGCAATGCTAGGTTCAATAAGTACATCACAGCCGGCAGCAAAAATTTTTTCCATTGCAATATCAAGCTCTTGTCTATTATTTGTACAAAACAATAGTAATGAAGAACCACCTGTATTACTTTTTACAAAAATGGGATAATGAAAACTTGGTTCCCAATGGGAAGGTGGTGGGGTCGATAAAAATTCCCAATCGGGAGTTGGAATTTGCGCCATGCGATAAACTTGTTTAGTAGCTGCTTTATGTAAAGATAAAAAAGAGGCTGCAGCACCACTACCTTGATAAGGTATATTGATAGAGTCAAGCATGCTTTGCACAAGACCATCCTCTCCTGGTACACCATGCAAATTAATAAAGGCAAAGTCATGTTGTTTAGCTATGTTAAGTAAATTATCAAAACCAAGGCTCAAATCAAAAAATGTGACACTATGACCACGTCCATTTAATGCCGTGGCAATATTTTTACCACCATTAATTGATACATCACGCTCGTTGGACCAGCCGCCCACTATCAAAAGTATACGCATCTAAATTAACTCCCAATCGTACAGATAAAGCTTGCTCAATATCTTTACCTTGCATATATGATTCATGGATTGACGCCTTATGTGCTTCTGTAATGCCATAACGAATTAATAAGTCTTCATATCGAGCATTAAGGGAAACACATTTTTCATGCATAACACGCTTGTCTGCATACATTACAAAAAAAGGTAATTGGCATATATCATTAGGTAAATGCCACGGCCAATGAACATGCATGGCAACACCTTGAGCTATTTTTCTGTTACCTGTTGCACTTATAACCCATGACGCACCTTTTTGGGCATGGCTACCACCGTGACTAATAGTATAGCTTTTTGCAATATCGTGAAGCAAAGCACTAGCACGAATAGAAGGTACACATACATTACACCCATTGCTGACAGCAAGCTTTGCCAATGCTGTTGCAAAATCTGCTACCAGCAGTGAATGTATGCGAATATTATCCAGCATTTCATAATAATCCCACAAAGCAAAACAAGCAGCATCATCAGGAATTGTTGGCACATGCTCTGAGTGCAGGTCAAGATAAGGTAAAACTGACAAAGGATGTACTGGTTTATGTAAACTCATAATACCTACTAATTAAAAACAATAACATATTTATAATTAAGACTATTTATACATTTTTTTTACAAAAACAGTCTTTTCACTCTATAATTAAGATAATATAAAAATAGCTTGTTTTATGTCCATTGTCCAAAAAAAAATTGAAATTATTTTGAAATTATTTCAATTGAAATTAGTTATTATTTTTTTACAGAATTTTTTGTACAAAGAATTTAATAAAGCAATTGACGCCGAAGATTATTATATTTCAAAATAATAAATGCTGATGCTGTTTAATTGCATAAGTCATAAAAAATTAAAAATGCCTAAACTTTATGAGCTTAGGCATTTTAAGACTCGGCGCGGGAGTGCCGGTGTCATGTGTAATTATTTCACATAACAAAGGTCTGGGCCACTTTAAAAGCAAACCCACTATAGGCTGTACCTTAATGTTTATTATCGGACAGCCATTAAAACACTTAATGCAATGTGCAAAAAAAATATGGTAGCAAATTTATATAAAACAATTTTCAGTAATTAAAGACTCCTGCACAATTCATTGTGCGCAGTCTTATGGAGCGTTGACAGTAGTCAATGCGGCCGATAAATCAAGAGTCCTACCCGAAGAGCGGCGAAGCCGTAGCCGTTAGGCGATGGACGAGCCTTACGGCTATAGAAAGCAACGCAAGCGATTGATTTTTTACACTTTAGTCCTGCACTGTAAATTTTTTTACAATTTCCACAAAATTATACTGAAAAAGTAATTGTGCAGGAGTCTTAATTATATATAACCCAATCTCAGTGATTTAAAAATAAAAAAGGGAAGACCTAAGCCTCCCCTTTTAGCAACTAAGTTATTATATTTAGATTTGCTGTAAAACCCATACCACACGCCCCATTATGCGGGGAGTAAGTGCCGATGCATCTACACTACTTTCAGGATAAAGAGGTGCATCAGAGCGTAAAAGGTAGGATTGTGAATTGTCATCAAGGAAAAGCCTTTTTACAGTTAGCCCCTCATGCGGTGAGTAAATAGCATACACTGTGCCAGAAATTGGCATGGTAGCTACAGTATCAACACCTATATAGGCATTACGTACAATATTTGGCTCCATATTTGGTGCATCCATTCGTACAACTGTTACACTTGGACCTGCAAAATTAAGTGGCAGTGATATCTTACCTACTTGCGGAAGCAAGGGTGCAACATCCCCGTCTTTATACTCACAGCTCATACCGTGAACTGTAAGTATAACACTTTTTGCAGCAGGGTCACCATAGTGAGTGGGGTCTTCACCTAAACCACTAATCAATGCTTCTTGAGGTTCATAACCTTGTTCAGTACGTAGGTACATAGGACCAACGCCTTGCTTAAGCCAATCTGGATTAAGACCAAATTTTTCAAAAAGCTTCATAAACCAATCAGCCGGTACTGAATTACGTCTTTTAGCATCAGAAATGCTTGATTGCCTTATATCGAGTACCTTAGCTAATTCTACTTGAGTTTTTGTATGCGTTGCGAATTTTATTCGCTCATATGCTTCTAAAAATGAGGACATAAGCCCCCCTCTAATTTGCCCTTACTGTAGGGGTTTAAGCACTGGATTTTCTTGAGAAAGCACAATACGGCTATTATTACGCAATGATTTACGTAAAGTATCCAGGCCACGTTGAAAATCAAAAAATTCAGGTGCTTGACTAAAAGCATCCGCATAGGTTTTTGCAGCAATAGCATCACCTTCACCACGAATAATTTCAGCCTTTCTAGCGGCCTCAGCCAAAATTACCGCTCTTTGGCGGTCAGCATCAGATCGAATACGTGTAGATTCCTCAACTCCTTCAGAACGATATTGTTTTGCTTGGCGTTCGCGCTCGGCACGCATACGCTCAAATATTGCGCGTTGGTTTTCCGCGGGCAAATCTGTGCGTTTAATGCGTACATCAACCACCTCAACCCCAAATCCTCGCATAAGGTTAGCGACACGCGTAGTAACCTCTTCCATAATTTGCGCACGCTGGGTCGATACTACTTCTGTCAAAGTGTAACCACCTACAAGAGCACGTAGTTGAGAATATACTACGTCATCAAGGCGAGCTTGAGCTCCAGGAATGGTGCGCATTGTGCGATAGAACTGTAAAGGATCTTCTATGCGCCAACGGGCATAGTTATCTAAAACAATAGCTTTTTTATCGACAGTAAAAGCTTCTGTGGGGCGAGCATCATAATCAAGAATTCGAGCATCAAAGTAAATAATGTTTTGGATAAATGGTAACTTAAAATGTAGGCCCGGACCATAAATCGTATCCTTTGGCACACCTAATTGTAGTACAAGGGCCTTCTCCGTTTCATGCACGACAAAGAAACTTTGCCAAGCCAATACTACCACTATAAAAAGAGCAATTACTAAACTTAGAGGAGATTTATTCATTATTTTGCTCCTCCTGCGGCTGCAGCACCTTTAGCATTGACATTTGTACCTTTTTCAAGGGGTAAAAATGGTAAAATTCTATCTGCAGTACCTTCTGGTATAATAATTTTATCAGTAGCGTTAGTTAATATATCTTCCATAGCTTCATAGTACAGACGCTTTTTTGTAACGTCAGCAGCCTTTTCATATTCTACAAGTACAGCTAAGAAACGTTGCGTTTCACCTTGTGCACCTTGAATGCGTGTTTCTTTATAAGATTGAGCTTGGTTTTCAAGCTCGGCACCACGACCACGAGCAACGGGTAACAGTTCGTTACGGTATGCTTCAGCCTCATTTATAATACGGCTTTTATCTTCACGTGCTGAGGCAACATCTTTAAAAGCATCAATTACTTCTTGAGGTGGATGCACATCTTGTAATTGCACGGCAATAATTTGCACGCCAATTTCATATCTATTCAATATTTTTTGTAATAAATCCGTAGCATCACTTTGAATTTGTATTTTACCATCAGTTAAGGCTGAATCAATCATACTTTTACCTATAACTTCGCGCATGGCAGCCTCAGCAGCATTGCGTACAACTGCCGCTTGATCAGTAACATTAAAGAGATATTCCACCGGATCTTTAATTTTGTATTGCACGCTAAATTGCACATTTACAATATTTTCATCACCAGTAAGCATGGAAGCCTCTTCAGGCACTGTTCTTACTTGCCCTTGCTGGAAGCTACGCTCTTGTCCTATAGAACGAAAGCCCACCTCGCCACGCAAAACTTGTGTGACCTTTGGCTTATATACACTTTCAATGGGTGAGGGTAAATGATAGTGCGGTCCCGGTCCTACGGTACGTACATACTTACCAAATCGTAAGACGATACCTTCTTCATCAGGATTTACAATAAAAATACCTGACAAAAGCCAAACACCAAGAACTACGCCAAGCAGTATCCAAATACCTTTTTTGCTAGGCGCACTAAATTTACCACTTAGTGGGTTCTCAGGAAATTGTTTAAAATTGATTGGAGGTTGGCGATTATTACCGCCATTGTCGCCTGAGCCACCACCATTACCACCACTAGGTGGAGGGGTTTGGCGCGACTGCCTTTGCCGTTTTTCTTGTAGTTTATCCCAGTCCCAATTCATAATACATTATAAATAAGTCACTACTTGGAACTGGTCAAGGTATAAGTCATAATCAAATGCTTTATTTATTCATGGATATTGCATAATGAATCAACTACATGTACGCAAACATGCAAATAACTTAACTTAGGCTATAAACAATTGTAGACGAGGGCACAACAAATACTGTAAATAAACTTTAAGGAAATGCTGATTTATTCTGCAAGCAGAATAAATCAGAAAGGCACACTGCCTTCATTCGCCCTGCGGGACGCAAAAAA